>CAZSLS010000109.1:0-20958 GCA_964607575.1 uncultured Planctomycetaceae bacterium | reverse complement strand
TCGCTATTTCATCCTTTGCTTATAGACTCAAAACACTTTTTCAGGGCCGACTAATGACAGTGCCCGCGACATCAAGGCCCTCTGCGATTCGACCGGTCGTGAATTGTGGAAGCATTTCCCTGACTACAAGATCGAGAAATTCGTTATCAAACGCGGAAAAGGCGGACCGATCTCGCTGTACAAGCGCAACAAGCAGGGCGAGATCGTGATCAGGCTGGACACAGGTAACCAGCTTTGGTGCCAGTACGCCTACCAGTTCGCACACGAATTCTGCCACGTTCTTGCCGGTTATGAGGAGGACGATCCGGGCAACAGGTGGTTCGAGGAAACACTCGCGGAAACCGCATCACTCTACGCCATGAGGGCGATGGCCAGGTCCTGGAAGACCGATCCGCCTTACGGACACTGGAAAAACTATCGCGACGCCCTGCGCGACTACTCCGACAAGACCATCAAAAAATGGTCCGGGATTACCGAGATCTACGCCAAGGGGCTGCCTGGTTTCTACAAGGCCCACCAGGCCGAACTGGCCAAAGAGCCCTGCAATCGCAAATTGAACGGCGCCATGGCGGCAGTCCTGCTGACGCTGTTTGAAGAAGCCCCTTCTCGCTGGGGCGCCATACGCTGGCTGAACAACGCCCCGTCCCCGAAAGGTGAAACTTTCCAGCAGCACCTGACCAAATGGCACAAAGCCGTACCCGACAAGCACAAACCATTCGTCAAGAAAGTAGCACACCTCTACGGCATACCGATGAAGATCAGCAAATGACGCTCGGCCGGTCACTTCGTCTTGGTGAACTCCAGGCCGGAGATGATTGGTTTACCCTTGCCCGCGGTGAACTTCAGGGTCATGGCGCCTTCAACTTTGACGCCCTTGAACTCTTTGACGATGCCCTTGAGCGGTGCGCCTGATTCCTTTGCGACGTCGAAGTCGCTTAGCACTTTGGCGTCCTGAAGCGTGACGCTGAAGATGCGATCGCCGGGCTTGGCGTCGATTGCCGGTTCGGCGAAATACATCCGGACGGTATATATCCCCGGCTGGACTTTGGCGATCTTCATGCCCGTGGCGCCGATGATTCCCGAGCCCGTGATCCACCTGTGCGGCTTGCCCGTCATGACCGTCGTGTGGTGATGGAACTTCCCGCCGGCGAAGATCATTCCCTTTCGCAGACCGCGGCGCCAGTTGCCCACCCAGGTCCGGTAAAGGCCCTGTTTCTTCGGTTCGATATCGACGCTCACAAGCGGCGACGGACCGCCGACGTCGGGGCAGTCCAACCACAACGTGCCTTCATCGCTCTGGCGGTCGCCCGGGGCGCCGAAGTTCAGCCCCAATCGCGTGACCGCGTCGATCTCGGGCGCGCCCATCTCGAAACTCCAGTTCTCCATATCAGGCATGTGGATCAGGCCCAGCGAGGTCTTGTTCTTGAACTGGCACTCGCATTCCTGCGAGTATTCGGGCGCCGCCAGCACCCCTCCTGCCGGAACCATATTGGCCGTACAACCCGAGCGGAAACCGCCCAGTCCGAACACCCGGGGCGCCGAACTGATAGATGTGTATCCGCCGGTACTCCAGGCTCGCTGCGTCAGGATGTGCTCGCCGCCCAGCATGAACCCGCATCCGTGGGCGGTGGAGGTCCACGGTACTGCCCTACCTGTGATCGGCTCGGTCCGCGTTTGGAGCTTTCCGTCCATCAGGCCCACGACCTGCCCGTGCTGCGGGAAGATCACGTCGTGGTGCAGCAGCGGCGGACCGATGAAGGTCGGAGCTTCGGCGACGTCCGCCTCGGGGCATCGCCAGACGCGCCGCCCGGTCTTACCGGAGTGGCCGGCCAGGGCGGTCGGTTCGCTTCCGCGACCGCATCCGGCCTGGACGAGCATGTCCCGCTCCGCCGAGTATCCAAGCCACGTGCCGAAGATGTTCTCGTCGGTCGTCCAGATTTGCTTTCCGGTTTTTGCATCGAAGGCGGACATGGTTGCCTTGGCGGTTACGTCCACGCCGCGTCGCTTGGCCAGATCCATCTCGCCGGCCGACAGCCCGTCTATGCAATAGATCTTGCCCCCGGATACCGCCACGCCGCTGCTGCGGAAGCCATATGTCGCGCTCTTGACCCAGAGCCCCTTTCCGGTTTCAGCGTCGAAGGCGGCAAGCCATTTTCCGCTCGCCCCGCGGGGGGCGTTGACCGCGAAGGTCTTCTTCGTGTCGACGGGCCGACCGGTGGCTACGAGTACCCCGCCATCGACGCGAACGGTCGCCCACGACGAATCGCCCTTGACGCCCTTGGGCAGGGCGAATTCCTTGATCGTCTCTCCGGTCTCGGGATTCAGCTTGAGGCACTTTTTCGGCGTGATGACGTACACGCCGTCGGCGTCGCAGGCGTAGTTCGGACCGGTCTCGTGCGTGCCGAGCTGCTTGGAGCCGGTGTTGTAAAACTGCCCGATGTTCGGCAGCTCGCGCTCCCAGAGCATCCGCCCGGTGTAGATGTCGATGCTTCGCAGGACGTTGGGACCCTCGATGACCATTCGCCCGCTAACGACGGTGGGCGTGGGTCCGCGGCCGTGACGGGGCAGGATTTTCGCGTTCGACGGACCGCCGAACCACAGAACGCCCAGCGGCGGCTTGACCAGCTTGTCGAACGTCATCATGGCGTTGGCTGCGTTGGCGTTGTTGTGCGACCACTCCGCCGCCCCCACCGGAGCGCCCGCGCGCTTCAACATCAGCAGCGCCCCGGTCAAGCATGCTACGCCTCCGTAGGGACGCAGGCTGCGGAAGATAACCTTCGCCGATGCCGCGTCGGTCAGCAGCTTCGCCGCGTCGGGCTTCTCCGAGACGATCAGGTTCGCCAGATAGGGCGGTAGGCCGAACGCCAGCGGATCGCCGACGTGGACGCTGATCCGCTTACCGTAGAGACCCGCGGCGGACATCTTGTCGCGCAGGGCAGCGACCTTTTTGGCGTCCGGGTCGATGGCGATGACGTACATCTCAGAGCCCGCCACGATGCTGCTGGTCAGCTTGCCATCGGTCAGACCGAGGACGAGGCAGTAACCTGCCTTCTGCCCGGTGGCCTTGAGGATGGCTTTCGCAGCCGCAGTTGCGGCGCCCAGAGGCGTCGGCCTCTTGAGGGCGTGAGTCTTCGGATCGGTCTTGCCCGCGCCGTAGCAGGCGATCTTGCCCTCTTTCGTCACGACCAGCAGCTTCCCGTCGGCTGCGAGCATCTCCCACACCTCCCCGCCGGGCAGTTTCGGGCCCGCCACGTCCGTGCGCCTGGGCGTGTCGACGTCCTTGACTACAAGGACATTACCGTTTGCGCCGGGTGCGTAGAGGTTGTCACCGGCCTTGATGTACGAGCCGGGCCCGCGGGTGGCCGCGGCGGTAGTCTTCAGTTGGTACTTCCAGAGTTGCTTGTAGCGATCGCCCCCAGCGGCGCTGCGCCCCGATACGCTGCCGCCGGAGATGCGGTAGATGACCTTGTCGGACGTGATACCGTCGCCGACAGGGTTGCGGTATGATATCCTGGCGGTATCAATGTTGACGCCGGAGTGGCCTAAACGTCCGGAGAACAGATCCCGCCCCGCCGTCAGTGCGAACCAGTAGTCCGACGAGTCGTGACGGACGTGCATGCCGTATATCTTGTGCCACAGCATCTCGCCGCAGAGGCGGTCGTAGAGTTGCGCCACGTTGCGTCCCTGCGGAACGCCGAGGCGCTTGTCGGCTACCACGAGATACCCCTGCGGTACGTTTCCGTACATCCCCGGGCGGACCAGGAGCCCTGAGCCCCATAGCGAGTACGCCGGTTGGAAGTCGGCGCCGGTTCCGCTGTTTGTCCAGACGCACTTTCCGTTCTCCGCGTCGACGGCGCGGATGAAGGAGCCCACGAACGGCCAGATGCTCGCGCCGAAGTAGATGGTCCCGTCGCCCAGCACCGCCCCGCCCCGGGCGGGCCAGAGGCTCACGAGCTTCCCGCTGCCGATGATCTTGCGGTTGTCGGCTCCGCCGAGAACGCGCCACTTCTGCTTGCCGGTCTCGGCGTCGAGACAGTAAAGCCAACCATCGTCGCTGACGAAGTAGACTTTGCCCTTCCATCCGACCGGTGCGAAGCGCACCGGCCCATCGGCGAAGAATCGCCACAACTGTTTGCCCGTGTCGGTATCCCATGCCCTCACGCTGTGATCGTTGGGCGAACCGACGAACATCCGCTTGCCCAGCACGATAGGCTTGTAGGATACGTCGAACGACATGAAGCCCCGGGCGGCCTGCTTCGGCCACGCCGGTCGGGTGCGGGGAAGTTCGATCACCCACTGAAGATGCAGCGTTTCGGCGAGTTTCTCGTCAGTCGTAGCCGATCGTCGCCCGTCATGTCGCCACATCGCCCAGTCGCCGCCCATCGCCGGCGCCCCGGCCGCCAGAACTACCGCAGCAAGGAGGAAATGAATCATAAGACAACGTTCGCCGCGTGAAGATCTGACCATAATGAATCCTGCTCTGCACTGGTTTACGATGCGTCAGCCGCTCACTTTTCGAGTTCTTCTATAGTTTCGGCCAGGAGTTTGTTGAATTCTTCGGGGGCTTCGAGCATTGGGAAATGTCCGCAGCCCTTCATGATCTTCAGTTCAAACGACTTTATATGCTTCCGGGCTGTGGTGACGTCGGTGGACACGCGGTCGGAATTTATGCAGCGGATCGGGAGGTTGAGGTTTTCGAGGGCCTTGGCCCGATTGAAGGTCAGGAATGCCTTCATCGCACCGGCTCCGACGTCCGGCGAGGCCGACGACATATCGGCGATCACCTGCTCGACGAGGTCCGCATCTGCGCCGGCGACGAACATTCCGCGAACGGAATTGCCCGCGACGCCCGCGAAATCGGCCTTCAGGGCGGCGACGAAACCGTTGGTGTCGAACTCGTTGTATTCGGCGTCGATGTCGTGATGGGTGTCGACGCCGATCAGGCCTTTGACGCGTCCGGGCAGATAGCGGGCTGCGACGAGGTTCACCGGTCCGCCCATCGAGTGGCCGATCAGGATCACGGGGCGAAGGTCGAGCGCCTCGACGACGGCGGCGACGTCCTGCCCGAACGCTTCGATCGTCCAGTCGTCCCGGTTGAGCCCGGAGTCGCCATGCCCGCCAAGATCGATCGCGACGACCTTGTGACTCTTGGCGAAGTGGGGGATCTGTTGTCGCCAGTAAGTTCTGTCGCAGCACCAACCGTGGACGAACACGAGCGCCGGGGCGCCGCGGCCTTGAAGATCGTAGCTGATCGCAACGCCATCGGCGGAGGTGACCTTGGGATTCTGCTCCGGCGGCTGGGGCGGGGCGCTGCGGTCCTTGCAGCCGGATACGACCAATGGTCCCACGGCCAGAGTCAGTGCAAAAGCGAACAGCTTCGTCATCATCATCTCCTTGACCGACCGACGGTTGGCGAGTCTTACGTGCTGCTGGCGAACCGATCCATCATCTTCTGCTGCACCTTCCGGGTGACTTGGGCTCGGTCGTGGCCGGTGGTCAGGCGCTGTCCGAGCAGCTTGCCCGCATCGACGGCGGCCTGCATGACCTCCGGCTGCTTGGTGACGCCGGGTGTGGTCTCGGGCGTGATCTTGAAGTCAGGCCCGTACATCATTCTTATCCCGCCGACCTCGCAGGTCTCTCCATATCCGCACGTGAAGCAGCAGGCGGCGCCCTGGCCGGTGACCTTGGCTACGGTCTCGATGAAACTGTACATCATGAACGTATCGATCGCTTCGACGACCGGGGCGCCGTCGCCTCCGCCAACCCCGACCGCTACAGCCAGTTTGCCCCACTGCGCATCGGCCGCCCGGTGGCGAAACTGGTACCAACGTTCCAGGAATGCGTGAGTTGTCGCGTTGAGCGTCGAGAAGAAATTCGGCGCGCCGATCACGTACGCGTCGGCTGCGAGAATGCTGTTGCGGAGCGGCTCCATATCGTCGCGGACCTTGCAGATATTGTCCTCAACACACCCGAGGCACGCGGAGCAGCCGGTGATGTTCTTGCCCCGCAACGAGATAAGTTCGTACTCGCAACCGGTGTTTTCGAGTACGGTTTTCACCAGCGTGTGGGTCCCCGAGGCATCGCTGTCTCTCTGGCTTCCAGAGATTCCAAGTATCTTCATGTGCGTTTCCTTTTCTGGTAAGTGTGTCTGTGGTGGGCAGTATCGCACGCCTCCGACCGCCATGTCAACCTCCGGACGTCCCCCGCCTGCCGAGCGGATCGAAGACCTGCAGGCCGTTCACGCCGGGCGGTTTGGATGTCACAATTGGTATACAGATGTCACAGCCCCACCCAAGAGTCGGAACAGTGGTGCGCATTATGATTGCCAAGACGAATACAACCGATGGAGTTGGCCGAAAGTTTGCTATCAGGACAAGCCGCGACATGTCAAAGCGGTGCTCCCGATGTACATCGGGACACTCCAAATTACCGCGACGGAAACAACGTAGCAGGAAGACGCTTACCGTAGCGGCGGTATGACTACCGAAGCAAACCGCCCAGCAGATCCACCGTCTCAATCGGCGCGAAGATCAGCCAGGCGATGTTCACGCCGGTCACGAAGTCGTACGGTAGCGACATTCGAGGCCAGTACCAGAGATGCAGCTTGAGCCACACACCCCCCTTTCGCGGATCGACGATTGGTTCCTTCCCTTCGGTCACGGCCTTGGTGTAGAAGATTCGCCTCAGTACGGTCAGCATGGGCAAAGTCGCCTGCTGGACCAGCAGCGCGGGGATATTGTTGGCGAACGTCGCGATCAGGACAGCCGCCGACCGCTCGCCCCGCTGCCAATACCCCACTGGGCACGATTCTATGAGGTTCTCGGCGCGGGCCTTGGCGTAGGAGATCATGATCGAATTGAAAAACGACAGCATCGCCAGCAGCACAAACGTAATGTTCGCCGGTCCGAGGGAGGCATAACCAATGGCAATGCCCGCGTATATGGCGAAGTCACTGAAGCGGTCGAGCGTGCTGTCGAGAAACTCCCCGAACACAGAGGCTTTCCCGCCGATCCGGGCCACCGCTCCGTCGAGCATATCACATGCCGACGCAACAATCAGCAGCACCGCGCCCCACACGAGAAACGCATAGTCCCGCCCGGCGCCGAGGGCATAGCACACGCCCGCGCCAGCGGTAATCGCCGCGCCGGCCAGCGTGAGCATGTTGGGCGTAACGCCCATCTTCACCAGGCCCCGGGCAATGGCGTCCCGCAGGGTGGAGAATCCGAAACCTACTCCTCGTCCGATCATAGGCGCCAGCCTACCGCATGGACCAGGCAAACGCAACGGATCAACATCCAGTCCGCCGACAATGCGGTCGTGGTAATTGCGTTGCCAAATCGTTTGTCCCGCACCAACGACGGGCGACCATGAACACAATACCGGCGTGATATCAATAAATCAGGCCCGCGCCTGAGCTCCGCGCGGGCCTGAAGGCCCCGACAAACAATGTATTGTTGATCGGCTGCAGGCTTTACGCCGACGCCGCCACCGGACGCGTGCGCGTCCCTGTGCTGGCGTTCTCCAGGGCAACTACAATTCCCTGGTGTAGATCGTCGGTGCTGAAGATCGGTTTCATCAAGAGTTCGTCCCCACCCTCCTGCCACATCTGCCACACACGGTCGTAACGCGCCATCCACCCCGTCAGGAGGACAGCCGGACGGTGACTACCGCTATGGAGGCTCGAAAGCAATCCGCCGTCGCAAAGCTCGGCTGCAACGATAACCAGGTCCGGTTGCCAGTGTTCAACCTTCGCCAGGGCCCTGTCAGCACTGGTGTGATGCACTACGAGGTGTGTGCGGGCCTCGAGATAGTCCCTGGCCTGCCTGGCAAACCGCCAATCCGGATCTAGAACCAAAACTTTCATACTCAACGCTCCTTACAGCAATGTGGCAATGTGACTGCCATATCGTTGGTAAATGCTCACATAAGTATATTCGGCAAACGGGGTAAAAAACATGAGCCTGAATTATGCGACATACTACCTAAATTACTATATAAGTGTTCTCAACCAGCCCTTCTGCAATCGCAGGCCCTGCTCGTAATCGTCAGAAATACCTACACGGCAACTATTTACCGTTTGGGTACATAAAATACCAGCGATATGGCGAATCAGGGGGTCGAAGAGGGTCCTGGAGTTGGCTTTTGAGCGCGGTCTGTGAGAGGAGGACGATTCAACAGAGTGGATTCACGTACCGGTGAATGGAGGGCCCGAGCTATGAGCGGCTACAAATCGGAGGGGCGTTGCAGCAGTCGTCGCGAGAAAGTCCGGACGAACTGCCCGCTGGGCGCCCCGGTTCGGTCGTCGAGTTCGCTGTGGAGGTATACGCGTTCGGGGCGTATCTTGAAATGGTGCTGAAGCCTCTGCACCAGCGCCATCAGTTTGTTGAATTGTCCGCCGGCGAGAGTCTCGTCGTTCAGGTCGCCCACGAAACAGACCCCGATGCTATCGGCGTTCCAGTCGTGTCCCGGAGCAAATGTGTGGTACCCGTCGATCTGCCTTTTCCACAGCCTGGTCGTTGCAATCGCCTGCTTTGCGTCTGAGACGATGAAATGACAGGCCTGCGCGACGTCATGGTCGGCGTTGGGGGCGTTGCGCAAGACAATATGGAGCCACTTGGGGTGTTTTACGGGGACGTGAGTGCGATAGACAATCGCCTCATCAGCAACCGGTAAAGGTGAAAGGCCCGTCAGGGGCATGGACAGTTCGTCGATTGGGGCGGTCTCCATCAACATAAGCGACAGCGCACCAATTGTCATGGTGATGAAGAGAGTTGTCAGTGTCCGTACTGTTCGCGATTGAAGCATTCTTACCCTGAAGTCAAGGGTTTCCCGGGTCCATCCAGGAGTGTAGAAGTGCTATCGACAAACTGCAAGTGTTTTGGCCAGAAAAAATGGATTTTATGCCGAAATTTATGGGAAAATCCGGGATCTCGGCCCAATGGGCATCCAGGGGCGGGATTCAGGGGCAAGAACACCGCAGTGGGGTCATCGACCCTCGGGTTCGGGAAGGTCATCGCCGGTAAGAAGACCCAACTCCACCAGAGCGAGTTGTGCGGCCCCCTGCTCGGCCTGCTTCTTGGTCATATTCCACGAACTTGGAAAGTGCCTGCCGTCGATTACCACACCCACCTCGAAACATTTGCTGTGATCCGGACCTTTCTCGTCCAGAAGTTGATACTCCGGCGTAAGCCCCAGGCGTTGCTGAGCGTACTTCTGAAGCGTGGACTTGTAGTCCCGCTGGTGTTCGTTTTCCATCGCCTCGGTAATATGCGGACGGACGTGACGCAAAATGAAGTCCCTTGCCGGTTCCAGACCGCCGTCGAGATATATCCCACCAATGATCGATTCAAAAACAGCCGCCGACACCGACATCGGTAACTGGCTTCGGCTGGACATACCCTTGCTCAGGAAAAGCTGATCGCAGAGACCTATCTCCTCGGCGACGATCGCACAGGTACTGCGAGAGACGACAGTCGACTTGACCTTGGTCATTTCCCCTTCGGTAAGTTCGTCGCGATGGTCGTAGAGTTCGTGGCAGACTACCAGTGCCAGTACGGCGTCGCCGAGGAACTCCATGCGCTCGTTGCTTTCCTGGCGGTTGTTAGCCACCGAAGAGTGCGTAAGTGCTCTGGCAAGGATTTCAGGGTTCGCGAACTGATAATCCAGCAGTTCCTGGCACTGGTTGATAGCTTCCTGCTGGGCGTCCATTTGAAGACCTTACTACCGCCGTGGTTCCCGGCGGTCCGGGAACCATTTGCGATCGCCGTGATTATACTCTATCGTCAACGTTGGGAGAAGTCTTGATTAATTGCGGGTAGAGGGAATATGATGGGACGATGGGCTCTTCAGAGAAAATTCAGCTTGCCGACCCGGCTTCCCTGCAAGTGGTCAAGTACCCCGACCCGCGTCTGAGGGAAATCTGCACGCCGGTGGAGACATTTGACGAGCCCCTGGTTCGCCTGGTCATGGGGATGTTCAAATTGATGCTGGAAAGTCGGGGAGTGGGTCTGGCGGCGCCTCAGGTGGGCGTGGCGGTTCGCCTGTTCGTGGCGTCTCCGTCCTTCAGCCCCGAAGACCTGAATATCTATATCAATCCCAGGATCGTGGAGGCCTCCGGAACGATCGAAGAAGAAGAGGGGTGTCTTAGCTTTCCCCAGATATACACCAAGGTCAAACGCGATGCGACGGTAGTCGTTGAGGCTCTCGACCTGGAAGGCAATACTTTTCAGGAAACGTGCGGCGACCTGCATTCCAGGATAATCCAGCACGAGATTGACCACCTCGAAGGGCGTCTTCTCGTGGATTTCATGGGTTCCCTGGCCAAACTCGCCAACCGCCGCTCGCTGAGAGATCTCGAAGCACAGTTCAACTCCGCCTGAAATACCTGTCCGGTTCTTTCCTTTCAGCCGTGGCGGAAACCCGACGAGTCCGGTCTGTAGTTAGTTGACATTTCCCGATTCGCACCGTAGATTTGGTGTCGGTGAAAGGTCCGGTAATGATTTCTTTCTCGTGCGACAACTGCGGTAAGAAATTCAAGGTCTCCAGCGACAAGGGAGGCAAGACCGCCAAATGCCCCGGATGCGGGCAGATGCTGCGCATCCCCGTTGACGCCGCCGCCCCGCCCCCGCCAGTCGACACGTCGCCGCGGGGGGCGCAGCGGTACGCCCACCACCATTATCGCCATCGCCCCGGCGCGAAGACCCGTTCCAGCCAGGCCGGTAGACAGCGGGCTAACATGATACTACTGGGCGTTGTTCTCCTGATCGGATTTGTAATGCCGATTATTCAGTTCAATCCCTTCACCCAGGCACGGCGCGCCGAGTTCATCAACATAACCGTCATGGCCCAGGAAAACGCGCCAATGCAACTCAAAGTGCTGCTCCTGGCGCCGTGCGTGGCGGGAATAGGACTGATGATGCTGCAGGGATTTACAAAACACCCCGTGCGAGGAATTGTAATTCTCTTCCTTGCCGCGATACCGATACTCATCTCTATGACAAACCGGCAGACCGCTGGAGTTCTCAACGCATCCCAAAGATTCATACCGGCCGATGCCGCATTTACAATGCTGGTGGTATTCATGGGCTTGTTTGTGGCGCCGGTGGCCCTGCTTGTGGGCGTGAGAAGTCGGGGCTACCGTCCCGACAGCCCGGTGGCATACTGGTTCGGGGTGATCGGCGCCGGCGCCTGGCTCGCCTTTCTGGTGATACCCGTCCTGCCCGCCGAGACCGGATACATATTCCTGATGCTTCCCATCAAATTGATAGGCCAACCCAACACCGGAGGAATATCGATGGGACTGCTGGTCATGATGGTATGCACGACCATCTCCTCCGTCTTGTGCATAATCAACAGACCGACCTCTGAGACCCGAAAGGCGCGCAATCAGGCCGGCCTGGCATTCTGGACGCTGGTAGTCGGGTTCGGCATCTTCATGCTGTGCATCGCCGGACAGAGCGTCAAGAACTTCCCGGGCTTCATAAACTCGATTAAGTTCCTGTGCTGGTTCCTGGGCATGTTCATGCTGTTCCCCGCGGGCATCACGGACCTGGTAGTGGGTCGGGCCCATCATCACACGCATGGAAACCCCCAGAGTCCGCACCCACAGACCGCTCCCCCCGACATACCCAGGCGCGTGGTGTGATTTAAGTCCGGATGTTTCAACTCTTGCGAAGCGTCATCACGGTACAACCGAACTTCTTCTCGCCCGGTCGATCGTACCTGCCCAGCATCGCCGCCAGGAACCGCGAGAGGCGAACTTTGAATCCGAGATTGGTATATTGCCCCGCGAACTCCGTCTCGATAACTTCCCAACCGGCAGCTCGGGCATGATCGGCCAGAAGCCACCACGGAAGAAATGTTATGTGTTCACCGGCGCAAGGTCCGCCTTCGGAGAAGAAAACCGTCCTACCGGACCGCAGGAACATCGCCCTGGACGCCGCGGAAGTGACATTCGGCGTGGTGACGAACATGAACCCGCCGTCGGGGAGGAGTTGGCGGCACTGGCGGAGGAAATCCCGGGGGTTGTCCAGGTGCTCGATGACCTCTATCGCCGCAATCGCCTCCACGCCGGCGCCCGCAAACTCCTCGGCGAAATCGGTGTTGAGGTCAACGTTCATCAGATCGATTTCCGGAATGCCCCACCGACTACCGTCGGCGTCATTAGCGATCACGGACATGCCCATGTCCAGCAGGCGGCGGGTAAATGCACCGCTGCCGGCGGCGATGTCCAGCAGGGGGCTGTCCGGAGAAATGCGCCGCGCGATCTTCTGTGCTACCGCCTCGTGCAGTCCCGGCAGGCACATCGGCTGGGGATCTGTCTTGGTCTCGCTCATCAGCGTTTTTTCGAGCGCGGTTTGGGGCTCTTGGGCCCATCCGGTTTCCCGCCCGGATCGGACGATTTGTTATTCAATCCACCGAGCATTGGCAGATAGCGGTAGTAGACCTCGAGAGTAAGCGTAGCCATCGTGGTGGTGTAAACAGTGCCCGCGCCGTGTCCGGCGTACATTGTTTTAGTGGTCCATGCCCCGTCATTGCTTCCGCCTCGTGTCTGGAGGGCAACGAGTCGTTCGCGCATCTGGGGGTTCCACTTCTGCCATGCATCGCCACCGATCTGCATCATCGCCAGCGACGCGTAGTAAGCCAGGTAGAAATTACCGGCCGTAGCCTTCTTGTGGGCGTCCAGATAAACCGCAAGCTCCTTCTGCTGGGCATCGGAAAGCTTCTCGCCCAACAATATTCTCGAAAAGGCCCCTTCCGCCGACATCGCGGGCTTGGGGGTGGAACTGGTGTATCCGCAAAGGATTTTTGTACGTCCACCGCCGACCTTGTTGAGCCACTTGGTGGCGCCTCTGAAGGTCTTGGGCGGGACTTCCATCCCCATCCGCTGCACGCTGTACAACGCCATGACACACCAGCCGAGAACCGATGTGTCGCCGCTCTCTCGAGGTTTGTATCTCCAACCGCCAGTAGACGGATTCTGGGCTTTGATGATGAACTGGGCGCCCTTTATCGCGGCCCTTCGGTACCTCGGATCGTTGGTCATTATCGCGGCCTCCGACAAGGCCAGCGTCGCAATAGCATGACCGTACATCCTGCCGCCATGCTGCCACAGGCTCCCATCCTTGCCCTGCTGCTCGACCAGGAAATCGACCGCCTTTGTGACGGTATCCCGGTAAGGACCGTTTTTCCCCGGACTGTGATCGCCGGCCAGGAAACAAAGCGCAGACAACCCCGTCAACGCCATGTCATTGATCTTTCGCTTGTGCTTTCTGGATTTCCCCGTTATCTGACCCCAGGCACCGTCCTTCTCCTGGGTGCGAGACAGATACAACAGCGCCCTTGCCACTGCCGCTTCAGAAGCTTTCGTCCCGCCCATATCCTTCAGGAGTCGCTGTCTCTGCTCGAACTTCCGATGGAACATGACTTCCGGCTTGGCGCTCTTTGGTGGACCGAGGCGACCGCCAAGAGGCCCTATCGCCACAAGCGGTCGGGCCAGGTCGATCCTGGGGGTATAGGCGGTACGGCCCGGTCTGTCGGCGGCGATGTTCTTGACTACCGAAACGGTTGATGCCTTGTGGGCCTGCGCGTCGGTCCGCACGACCTGTGGCGAACCGCCTGGTGCTTTGGATGCGGGGGCGACTTTCCCGACCCCGGCGGTCACAACTTCCTTGGATACCTGCCCGGGGACGGACTCCTCACCAGCGGCCGCCACGCTCCCCGGCGGCGTCGGAAGGCCTACTTTCGGAGCGTTGTTCGGTAGCGGAACGGGTGCCGAGACGCTGGGCTGATCGGCCTTGGCGACCTGGTGCGTCACGGTAATCGCTGAAACGAGCGAGTGTTCGGACAAACGTGCGGTGGGCGCCGAGAGGTGCGAGGTTCCGGCTTTGGACGCCGGAGCGGTCGATCGGACCGGACCGCTGCGCACCGACTTGAGCGAGGCAACCGCCGAAGGAGCGGGACTGGCTTCGGTATGCTGTGTGGCGGCCTTGATCTTTGGTGACGAGGGATTGATCGCGACGTCCGCAATCACCGGAACCGGTAACGCCGCCTCCTGCGAGACTTTGCCCCGCGGTCTGGAGATTTGGGCAGTCGAACCTGTCATCGCCAGCGACTCCCCTGAAGGTTCGACCGAGGGTACGGCAAGTTTGGCGGATCCGGCGGTTGATGTCGGTTTCGAAGCAGCCGCCCGCGAACTGCCCGCGGGTTTGTCCGCCGAGGCGGCGCCCGTCGGTTCCCGGGCGGTTTTGATTTTGGACGGGTTGATTTTCAGCCCGCTGAAATCCACAGCGATATCAACCACTTTTGGGGTGGGGATATCGGCGCGCTCGACGGCATCGCCAACAGGCCTCTTAGTGGGCGTGGGTCCGGACTTGGCTACCAGCGAATCGGTGTCTGCCTGGACGGTCGGTGTTTTCATGCGGGCAGATCCGGCTTTGGCGGCCGATGCGGCGGCCTTTCTACGCTTGGCGCCGGTGGGTTTGGCGACATCGGCGGTAGTCGCTCCCGGCGACGGCGCTTCCTTGATGGGATTGCTGCTGTGTTTCGGGACCGCCAGGGGAATACTCATCTCGGTCAGTTTCGGCGTGGGGGTGTACTCCTGCCTCTGGGACGCACCAGCCGGACGTGCAATATCAGCGGCACGCGCCAGCGTATCGGGCATGGATTTCGTCGTCTCTGTCGGAAGGCGTGTCGCCTCGGGGCGAGTGGTCTTTACGATCGCACTTTCCTGCCGCACCCGGTTCGCGCTTGGGGGCGCCGAGGCGGTCCGGGGTTTGGCTTCATCGCTGCGGATCTTGACTTCCGGCGGAGCCAGCTTTATCGCCAGTTCGGACATTTGCACCGTCGCCTTGGGCGTATCTATCTGCTCGGGTTTGATTTTTGTTTCATCTTTCGGTCTGTCCGGCTCGCGGATGTACTCGACAGGCCTCCTCTGGTCCTCGGGCACGTCCATTTCGATGCGATGGACCTCCTGGACAGGCTGGAACTCCGTATGCACTCGAGCGAGTTCCGTCTGGCGTGGTGCGGCCGGAGTCAAATCGGCAAGCTGGTGACGGATTTGCGTTCGTACCTCGAGTTGCTTGTCGACCGCGAGATCCAATTCGATCTCGTCGGGCGCGTCGACAACGTACTGGTATATCTCCTGGGACACCTGGGCCATCGCCAACAGCATCGCCAGCATCAGGTGCAACACCAGCGCGACGGCAAAACACTTCTGCAGCATGCTGAGATGCTTGTATCCCCCGGCGCGGAGAAACAGCATGAGCGGTATGAGCAGTGCAAGCGACGCCAGCAGCACCCAGATACTCCAGCCAAGCGTCGGCAGGGATCGCCCGACGCGGCTTGCATAGACCTCGTGGGATTCGCTGGTGTACAGGTCGTAAGTACCCTCCTCTCCGCCGTCGCGGTCGGAGCTGAAGTAGAGCATGAACCCGCCCTTGGTCAACTGCGGGTCGGTCTCGTTGCCCGCGGTGTTTACCTCGGCGCCGAGGTTTTCCAGTCGCACGCACCGGTCGTCTTCTATCCTGGCGCGGTACAGATCGAAACCGCCCTGCCCGCCGGGACGGTTGGAAGCGAAGTACAGGAAATCTCCCCACGGCGAGACGCACGGCGTGCCCTCGTTGTGTTCGGTGTTAACGCCGGGCAGTTCGAGTGCCTGGTCGGCGCGTATCTTCAATCGTGCGCCAGGTGCGGTCGTCGGGCGGCTGGTCGCGGTCGTCGGCAAGGGGGCATGGGCGAAGTCCACCTCCGCCGAGAACAGATCGTAGTCGCCGAGTTGTCCCTGGCGGATGGTAGCCCGCCACTGAAGCCTCTTGCCCATGCGCTCGGCGGCTTTGCGGTTCGAGGCGAAATACAGCCTCCGATTGTCGGCTGTGATCGACGGTCCGTATTCGTTGTGTTTGGAGTTGACATTGGGCCCGAGATTGACGGGCTTACCCCATACCCCCTCGGTTCGCATCGCGACCCATACGTCGTATCCGCCTATCCCACCCGGACGGTTGGAGTAGAACAGCAGCAACCTTCCGTCAGCGCTGAGCCTGGGTCCCAGTTCGTCGTGCTTGGAGTTAACCGCGTCAAGCCTGACGGGCTTGGACCACTTGTTATGGGTGCGGCGGCTGGTGAAGATATCGGCGCCTTGTCCGGGCCGCCCGCGAACGAAGTACAGTTCGTTACTGTCGGAGGACAGGCATATTTCGTACTCGTCGCCGGGGGTGTTGAACTCGGCGGTCATCGACTCGGGTTTTGACCAGAGCACCTGGCGTACGTTGGCGCTGGAAACCGGCGATTGGATATCCCGCCCGTCGGTCCAGACCTGGTAGCCCGAAACGTAGATCCAACCGGTCGCCAGGGCGGCGATCACCAGCACGCAGGCTATACCTCCCGCCCACCAGTACTTCTTACCGCCGGATTTCTTGGGGGGCTTCGGGTCCATTTTCTTAGCAAATCAGTCGGGGATTACGGTAGCTTTGGGATCGAAAGCCAGGTATCCAACTTTCACCGGATTGATGTTGCAGGCTCTCGACATATCCAGTACTCCGGCGAAGTACTTGAACTTACTGCGTTCGTCAGCACGAATAAGAATCCTGCGTTCGCGTTCGTTCTTGGCGATATTAACAAGTATTTTCTCGAGTTCCTTTTGCTTAACAGTCCTTCCGGATACTTTCATCGACCCGTCGTGGAGAATATTGATGATCAGTTGCTGAGGTGCAGCCGACATCGGTTTGTCCGTCTTGGCTGTACGCGGTAACTGGACAGGCCGCTCGTATTCTTCCTGATTCAACGAACTGGCCACCAGGAAAAAGATCAGCAGCAGGAACACCATGTCGATAAGCGGCATGAGATTCGGAGGAGCTTCAATGTCTTCGTTGTTCGCTATTCGCATAATGCTCGCCTCAGTCCTGGGACCAATCGCTGTTTCCGGTATTGGCAGCAGTCGCCGCAATCTCCGGTTCGGGAACCGGCGGTGGGGCGGCCGGTGACAGAGGAGCAAGGTGGCTTTCCTCGGTAACGTAGTGATCCAGGAAGTCCATGGTCACATCGTTCATCTCGTGGACCACGTCATCGATCTTGCCCTGGAAGTAGTAATAGAACATCAATACCGGGATCGCCACTACCAGCCCGGCCAGAGTCGTAACCAGGGCGATGTAGATACCCTCGGCTAGTAGTCCGGCCTTTCCAAGCCCCGCCACCGCGGCGACCTGGAACGCCTTGATCATGCCCCAGACCGTTCCCAGCAGACCAATCATCGGCGCCACGGCGGAAACACCGTAAAGCAACCGCAGGTACCGCCGCAACCTCAATACCTCGATACCGCCGGCGTCCTCTATCGCCCTTTCGACGGTCTCCTGGGGTTTGTGCAGTTTGCGGATTGCCGCAGCCACGACGCGCGCCATGGGCGAACCGTCCGCATGACAGTAGTCTAGGCCTGCGGCACGGTCACCGCCGTCGTGGCGGAATACCGACTTGAGCCCCGGCATGAAAGCGCGAGGCATGATCGCGCGACGCCGCAGCGAGATGAGACGCTCGATGATAATCGTGAGTCCCAGAAGACTGCACAGACCAATTGGGATCATGAACTGCAAACCACCCGCCTCGAGAAGTCCAAGGAATGAAATCTCCGGGGTGGCTACTTTTTCGGTCTTACCGTCTCCGGGCGCCGCGGCGGCGCCATCGGCGGCGGGAGCGGCCGGGGCGGCCCTGCCCGCTTCCTGCGCCAGCATCGGACCGGCAACTACTATCACGATGGCTGACACTATCAGCCATATCGGTACGCTGTTGAAGAATGCTCTCAACGTTTTCACTATCTATCTCCTGCTTATTGCGGTTTGCCTCATATGTTTAGTGTAGTCCTATCTGCCAAACGCCGTATCAGCTTCGACATTTCGCCTAAAGGCAGATAGCCCCATCATTCCGTCCCGAGCGTCTTGAGCTTAGCGGCCGCCACTTCCGCCGACTTGCTCTTGGGGTACTTCTTGATGCAGAGTTCATATTGCTTCTTGGCCATATCGTTCTTCTTTGCAACCCCGAACGCCCTACCGGCCTCTAGCAGCGCTCTGGACGACCACTCGGGATACGCATAGACCGCGTCAACGGCGATCAACTCGCGTGCGGCGCGTTCGTGCTTGCCCTCGGCGAAGTAAGTTTCGCCGATCTGGAACTTCGCACGGGCGGCAGTAGGACCGTTGTGTACCTCTTCCACCGCGGCGTACCACTTGCGGGCTTCGTCGTACTTCTTCAGCGATTCGTACGACCAGCCAATTCCGAACTTCGCCAGGTACGCCAGCTTGTGCTTGGGGAATTTCGCCAGGAATCCCTGGTAGCTCTTTTGCGCCGCGGCGAACTTCGCGGACTCAGACTGGACCTGTCCGAGTTGGATGTAACTCTGGGCCGCCAGGTCATGCTTGGCAAAAGACGTCAGCAGCGTGGTGAACTGACCCGCCGCAAGCTCCCATTTACCGAGTTTCGTGTACGCGCTTCCGGCTTGGTAGAGCGCCGAAGCGGTGGTCGCGTCCTTGGGATACTTGGCAGCATAGTCAGCGAAAGTCTTGGCCTCGTTGACCGAATCGCCGGTCTTCTGATAACACCAGCCCAGGCGATAATGCGAAACCAATAGCGTTTTCGCGTCGGCGGACTTATCTGCCAACACGGCAACCAGTAACTCGGCGGCCTCCTTGTACTGTTTCTTCTTGTCGTAAAGCAGATCGGCGAGTTCCGCCCTGGCGGCGACCAGCTTGGTGGTCTTGGGGTATTCCTTGATAACTCTGCGATAGCTCGCGATCGCGCCGTCAAGGGCGTCGCTTTCCCGCTGGGCCCAGGCCAATGCGTAAAGTACTTCGTCGCTGACGGTCGCGGTCTCGCCGGCAAGAGCGGTCAATAACTTCGCCGCTTCGGCATGCTTGTCCAGACCGGTCAGGCACTGGGCGGCCATCCGATTCGCCTCGGACGAACGCTTGTCGCCCGGATAAGCCTTCAAATACGCCTTAAACAGACCCAACGCCTCGGGCAACTTATTGTCGAGTTGCATGCACAGGGCCTGCTGGAAGGCGGCAGCTTTCGTCAGGCGATTCTTGGGATACTTGGCGACCATCTGTCCGAACTGTTTGGCGGCTTGGGGATACTTCTTGGCGTCAAAGTCAATCCATGCCAGAAAGTACGTCGCGTTGGCAGTAAGGTCCTCGGGCGCCTCAGCCGCCAAAACCTTCTTCAGGGGGGCGGCAGCCTTGTCACTCTTACCGTCGTGGTACATCATCTGCCCATATTCGAATAGCGAGCGAAGAACCCATTGCGAAGACACCTTGCCACCGATAACCGCCTCGAACGCCTTGGCGGCTTCGGCTTTCTTACCGGAACGAAGATGCGCATCGGCCAGCTTGTACCCCGCCTCTTCGAGATTTTTCTTGCTGACCGACAGGTACTTCGCAAACGCTTCGGCCGCCGGAGCGAACTGCTCGTCCTGAACCCTCGCGTCACCAAGAATCAAGATTGCCTCCCGCAGGACCTCATCGCCGGCTACCCGCTTGTCGGCAGCGGGTCCGCTCAGTATCTCGACCGCTCGCTTGTACTCTTTGGCGAAGAACGCACACTGACCCATGCGAACGGTGAATCGCAGTTTGCTGACTTCGTCTTTGGCGGACTTGGCCAGTTCGCCCAGTTCCTTCTCGGCGGCGGCGTACTTGTGGCCCAGGTAGAGGCTCTCGGCGGCGAGTACCGCCGAGGCCTGCTTGACCGGTGAATCGCCGGCGGCGATTACCTTGGTGCATAGTTTGTGACAGTCATCGTACTTCTTGAGCTTGTGGAGACAGAATGCCTGGAGGTAGAGCGTGTCGATAAACTTCGGTCCCTTGGGAAATGCCTTTCGGTACGCCTCGAAGTCTGCGGTCGCCTGTTCGAACTTCCCCAGCAACCTCGAGCAGTCGGCTATATCGTAGGCAACCTGCTCGGCGTTGGGGATACCTTTCAACGCCTGCAGTTTCACCAGCGTCTTGCGAGCGATTTCGTACTTCTTGTCGCCCATGTCGCACCGGGCCAACCAGTAACCCGACTGCGTTTTGCGAGAGGCGTCTTCCTTGGCGACCTGCTCGAACGTGGCCCGGGCGCCGGCGAGATCCTTGGCTTCCCATTGCGACAGCCCCAACTGGAACCTCGCCGCAGCCTCGTAGCGGTTGTTCTTGACGCCCAGCACGGACTTGCATTCCTTGACAGATTCGGCGTACTTGCCTGCCTCGTAGAGCACCACCGCCAGCGAGTACCTCGCGTCAATCTGGCGATTGGGCGGACTGGTCTTGATCATCTTGCGGAAGGTGGCCTCGGCGAGGTCCAGCTTGCCCGTGTTCTGCTGGCATTGGCCTAGCAGGAGCAGCGCGTTTACCTCGAAGGGACAATTTGGAGTTTCCAGAAGCTTGACGAGCACTTCGGACGCCTTGGCGTCTTCATTCCGCGACTTCAGACTCAACGCCAGGAAGTACTGTACGGTCGTGCGCTTTGAACTCTTGGGGTAAGCCGTGAGGAACTCGGTGCATGCGTCGCGCGCCAACGCGAACTTACCGAGCATGTACAGCGTCTGTGCCCGGTTCATCGCTACCGATTCGGCGTACGGACTCTTGGGGAACCCCTTGATCAACTGGTCGAATGCCGCCAGGGCCTTATCGTATGCTTTCAGTGACAGCTGGCAGTGACCGAGAACGAGCAGTGCCTGGTCGAGCTGCTTGAACTTCGCATCAACCGCTACCACCACGAGTTCCTTGACCGCCGCCTGATACTCCTTTGCCGCCGCGTCGGGATCCTTGACGCGCAGCACGCCGGCAAGGTAGTAGCGACTTATCGCCAGCCCGTATCTCGCCGAAGTTATCTCGGCGTGATTGGGATACCGCTCGATGAACTCGCCGTAGGTCTCGGCGGCCATCTTGAACAGGTCCTGCTCGAACAGCCCGCCGGCAGCGGCAAGTTTCTTGGCCGCCG
>CAZSLS010000108.1:0-20991 GCA_964607575.1 uncultured Planctomycetaceae bacterium | reverse complement strand
CTCCGCTATTTCCGATCTTTTTACTTGGCTATAGATGCGTCTAGTGGTATAATTATGTCAGTTCTGGTCTGCAATGATCGGGAGCGGTAGAGTTGAATTCGACGTGAGCCCGTCGAATCGGAAATGAGGGAAGGAGCGAACACTCGCTCCTTCACTTCCTGCCAAAGCCACCTTGGCCGAGTTCCCGCCAACAACTTGGTTGCCGCACATTAGGGCGGTCGCAACCGTTGGTTGTGACGGCTGCAGAGCCCGACAATGCGCGGCGTTGAAAGGAAAGGATGAGCCTATGAGAGAATGCATCGTCACCACCGCCGAAACGCCGACCCCGACCAGAGGCCACCACCGCCGCACTCTGGAACAGCCCGCGTTTCGATCGGAATCTATCAGCAAGGCAAACCCGGGCAATCTGACCGCCCAATGAAAACCAACTGGAGAAATGCTATGAGGAAAACAACACTGACACTGACATTGGTAATAACCGTCTGCTGCATGACTGCTTTGCAGGCGATCGCCGACAGCACGACCTATGTGTCGTCTGATGAGATCATATTTCCGGGAGACAGACGACTGAGGAACTTAACGATGACGCCCAGCCCCGGAGCCGAGACGACCGTAACACCTGTCGCTGCAGACAACGATTCTTCAGATAACGATTCTACGTCCGGACATTATCATGTGGATTCGTTCTTCGACGTCTTCACTACAGACCCCCCGCCGGGGGCATGGCAGAAATTCGTAGTCGACTCCTTCTTTGACATCTCTTACGAGATAGACTTCGGTGGCGGTAGTTTCCTGCCTGCCTCCTCCTCCGGCGTCGCTGCCAGAGTTGAAACAGGGCCTCGTGACCCCGGCGACCCCGTCCAGAGCTTTGACACCGAAATGATATCGATGTCTCTGTCAGGCAATGTCGGTGGGCAAGGCGTTGATATTCGGGAGAGCCCGATACGGTCATCGACCGGTCAGACAGGCATTACCACCGACCCGGGCGGCAGCTTTGTGGTCGACAGCTTCTTCGATGTCTTTACGGAATTAAGCGTGGATGGCGGACCGTGGCAACCGGGAAGTTCCGCCCGACCGGACGGTTCCGCCCGCCTGGAACTTATCCCCGATCCTGTTGGACCACCCCGTGACATACAGAAGGATCAGGGACTTTACGGTAATCTGGATCAGGACGATACCAATCCCCCCAACGGCGGACAGTACATGTGCGGTCCGACCGCGGCGGTAAACTCTTTTATGTACCTGGAGAACATGTATCCGGGAACGTTTGCCCCAAATAGTCTCGTACCCGAGTTGGATCGCGGGGATCTGGTCAACAACGACTTGGACGGCAGCGGAACCGTTGACGAGTACGACGACATGATCGCCGTGGCGGGTATACTGGCAGGGAATATGAGCACCATTCCCAACGGTGGCGGGGGGACGGCCGGAACATGGGATGACATGTTCATATACGGGAAGCAGTTGTACTTGGAAAGCGTATTGCCAGGAGTGACCATCTACGGCGCGCAAATGAAGGGCATCTGGGGCGGACCGCGCATCCCGCCTCGAGGGGCCGTCGATACCCCTCCGATAGCCAAGCCCCCATGGGTCCAGGACGGTCTTAGCCCGACCTGGCAGTTCCTGTACGACGAGTTGGTCGCCTGCGAGGATGTTGAAATCCTCATCGTCGACGACAGTTGGGGCCATTTCCTGACGGTTACCGGCTTCGTGTGGAACGACGGTAACAATGACGGGGTGGTCGATCCAGCCGAAGGTGCGGTTATTCACTACATCGATCCGGTCACCGGTCTCCCGGGTGTTTCGCCAATCCGCCAGAACGGCTTGGGCCTACCGCTCCTGGTCAATTATGGAGGATTCCAGAACGCTGAACTCATCATGACGGTCAAAGAAAGCGCCCCCGAACCGGCTACGATGAGCTTCCTGGCACTGGGAGGGTTGGCTCTGCTGCGCCGCAGGCGCCGCAGAGCGTAGAAAACTCCAGAACACCGACGGAAGCAGGCGGTATTGCTTCCGAAAGTTCAGGCGGGCGGGCCCTGCTGTAGCAAGGGTCCGCCCCCCTACTCTGTGAAGACTGTCAGGGAAAAACCGGCCAGCCTTTCGGCAATCTGTTTGAGGTGATCTTCGTCGGGCAATTCGATGTCTCCCGCCGGATTTTCGCGCCCCACCCTCTCATACTTCGACGCGGCCAGACGGTGATAGGCAAGCAGCCTCACGGCCACTACGTTATCCAGAGAGCTGACGAACTGGCCTACTGCATCGATGTCATGCTGCGAATCGTTCAGCCCCGGGACGATCGGCATGCGGATTTCGATGTCCACGCCGAAGCCGCCCAGGCGGCGAAGATTCTCCAGGATCAGATCGTTGAATGAGCCGGTGTATTTGTCGTGGACCGCCGAGTCGATGTGCTTGAGATCGTATAGCACCAGGTCCGCGTGGGCGGCCGCTGCGGACAGTGTTTTCCACGGAGCGTGACCGCTGGTGTCCAGGGCGGTGTGAAAGCCCTCGGTTTGGCACTGTCGGAGAAGGGCTGTTGTGAATTCGCCCTGGCCGAGCGGTTCTCCGCCGGATACCGTAACCCCCCCGCCGGAGGTCTTGTAGAATGGAGCGTCCTTTCGCACCTCGATCATCACGTCTTCGACGGTGACCTCGCGCCCGATCGTTTCCAGCGCCCCGGAAAAACACCCCGCGACACACTCGGCGCAGCGCGTACACAGATCGCGTCGACATTTACAGACGCCTGACTCATCAATGCTCATGGCGCCTGCGGGGCAGACCTCGACGCACGCCCCGCAACCGATGCATTTGTCCGGCGAGACCGACAGTTCCGATACCGAAACGAACGATTCGGGGTTGTGACACCAGATGCAGCGCAGCGAGCAACCCTTGCAGAACACCGTCGTGCGGATACCCGGTCCGTCATGCACGGCGAACTTTTTGATGTCGAATATCCGGCCGGTCAGGGCCTCTGTACTGTCCACGGTCATGGTTCTCCAGAAAGCATTATACAGCATTCAAGCAGCGGACTGTAGAGAGCACTATCGCCCACGAAACCTTGCATTGACCGCCCGGGTTGCTATTATGGCGTTTTTGACGCCCAAAAAGGAAATAAACCATGCCTGATGCTGATATCGGTCTGATCGGACTGGCTGTAATGGGCCAGAATCTCGTCCTCAACATGAACGACAAGGGCTACTCCGTGGCGGTGTTCAATCGCACGGTGAGCAAGGTAGACGATTTTAAGGCCGGACAGGCCAAGGATCGCGACGGGATAATCGCCACGCATTCGATCGAAGAGTTCGTCGGCGCCCTTAAACGCCCCCGCCGCTGTATGCTGCTGGTCAAGGCGGGAGCGGCGGTCGACGCGTTCATTGACAAACTCATCGAGCATCTCGAAGAGGGCGATATCATCATCGACGGCGGGAACAGCAACTTCAACGACACCACCCGCCGCACCACATACGTCGAGTCTCGCGGGATGCTCTACATCGGTACGGGCGTCTCCGGCGGAGAGGAAGGAGCCCGCTTCGGACCCAGCATGATGCCCGGCGGAAGCGATGCGGCCTGGCCACACGTTAAGGAGATATTCCAGGCGACCTCCGCCAAGGCCGACACCGGCGAGCCCTGCTGCGACTGGGTCGGACAAGACGGCGCCGGGCACTTCGTCAAGATGGTCCACAACGGCATCGAATACGGCGACATGCAGTTGATATGCGAAGCGTACGCGATGATGAACGGTATCGGGATGACGGCTGGGGAAATGCACGACGTCTTCGCCGAATGGAACGAAGGCGAACTCGACAGCTACCTCATTGAAATCACGCGCGACATTCTGGGCAAAACGGACGATGAAACCGGGCAGCCCATGGTCGACGTGATACTCGACACGGCTGGGCAGAAAGGCACGGGCAAGTGGACGGGCATCACCGCTCTGGAACTCGGACAACCGCTGACGCTGATCGGAGAAGCGGTATTCGCCAGGTGCCTCTCGTCGATGAAGGACCAGCGCGTGGCGGCTTCGGAGAAGCTGAGAGGCCCGAAAATCACGTTCAAGGGCGATCGCGGAAAGTTCGTCGAGGATATCCGCCAGGCCCTCTACGCGAGCAAGATCGTATCGTACGCACAGGGTTATCAACTGCTCGAAGCGGCGGCTGAGGAATACGGGTGGGACTTGAACTACGGCGGTATCGCGCTGATGTGGCGAGGGGGGTGCATTATCCGCAGCCAGTTCCTGGGCAAGATCCGCGACGCCTTCAAGAAGCGCAAGCCCGCGGCGAACCTGCTGCTCGATCCATATTTCCGGAGCGCCATCCGCAAGGCCCAGACCGCCTGGCGGCGCACGATTATCAAGGCGGTCAAACTCGGCGTACCCGTACCGGCGTTCAGTGCGGCACTGGCGTATTACGACGGATACCGCTCGGCGCGCCTGCCTGCGAACCTGCTGCAGGCCCAGCGCGACTACTTCGGCGCACACACGTACGAGCGCCTCGACAAACCGCGCGGCGAATTCTTCCACACGAACTGGACGGGAACAGGCGGCGACATCACCGCCAGCACATACGACGCCTGAGGCGCCCATATGAATGAACTATTCGACATCACTGACAAGTGCATCGCGATAACCGGCGGCGCGGGCGTCCTGTGCGGACAGATGGCCAGATCGCTCGCCCACGCCGGCGCCAGCGTGGCGATACTGGATTACAATCTCCCCGGGGCAAAGGAAGTATGCGACCAGATCGCCGCCGGCGGCGGAAAGGCCGTCGCGATCGAGTGCAACGTGCTCGAGAAAGACAGCGTCGCACTCGCAGTCGAACAAACAATCGAGCAGCTCGGACGCATCGACGTGCTAATCAACGGAGCAGGGGGCAACAAGCGCGAAGCTACTTGCGTTCCGCCAGAGACATTCTTCGATCTCGACCCCGAAGCCGTCAAATGGGTATTCGAGCTGAACTGCATGGGCACGATCCTGCCCTCACAGGCGGTCGGCAGGCACCTGGCCGACCGCGGCGAGGGCGTAATAATAAACATCTCGTCGATGTGCGCATTTACGCCGCTGACGCGGATCGCCGCGTACTCCGCCGCCAAATCCGCCGTCAGCAACTTCACCCAGTGGCTCGCGGTTAACCTCGCGCAAAACCACTCGACCGACATCCGCGTAAACGCCATCGCACCGGGCTTCTTCCTGACCGAACAGAACCGCTTCCTCCTGACTGACGAAGACGATTCGCCCACCCAGCGCGGGCAGCAGATAATCGACCATACCCCCATGGGCCGCTACGGACGCCCCGAAGAACTCGTCGGAACGCTGATCTGGTTGATCTCGGACGCGGCGAAGTTCGTGACCGGAATCGTCGTGCCCGTTGACGGGGGATTCAGCGCCTTTTCCGGAGTCTAAACAATGAGCGACCACGTTGAACAGTTGAAAGCCCTGCCAAGGAACGCGGACTTCTTCATCGGAATAGATTCCGACGGATGCGCTTTCGATTCCATGGAAATCAAGCAGAAGGAATGCTTCACCCCCAACGTGATCGAACACTGGGGACTCCAACCGGTGGCGAGATATGCCCGCGAAGCGTGTGAGTTCGTGAATCTCTATTCCCGCCAGCGCGGTTGCAATCGGTTCATCGCCCTGGTCAGCGATCTGGACTTTATCGCCGAGCGCCCCGAAGTTCAGCGTCGCAACTTCGCCCCGCCAAACATCGATCCGCTGCGAGAATGGATCGCCGCCGAAACGCGGCTCGGCGAACCGACGCTCGAAAAGGCGGTAGCCGCAAGCGGAGATCCGCTTCTCACGCGGGCGCTGAACTGGTCCCGCGCGGTCAACGCGACCGTCGAGCGAATCTGCAAGAACGTGCCCCCGTTCGCCTTCGTGCGAGAGAGCATCGAGAAAATCGGCGGCCGCGCCGACGCGGTGGTCGTCTCGGCGACACCGTCCGAAGCCCTGGACCGCGAGTGGCGAGAACACGATCTGGAACAATACGTGGAAATGATCTGCGGGCAGGAAATGGGCACCAAGACCGAGCATCTCCAGTACGCCGCATGCGGGAAGTACGACCGGGACAAAATCCTGATGATCGGCGACGCTCCCGGCGACATGAAAGCCGCCAAGTCAAACGACGTCCTGTTCTACGCGATCGATCCCGGACACGAGGAAGAAAGCTGGAAGCGTTTCCACGACGAAGCGCTCGACAAGTTCTTCGCCGGACAATACGCCGGCGACTACGAACAGAAAGTAATCGACGAATTCCTGACCTATCTGCCCGAACTCCCGCCGTGGAAGCGACAAGGCTAAAACGCGATCAGACCGTCCCCCACATTTTTTCCTTCAGGTCCAGGTAGTACAGGTAGTCTTCGGGTGTGACGTTCGGTGGGCAACGGTGATCGCAGAATGGTATGTATCCGCCTCGCTGCACGTATGGATCGAGCGCCTCGAGGCATTTTCTGATCGCGTCGGGCCCCCTGCCCAGTTGCATCTTGTCGACTCCGCCCATGATCAACAGGTCGCCGCCGTACTCGTCGAGCAACTCGCCAGGCGTGCAGCAACTGTTGACCTCGAACGGGAACAGGCAGTTAATCCCCGCGTCCATGAAGTACGGTAGCAGCGGGCGAACGTCGCCGTCGCAGTCGGTGTACCAGATGTCTATACCGTTGGCATGGAGCTTGTCGCCGATCCGCTTGTACCGCGGGGCCACCACGTCCTTGAAGAACTCCAGCGTCACCAGCGGTCCGGAAATGCAACATATGTCCTCCCATCCGCTGGCGTAGTCGAAGTCGACCTCGCCGAGTACCTGGTCCAGGAACTGTTCGGCCAGCAGACATACCGTCTCGACCATGTCTTCGACCATCGCCGGATGCTCGTACCACGCGCAGGTGAGCCCCTCGAAGGTGAGGGTATCCCTGATCTTGCCGATCATCGATCCGCAGTGAACGCCCAGGGGATAATCGCGCCCCGGCGGATGGGCGGCTTTGATCGATTCGACATCCACCTTGCGGTCGGGATGGTCGAGGCTGAAACGCTCGGCTTTTACTTTCTTCCAATCGTCCGGTGAGGCGATCGACGACTTGAGATAATGCGGGATGGTGCTGTGTCCATCGGCGGGTACTTCGGCCAGCAGTCCGTCGACGTTGCGGATTATCTTGTAATCCCCGCTCTGCTCGATCACCTCTTCGTCGAAAGGCGGGAGCATCCAGATGGGTCCCTTGACCTCGACGATTCGATCCATGTTGAAGAATGCGTGGGCCTCGTCATTATTGGTGATACCGTTGTCGGCGAAGATATTCCACTGGGTGAAGTTCTCCGTCCAGTATCCGAATTCCATATTGAAGCTGCGATCGACAGGTTTGCGGTGCATCTGGTTAATGAACCGCAGGCGATCGGTCATCCCGGATTTCCATTTGTCGCGGCACGGTGTTACGGGCATCAAATGTCTCCCTGTTCGCCACGCTCTCTGGCTTGGCGGATCTTGTCTCTGAGGTAGTTTCGTTCGGTGGGCAGGCCCGCGGCGTCCCATGCGCCGGTGATGTCGCCGGCGATGGCGGCGTTGGCGCCCTTGAGTTCTTCCAGGGCCTGGTAGTCCGGCGAGCCCGGTGGGGCTATCAGCATTACGTCGTGGGAATCGACCATCAGCACGAATGCGTCATTTCCGGGCGGGCGGGTCAGGCGCAGCTTCATGTTCGGGTAGAAGGCATTGCCCAACCGCAGAGCAATGCTCCGCACGGTGCCAATATCGGCATCGGCGGGCTCCGGTTCGCCAACGGTTTCGATCAGCCATTCCGCCAGGTCGCAGTCGTCAGGTACGGTGAATTTCTCCGATATCCGTTCGTCCGCGCCATCGGGGTATGCCCTCGAAACGTATATGTCGACCGCCTCGCGGACTGCTTCGGCGCGGGGCAGCGGGGTTTGGTCTTCAGTAACCATGGAAACTCGTAAAAGTCCGCAAGAAAGCATATTCTGGAAAAATTACACAATAAGTACTCAACCAGCATCTTATACTGTTATAGTATACTCAAGGAGAAATTGCTGACACGGCCAGTTTTCTCTGAGTCCGGTCAGTCATTCGCTGTATGGTGCAATCATATGCCTGAGAGACCTGTTGTTCTGGTAGTAGAAGACGATCTCGAGATGAATCAACTTCAGTGCGAGTTGCTCGACGTGCACGGTTTCGACTCCCAAGCCGCCTTCACTGGCGCCGAAGCGCTGGAATTATGCGACGAGAAAACCACTGACGCCGTGCTGCTCGATCTGATGCTGCCGGAAATGGACGGATACGAAACCTGTCGCCGACTGAAGTCTCGCGCCGCTACGGAACGCCTTCCGATTGTCATGATAACGGCTTTGGACAGTGAGGATTGTCGCCAGAGAGGGCTCGAGGCTGGTGCGGATGCATACTTCACCAAACCATTCGACCCCGATCAGGTAATCTCGACGCTCGCAGTACTGATCGGGACGAACGACAGTGATCAGCAGTAATCAGTGATTGCTTATTCCACGTTGTCTCCCGGGGGCGGTTCGACCGGGACAGTTACTGTAAAGACGCTTCCTTCGCCGGAGGTGGTCACGTGTACGGTCCCGCCGTGCATTTCTATGAAATGTCGTACTATCGCCAGGCCCAGGCCCATCCCGCGCTTCTGGTAACCGCCGGCATCTCCGGAAGAATGTTTCATGACGTCCTTGGTCGAATAGAACGGATCGAAGACGTGAGGCAAGTCCTCCGCGGCGATACCCGGTCCCTGGTCCTCGATGGCGATACTGATATATCCTCCAAGCTGCATGCCCGCCCGTAGCCTGATCGTCCCGCCGTCCGGAGTGAACTTGATGGAGTTGATGACGAGATTCTCGAGCACGTCGCGCAGCTTGGCCCGATCGACCCGGAGCCTCGGAATATTCTCGCCCGAATCAATTATGAACTTCTGACCGCGACGCTCCATGAACGGGGAACAATCCATGTAAACTTCCTCCAACAGCTCCGAGAAGATCACGTCCTCGTAACGGAGGTGGATCTGCTGACCCTGCCCGGGAAGAAGTTTGAAGATCGAATCGATGATATCGGCAAGGCGATGCGCCTTGGCGCCCATCGTCACGACGGCTTTCTGCAGGCGTTCGGGGTCATGGCTGTCCTTCAGCATCCTCGTCATTGCCAGAATATACGCGACCGGCGTGCGGAGTTCGTGTCCCGCCACCCGGATGAAGTTCGTCTTGAGTTCATTGGCCTCGCGGAGCATCTGGTGGGTCCTCTCGACGCGGGCAATCATCGCGTTGAAGTCGTCGGTCAACGTGTCAATCTCATCTCGCCCGGGCAATCGCCACAAACCGCTGTCGTCCCGGATGCGATGGGATAGATTGTCCTCGCTCACGCTTTTGGCAGCGGCGCCAAGCCAGCGAATGCGCCTGACGAACTCCCGTTCAGCCACAAATATCCCGAGCAGGAAGATGGCGCCAATAATCAACAGACCGATCCACAGCACGTGAAAACCCAGGTCGTGGACCGGTTTGAGAACTCCCGAGGCGGGCACGTACACCACAAGCGACCATGACGGCATGGTGACCTTGTGGGGACCGATTCGATCGGGCATGACGATCGGCGCGAAGCCCTGCAGCATCCCGTTGTCAGTGAAACGCCATCCCGTATTCAGGCCCTCGGCGATCTCGCCGTTCCATTGCCTGGCGACCGTCGACAGCGGCTTGGGAGATGAACTCCCGTTGCGGCTGCGGTCATCGTTATGGAATATCTCACCGCTCCGGCGGACGAGCATTATCGAACCGGCAACCGGGGGCGTACCGATCATCGCGGTCTCCCTGCCGGTGTGCATATGAACCCACGCGGAAATGTCCAGTACCACCTTGGCGATACCGACTACTTCTTTATCGGCGCGAATGGGAATGCATACGTCTATCGACCAGATACCCGCACTCTGATCGAAGTCCACCGGTGGAGTGAATATGCACCCCTCGCCCTTGCACCATGCGCCCTCCCACCAGTCCTCGTCGGCCTGGAAATAGTCGCTGGTCTTTTGAGTGGCCGCCACCAGGCGACCTGCGCGGTCGGTTACGAGGATTTCCGCTATCAGCGGATCATCTTTCTTGATCCGGCGAAGATGCCGCCAGATACTGTTGCTCAGGATATCCCGCAGCGTCTCCGAAGACTCGGTCGTCTGGGCGCCCCAAGTAGCCTCGATCGCCTCTATCTCCTTGAGGTCCACCGGTTTGTCACGAGCGGACAGCATCTTCACAATCTCGGGTTCGTACTGGATCTCGTTGTAATACTTCTCGATGTCCTTGCTCAGCGAAACCCCCAGCGCCATGGCCTGCACAGAAGCGGTCGACGATATCGCCTGCCCGTACAGTTCTGTGCGGAGCTGCCCGCTTCCCACTGCAATCGTAACGAGGGCGGCGATCAGCGGAAGAAGTGCGACGCTCACGAGCAATACCAGCAGTTTGGTGCGAATTCCGATTCTCATGCATCTGACCCTTCGTCCGCCGGCGAACTCACCCGAGCCCACGCTGACGCACGGAGCGGCAAGGACGGTGACCTGAAGCCCTCCCCGTTCTTACAGCACTGTTACATTCTATTGTTCGGTCGATCTTGCTGTCGAGTTATAATCTAATCTAAATGGTTTATGTGCCCGGTATTGCTTGCCGCTGATACGAAAGGTACTATGCGGGCCGGTTCAAACCGTAATAGACGAATTCAATCGCGAATTGCAAAGGACAACACCATGCGTAAAGATTCATTGGAATTCCTCCGAAGGCTCCTGACAACCCCGTCCCCCAGCGGATTCGAATCGCCCGGACAGAAAGTCTGGGCCCAGTATGCCCGCAAGTACGCAGACGAAGTCCACACCGACAGCTACGGTAACGCGATAGCCATTCTGAACCCCGCCGGCTCACCGAGGATCATGCTCGACGGGCACGCCGACGAACTCGGATTGATGGTAAAGCATATCGACGACAAGGGCTTCATATACTTCCAGCGGATCGGCGGCGTGGACCCAGCGGTCGTGCGGACAAAACGAGTCGACATATACACCGCCAAGGGTGTCGTGCGAGGGGTAATCGGCGCCACGGCGATTCATCTCCAGGACCGCACCAAAGATAACAAGGTCCCAAAGATGCACGAGTGCTTCATCGATATCGGCGCCAAAGACGGAAAAACCGCCCGGAAACGAGTAGCCGTCGGCGACCCGATCACCTTCGTCGACAGCTTCGAAATGCTCGACAAGAACATCGGTATCGCCAGGGCGTTCGACAACCGCGTGGGGACCTGGACGGTAATCGAAGCACTCCGCCTGGTCGGCGCGGCGAGGAAAAAGCCCCGATGCGCCGTGATCGCATGCAGCAGCGTCCAGGAAGAAGTCGGAGGCGCAGGGGCACAGATGAACGTGGTAAACCTCACGCCCGATGCCGCAATCGCAATTGACGTCACCCACGCCACCGACACGCCGGGAATCGACCCAAAGCAGCATGGCGAGGTCAAAATGGGCAAAGGACCCTCCATAACAATAGGCCGCGAACACCATCCCGTACTCGTCAAACGCATCAGAAGCGTCGCGAAAAAGAAGAAAATCGATCTCCAGATCGAGGCCTTCAGCCTCACCGGAGGAACAGATGCAATGGCGATCCACAACAAGATCGGCGGCGTCCCGTCATCCGTTCTCGGAATACCAAACCGGTACATGCACACGACGGTCGAAATGCTCGATCTCCGCGATCTGCAGAATACCGCCGAACTGATCGCAGCGTTCTGCCTCGACCTGAAGAAGGGCGAGACGTTCAAAGTCAAAGTCTAAGCAGCGATGGACCTCAACGGAAAACTCGCCCTGGTTACCGGCGCCGCCAAGCGCGTCGGACGGTCTATCGCCCTGTCGCTCGCCGGCGCCGGGGCCGATGTTATCGTCCACTATAACCGCTCCGAAGACGACGCCCGCGCCACGGCTGCCGCGATCGCCGATATCGGGCGACGCGCCGAACTCATCGCCGCCGATCTCGCCCAACCAGACCAGATCGAAACCATGTTCGCACGCATCGCCGAAATGTTCGGCGACACCCACCGCCCGCTCGGCGTGCTGGTCAATAATGCATCGGTATACCACCGCACGCCTATCGCCGGCCTCACCGCCGAGGCGTGGGACCGCGCCCAAGCCGTAAACGCCCGCGGACCGGCACTCTGTATCCGCCATGCGATCGCCCTCATGCATCCCGGCGCGGCGATCGTCAACATAACCGACATATCCGCCGAAGACCCCCGCGCCGCCCTGGGCGCTTACTGCGCCTCAAAAGCCGCCCTGCTCGCCATAACCAAGTCGGCAGCAAAGGCACTCGCACCGGACATACGCGTAAACGCCGTCGCACCCGGAGCGATCCTGTGGGAGGACGATATTTCCGAAGCCGAGATCCAGCGAGTCCTCGACCAGGTGCCCATGAAGCGGACCGGTCGCCCCGAAGATATCGCCGCCGCCGTCATCTTCCTCTGCCAAAACGAATATATCACCGCGCAGACACTCAGGGTCGACGGCGGATGGTATACCGGATAAGAGAAGCGAAGGCACAAAAACCCCGGATAAGAAAAGCAAATGCGGCCGAGAGGAGTCGAACCTCCACGTCCCTAAGGACACAGGCACCTGAAGCCTGCGCGTCTGCCAATTCCGCCACGGCCGCGGGCAGCGGAGCACAATACAACTGCTCCGGGATTCAGTAGCTTAGAAACTCCCGCGCAGAAGTCAAGCCGAAGCATCCGAAAATATCGCCGCCGCAACCAGAAGCCGCCCGAAAGCTGTCAAATCTCCTACCGGTTGACTACAATGTCTTCTGATTTGACAGTTAGGATTCCTGCCAATGGATAAAGAAGTTACTTTCAGTAAATTGTCGGGCAGCGGGAACGATTTTCTTTGTATGGATAATCGTGACGGGCGGTTCGATGAGATTCTTGTTTCGCGCGAACGGTTGGCGCATTTTACGCGAACGCTCTGCCGACGCGGGCTGGGCGTCGGCGCCGACGGTATCGTCTTTGCGGTCAAACCGGAAATCGACGGGGTGGCGGATATCGCGGCTAAGTTTCTGGAGATGGACGGTACGGTATCGACGCTGTGCGGGAACGGGACGGCGTGCTTCGTCCGGTGGGCGACGGCTCAAGAAATCGTGGGCGACGGGGAGATACGCGTCCTGACTGCCGCCGGCGTGGTGCTCGGACAGAATCTCGACGACGGGTATACGCGGGTCTGCATACCACTGCCCGAAAACAGGCAGATGGACCTGAAGATACAAGTCGACGGCCAGTTGGTCAGTTGCGATTACATCGTCACCGGATGCGAACATCTGGTGGTGTACGTCGACGATGTGGACATGGCGCCGGTCGGGCGACTCGGTCCCCTTCTGCGACATCACGAGTGCTTCGACCAGCCGGTTGGAGTGAACGTGAACTTCGTGCAGGTCCTCGGCACCGGCGAGCTTGCGATCCGGACGTACGAGTACGGCGTGGAGTCCGAGACGCTGGCGTGCGGTACGGGCTCGGCGTCAGCTGCGATACTGGCGGCCAGGCGGTTCGGCTGGGGGGTGGAGTATACGAGCAACGACCGCCCCGTGCGGTTGCACACGCGCGGCGGAGACGTGTTGCGGGTTTATGTGGGCATAGACGAAGGCGACAAGGTCACCGATCTGTGTCTCGAGACGCTGGTCCGCTGCAGCTACTCGGGGACGCTGTGTCCGGATCTCGCGGCCCTGGCGATGCGACCGCTTTAGGGGAGAACCGCGCCATGAAACTGATCAGCATCGACCAGAACAGCCACACCCTCTGGGATGTCCTGCCCAAACTCCAGGCGCTCGCCCATGGCGGATATTCGGTATGTCACAGCATCGAAGATATCGACGTGGCGTTTACGGCTATCGGGTCGAGGGTCGCCGGCGACGTCGTGGGGCAAGAAATGCGGATGGCGCGGGAGCGATTCTATCGCAGCGGCGGCGCGGACTGGGGGGCGGCGGTATTCTACTTCAGTTTCCTAGGTCGCCAACCGGTCGAAGTCCGCCGCTTCGAACCGTTTACCGGGATGAAGACCAACGTGCTGGCCGGGAAACTCAGCTGCTCGGTCGACGACCTGTACGACCGATTCTCGCCGAGCGACAACTGGCAGCTCATCGGGCCCAGCTACTTCCGGAACCGCGACCTGCACCGGGTGATCGGCGACCTGGGCATATCGCGGACGGCTGGCTTTCTCCTCGAAATGATCGATATCGCCCGCCAGAACATGCTCGATGCGTTTGGGGGCGCCGAAGCGCACCGGCGCATCGAGGGCTGGATCGACGCCCAGCGGGCGGTGCTTGTCGAATCCATCGAGACCGCCGGCGACGGAACGCTTGTTGAGCTTTACCGTCGATGGTTGGGCAGATACGTGCGGGATCCGATATCGCTGGGGCTCACTTCGGAATTATTCGCCTGCGGGCGTGACGCGGCGCAGACGGCGCTGCTGGAGATATTTACCGGACGATACGACGAGGCGGCGGAGTTGTACAACGCGGCGATCGCCGAGATGCAGCAGCCGCAACGCCGGCTTGACGTCGGACGAGGCGAATTGCCGTTCTTCGCTACTATCGATCGCGACGGGCACATGGTTCGCAGCGGGGTGTTCCTGGTCGGCGGCGGTCTGCAGATCGCCGATATGCATTTCGACCTGCTGAGCGGCGGGCGGATACCCGTCGACAAGCTCAAGGATGCGGGCGTTATCGCGCTGGCGGGCAAGGCGATGGTGCTCGTAATGCAGGCCCGCATCGGACCCGACGGGCGGGCGCTGGCGCTGCCCTACCGCGGTTCGCTGTACCTGCCCGCGTCGAACCGTCTGGCCGAGAAACTCACCGCCGCGGATATGATGCCCGGCGAACTCCAACCGATCGTGCGAGTTCGCCTGGGGTTCCTCGACGCCCTCAAAACTATCGAAACGCCGATCCGCCTGCCGGAGTATCTCAGAGGCGCGATGGATGCCGACATTGTCCCCGCAAGCCGCCTGGGCAGTCAGTGGCGCGAGCTGGTCACCGACGCCCGGGAACGTTTGGAGTCTTTCCGAACGGACGACGGGCGACGGAGGTGGCGGGAGCGAACCCAAGGCGTCCTGCTGGAAGAGATGGACCGGCTCGACGCCGCGCGGCGCGATCTGGCCGCAACGGACCCCAAGGGCCCGGAGATCCGCGCCCTGTCGAAACAGAGCAGGCAGATCGATGCCCGCATTCTCGACGCCGCCGTCGAGCAGATCGCCGGCGACTTGCACACGGTCAAACTCGATTACTGGGACTCTCGCGGCGCGGTCTGGCCGTGGGCGGTCGCACTGGGCGGCGACGATTTCTATAATGATCTCATCGCAAATGCCCGAATCTACACAGAGCCATAACATCGCAGAGAGCGACAATGACGAAATCGCAGCGTATACGACACCACTACCAACCGCGGATCGACGACGCCCGGGAGAACTATGATGTGGTCGATTGGGCCAGCGCGGCGGCACAGCAGGTCCGGTTCGCCGTGCTGGTCGACAACGTCCCGCTCGACGGGCGGACGCTGCTCGATGTCGGATGCGGGCTGGGCGATCTGCGGGCGTATATCGAGGGTCGCGGTATCTCGGTGGATTACCGCGGCGTGGATCTACTGGCGGAGATGACCGCCTCGGCGGCAAGGCAGAACCCGGAGGGGCGATTCATATGCGGAGACATCTTCGATCCCGTCGCCGGGGTTGTCGGTGCGGAGATGCGTTTCGACGTGGTGTTTTGTTCGGGGATGCTGAATCTGGACCTGGGCAACAACGCCGAATTCCTGCCCGAGGCGCTGCGGCGGATGCTGGAGCTTTCGGGCGAGTACATGGTTGTGAACCTCCTGCACGCCCGTAGCGAAATGCGATATCCGCACTGCGCGTACTACGATCCGGATGCAGTGATGAAAATCCTGGAACCAATGCCCTGCACGGTGCGTCTAATAGACGATTACCTACCCAACGATTTCACGCTGATTTGCAGTGTGGGCGGTGGCGATTAGTATTTATCGTTGTCGCGGGACCCGATCGCCGATATAATTACAGCAACGTTGTAGTTGCAGACGTCCTTTGTGTGAATATGCGTCTTTGAAGGAATTGCAGCCATGAGACATCTCACCATCGCGGTCTTGGTAACAATGATGCTGCTGGCGTCAACGGGCATTGCCCGGGGCGCTCCGGAAGCCAAATCCAGCGGAACGATCAAGCTGACGTATGACTCCACAGGCGCATCCAGAGCCAGAACACCCGGATGGGCGATGGGCTACAATCGTTTCAGCGTGGGCAGTTCGGCGTCCCGCATGGGGATCAGGGTCGGCGGAACGACAGTGAAGACATCGGCCCGCGTCAGCGGAAAAACTGTCTATCTGGGTTTCGACCGCAGCGGTGACGGGACCATCTCAAAAGCCGAATGGGCGCCGATCCCCCGGTCCAAAACGATGCTGATCTCCGGAAAGGCCGCCGGCACCTCGTACGTCATCCGCCTGGTGGATATTGTGGCGAGGTACAACAAGACGACCGTGACCTGCTGGGGCCAGGCGCTGATCCGCTCGAGCATGAAAGGCACGCTGGGCAGAACCCCGGTGCGCATCCTCGACGATGACATGGATGGCAAGTTCAGCCAAACCGGATCCGCACGCGGCGGCGATGCAATCCTGATCGGTAGCAGCAGTGCGGCTGTCCCGTTGAGAGCGATGCACCGGATCGGCAAGAATATCTACCGCCTCAAGGTGGCGTCCGACGGATCGAGCATCGATTATGAACTGGTGGCGGACACCGCCGTCGGGCAGGTCAGGGCGATGTTCCCTGCCAATACGATGAAATCCCTGGTACTCGTCGGAAGGGACTGTGCGTTCGATGTCAAGACCGACGGCGTGGCGGGGATACCGGCCGGTCCGTACCTGCTGGCCTACGGTGTGGTCTCCAGCAGTGCGACTACATTGACCTTCCGCCCGGGGCGGGGTACGCCTCAGTACGATATCAAGGATGGAATGATAAACACCCTCCGGATCGGCAAGCCGGTTCGCGTGAACTTCGCCGCCAGTTACGGGAAGGGCAAGGTCGGATTGTCGGCCTCTATGGTCTCGATAGTCGGATCGGGTTCGGAGGTCTACGGGCCTCTGGACTTCACCAAGGGGGGTAATATCCGCCCGCCGACGGTAACCATGTTGAATGGTAGGCGAGTTGCATCATCGTCAACCATGAAGTATGGCTGAGGCGGTGTATGTTCGTACACAGGGAGTGTACCAAAAGGCGCATCATCGGAAAGTGTAAGAGTCGCAGTGTCAGTCACCGCCCCGGTATTCGGAAAAATCGTCGGCGTCAGGACGCTCGGGCAGATTGTGTCCCGAGAAGCGGTTGACCCGTACAAGGACAAACCTGCCGTCGTCACCACGCCGATGCGCGGTGCGGCAAAGACTACATCGACCTCAAGCAAATAACCCCCCGCCGACAGGCAGGAATATAAGGACTTAAAGCGACAGGCCCGCAGCATAACGCCGCGGGCCTGTTGTGTTGGTAACGGTTGCCGTATTACGCCAAACTGTCACTGCATGCACTTGCAGATGGTATCCATCAGACCAGTTTGAAGCATGATGTCGGTCAGCGACAGCGCGCCGATAATCCACATCACTATTCCGACGCTCCTGATCCGCCCGGCCGCGACGGTCAGCACGATATGCGACACAAACCCAAACGCCAGTCCCGTGCTTATCGAGTATGTCAGCGGCATGAGGATGATCGTAAGGAAGGCGGGCATCGCCACGGTGAAGTCCGACAGGTCGATCTCGCGGATGTTTCGGAACATGAAAACGCCCACCATGATCAGCGCCCCGGCGGTCGCGAACGGTGGAACAATGCGGATCAGCGGCGTGAGAAAGAGCGCCGCCAGGAAAAGCAGACCCGTAACCACCGACGCCAGACCCGTCCGCCCGCCTTCGGCGATTCCCGCGCCGGATTCGATGTACGTGGTGGTGGTGCTCGTGCCCAGAATCGACCCGGCGACGGTGGCAATCGCGTCGGCCTGCAGCATCCTGTTGATCTTCCGGATTCTCCCTGCACCGTCGATCAGTCCGGCTTCGTGGCTGCAGGCGACTATCGTGCCCACAGAATCGAACAGGTCCACAAACATGAACGAAAATATCGCGCCGATAAGTGAAATGCGCATTGCGCCGAGGATATCGAGTTTCAGAAAGACCGGTGCAATCGACGGGGGCGAAGAAACCCCCCAGCTCTCGCCCAGGGGCGAAACGTCCACCTGCCCGCCAAGCACGCCGATTATCGTAGCCGATATGATGCCTATCAGGATCGCCCCCCTGACCTTGCGCACCGTCAGAACGCACATGACCGCAAGGCCCAGCATGCCCAGAGCGACTTTCGCGTCGAACGACCTGGCCAACCCTACCAGCGTGGCGGGATTGTCGACGATGAAGCCGAGTTTCTGCAGGCCGATGAACGTGATGAAGAGCCCAATCCCCGCCGCGGCGCCAAGGCGAAGCGACAGCGGAATGGCGGCCACTATCTTCTCGCGAGCGCCGACCAGCGTCAGCAGCAGGAATACCACTCCCGACAGGAACACCACGCCGAGGGCCTGCTCCCAACTGACCTCGTGGCCCATAACGAGCGTATAGGTGAAAAACGCGTTGAGCCCCATCCCCGGCGCCATCGCAAACGGTACGTTTGCCCACAGGCCAACCAGCAGCGTCCCCAACGCCGCGGCGAGTATGGTGACGCCTATCAGGGCATTGTGGTCCATCCCGGTCTTGGACAGGATGTCCGGATTAACGAATATGATGTAGCTCATCATCAGAAACGTAACGGCGCCGGCGATGATCTCGCGCCTGACGTTGGTGCCCCGTGCCTTGAGTTCGAATACCTTCTCCAGCATGGTTTCTCCCGAGTTCCCTGCATTTGGGCGGCAATAACCTGACGGAGATTATGCCCATATCTCCGCCGCGTGCAAGCCGGACCCGCCGCAGCTTGACGGCTCTTGCCACGGATAAACACGGATAGCAAGGATTTTCAAACGGCAACGACAAGGCACAGCGAAGATAGGCTCAGCCGTTCTCTTTGCCCTTACCGTTTCCATACGAAAACCATCTGTGTTTATCCGTGTTCATCCGTGTCAAGAGATGTCTTTGCCCCAGAGCCCTCCGAACGATAGGAGGGTGATTGAAAACCACGCAGCAACCCGGTTCAAATCCTCATTTTATATTTTCGCATGGCCCCAACGGTAAGCGATCTAACGCCACGGCTGAGGCGCGGCCGCTAGCGGCCGTAACCTCCAGCCGATTGTTCGCTCCTGCTATTGTTTCTTACCGATCCACGTCGGCAGTTTGCCATTTCCGGTTTTCTCACCGTCAAGCAGCCAACTCAAGTTGAAGCGTGCAATTTCCCCGGTCCCTTTACCTTCGAACAGCAGATAGATCCATCCTTCGCTCGAAGTCTGGGGACGACCTGCTGACAAAGAGGAGTAAGCACTATGACCTTCAGGTATAACAATACGTCTGACCGGCCAGGTTCCGCCCCCATCGAAGCTGCCCCATACGGTCAGCCGAGTACGTGATACCGGGTGGTCGGCACTGCTGTAGATCAGAATATCTTTCCCTTTCACCGGAAGGCGAACCAAACCGGATAGAAGTCCGAAGTGCCCATTGTAGCAAGCTCCACGGCCTTTGGGCCCGCGATGTTTGGGGCCATCTGGTATCCCTTTTGCATAAGAAAGTTCCTGCCACGTTTCACCGCCATCTTTACTGTATGCATAGGCACGGTGATATGTAGGCGTCTCATCGGTCGCGAACCAGTGTTTACGGGAAGAGTAATATAGGGTGCCATTGGAAAGTTCTGCAATCGCTCCTTCCCCGGTCCCTAGTGATGGAAAATGCTTCGTGCTCGACGCCCAGGTCTTACCACCGTCATCACTGTAGATGGCTGTATTGTAACCATCATCACCCTTTCTAATGTTCGTTCCATACCATCTCGCTGCTCGTATGATACGTCCTCTGTATTTACCGTGGCGCAAAGTAATACCACTCTCAGCCATGTGTACTTGAGGGATGTGTCCTTTGAAGTCTTTTTTTAGATCAAGTTTCTCTCTTACCCATGTTTCGCCGTGATCCTTGCTTCGGTACATCCCATAACCTGAAGGGGGGTGACGTGTTTGACCAAAACCAAGAACATCTCCAGTTTTTTCATCTACAGTCAATCCACCGCCATGAAAGCCAGGACCTTCTACTTTAAACATATCTTTCCAGGTGGAACCACCGTCTTTACTAAGCCTCACTTGAAAACCATGCCTACCCCATGTCGCTATAACAGTTCCATTGAGAGCTACATTGACGTTGGGAAAGCGCTCGCCCTTGAAGAGTACTTCCTTCTTAAACTCAGGTTTTCCAAGAAACGATTCCAGCTTGCCCTCTACCGGCAGTTTCGGCACCGTTCGTTGCGTCTGGTCCGTAGCAAAAACGTTAGCACAGGCTGCAAAACAAAACAGCAGGATGCCCAGTGCGCCTGTCCACCGTGTCATGCATTGAGTCGCCATCCATTCTCTCCTTTACTTTCAGTTTCAATCCTGTTGAAGCGAACAGTTGATTGAACGGAATTCCGTTGAGCCAAGGCTCTGGACCATGCTATGCGGAATTCCTCTTATCATGGTTATTTCCATGCTAAACGGAAAAAGCAAATTCCGTGCCAGTTCTTTTTTTTTTAGAAGAAAGTCTCCTGCAGTCCGGGGACGAATCGGCTTTCATTGTAATTATCCGCTGTAAATACCACCAAGGCAAGAACTTCTTTTACCACGCAAAGTCGCCATCTGCCCACGGCAAAAAGATCAGAGAAAGGCGGAGACACAGAGAAAGACAAAATAATAATCTCCCTGTCTTTCGCCGTTCTCTGTCTCTCTCGCCGTTGATGTTGCCGTAAAACAAGAAAAGATCGTAACCGTTCAGGCCCATTCGGACCTGTGATGCTTATCTGGCGGGGCAGCGC
>CAZSLS010000107.1:0-21035 GCA_964607575.1 uncultured Planctomycetaceae bacterium | reverse complement strand
ACACCGCTGGGACCGGCGAATATGAACGATCCGACCGGGCGGCGAGGATCTTTCAAGCCGCTTCGCGCGCGTCGGATGGACTTGGCGATGACCTTGATCGCCTCGTCCTGGCTGACGACTCGCTTGTGCAGTTCGCTCTCGAGTTCCAGCAGCCTCTTGGCCTCTTCCTTCTCGAGGCGCGTAAGGGGCACGCCGGTCATCTTCGAAACCACTTCGGCTACGATTTCTTCGTCAACCGCGCCGCCGGTGGCGCCGGACTTTTCCTTCCAGGCCTCGAGTTTGGACTGTTTGTCCTGGCGGCGAACCTCGGCTTTGTCCCGCAATTCAGCGGCTAGTTCGTAGTCGGCACTCTTGACGGCAAGGTCCTTGGCTTCCTGAAGTTTTTCGATTTCCGCCTCGATGGTAGCCAGATCCGGCGGTTTGGCCATTGTCTTCAGGCGGACCCTGGCGCCGGCTTCATCTATCACGTCGATGGCCTTGTCCGGTTGGACGCGTCCGGTGATGTACCGGCTGGAGAGTTCCACCGCCTGCTCCAGCGCGGTGTCGGTGAACTTGACGCGATGATGCTCCTCGTACCGCTCCCTCAGCCCGCGTAGTATATCGAGTGTTTGGGCTTTCGTCGGCGGATTGACGATGATGGTCTGGAAACGCCGTTCCAGCGCGCCGTCCTTCTCGATGTACTTCCTGTACTCGTCCATCGTCGTGGCGCCGATACATTGAATTTCGCCGCGTGACAGTGAGGGCTTCAGAACGTTCGCGGCGTCTATGGCGCCCTCGGCGCCGCCGGCGCCCACCAGGGTATGCATCTCGTCGATGAAGAGGATCACGTTCCTGGCGCGCCGCACTTCGTTCATGACCGCCTTGATGCGTTCCTCAAACTGTCCGCGGTATTTCGTTCCGGCGACCATCATCGCCAGGTCGAGCGCGACGATCCGGCGTTCGTGAAGGATTTCCGGAACTTCGTTACCGACGATCTGTTGAGCGAGGCCCTCGACGATCGCCGTCTTGCCCACACCCGCTTCGCCCAGCAGGACGGGATTGTTTTTCGTCCGCCGACAGAGTACTTGCAGCACGCGTTCGATCTCGTCGCTTCTTCCGATAACCGGGTCGAGTTTTCCATTTCTCGCCAGTTCGGTAAGATCCCGCCCGAAGCTGTCCAGCGCCGGGGTCTTGCTCTTGCCTTTCCGTTGCGAACCGGGTCGCCCTTCCGACATGGTGGCCGCGCCCTCGTCGATCCCTTCAGGCTCCAGACCGGCGCCGAGCAGGCTGAGTACTTCACCGCGAACTTCTTCGAGTTTCAGCCCGAGATTCAGCAGCACCTGGGCGGCGACTCCATCGTGTTCGCGAAGCAGACCGAGCAACAGGTGTTCGGTGCCCACGTAGTTGTGGTTGAGATTGCGGGCTTCCTCGATGGCGTATTCGACGACCTTCTTGGCCCGGGGGGTCTGGGGCAGTTTGCCCATTGTGACCATGTCGGGACCGGCCTTGACGAGCTTCTCGATCTCCATTCGCACCTTCGGAAGGTCCACGCCCAAATTACGCAGGACGTTCGCCCCGACACCGCTGCCTTCCTTTATGAGGCCCAGCAGCACGTGCTCGGTACCGATATACTCGTGATTAAACCTCTGCGCCTCTTGATTAGCCAGCGCCATGACCTTGCGAGCTCGTTCTGTAAATCTTTCAAACATAAGTACTTCCCATGCAACAGTTGATTCGGCGTTATTTCCATGACACGCCATGCCGTACCGTGCGACACGCTGTCTTGGATATTGTATCGCACCCAGGCCGTAAGTATCAAGTATAACTGTGCGGTAAAGTACTTCCGCTATAATATCGGAAGTTCGCACAAGCCGACAAGACACCTCGCGTGACGCGAAAAAAGCGATGTATCCAAAGTAGGGACTGGCGTTTGCCGCCGGGCCATTGTACTATATCATCCTCGGCGTTAATGACCGGGACATTTAATCGGGTAACAGGCAAATGCTTTTGCAATACCGTACGGTAAGTTGACGTTTTCACATAAGACATAAGATTCGTCGTGGTACTACAGGGAAAGTACTGTTGAGATTACTGTTCGGGCTGGTTGGTATTCGGTGAGTATCCACCGGACGCAGCCCAAAGGCGAACGAAGATGATTACATTTGACTGTATGCTTTGCGGCGCCTCCTTGACCGTACCTGCCAGCCTGGCCGGTCAGACCGAGAAGTGTCCTTCGTGCGGCAAGGTCACGGATATTCCGGCGGGTAGCGCTCCGGCCGAAGCCAACCTGGACGATTTGGCCCAACAACTCCGTCATCCCGACACGAAGGTTCGCTGTCAGGCCGCGGCGGAACTGGGCAAGTATAAATCAATGAAGGCAATAGAATTGCTGGTCGGGGCGTTCCGTGACCGCGACAAGTTCGTTCGCGAGCAGACAACCGATTCGCTCCGCCAGATTGGCGACCCCCGTGCAGTGGGCATGCTCGTACGGGACCTCGGAGGACACTGGGTATCGCCGGCAATCGTACACGAAGCCGTGCGCGAAGTCGTAAAATTCGGGCAACCGGCGGGTGAACCGTTGATTGAAATCCTGACCGAGATCAATAAGAACCCGCGAAAGTATGAACCCGATGCTGTCCGGGCGGCGATTATGATCCTGGGCCTGCTGGGCGAGCAGAAGGCAATGTCGCTCATCGCCAAGATGTTCCGCAGGCACTTCGACATTCACGTACGCGACGAAGCGGCGTACTCACTGGTCATGATCGGGCGTCCCGAAGAGTGGCAGGGGATCATTGCACTTCCCGAAAGCAAGCGCCGCTCGCCGGCCCGAGAACAAGCCAAAGAAGTCATCAGGGAAAACCACATCCTCGTCTGACAACGGCGTGTCCGTTGGTCTCTGGCGGAGCAGTTGGCGACGGCAACGACCATATCGCGGCTGGATCATACAAACTCAGCGGGAAGAGCGGCGGCTTGATATCATAATCCCGGACCGCTAATATGCCGACTAAAGCTGTGAGGTATAATAATGACCCGAGAGCAGACAACTACAGGCGTCGCGATTGTCGGATGCGGAACCGTCGGCGGCGCCGCGGCCACAATGCTCACCCGCGATGCGGAACTCATTTCCCAACGATGCGGGACGAGCATCGAACTGCGATACATCGTGGACGTGGACTTCGCCCGCGCCGAGGAATTCGGTATGGACGCATCCCTGTTCTGCGAAGACCTCGACAAGGTCTTGAGCGACGACTCGGTGCAGGTAGTCGCCGAACTCGTCGGTGGAATAACCGTCGCAAAAACGATCATCGAAAAGGCTCTCGCCGCCGGTAAGCACGTGGTGACGGCGAACAAAGCCCTCCTGGCGCACCACGGCAGCGAACTGTGGGCGCTGGCACGGAGCAATAACGTGTGCATCGCCTTCGAGGGCAGTTGCGCCGGCGGCGTACCGATCGTCGGTGCGCTGTGCGGCGGGCTTCTGGGCAACCGCATCGACGCGATATTCGGTATCGTCAACGGTACGTGCAATTACATCCTCACGGAGATGACCACTCGCGGACAGTCGTACAGCGAGGCGCTGGAGCGCGCCCAGGAAGACGGTCTGGCCGAAGCCGATCCCACGCTGGACGTGGCGGGTATAGATTCAGCCCACAAAATCGCAATCCTTGCCGCACTGGCATTCGGGCGACAGATCGACTTCGAGTCGATTCCGGCTTCGGGCATAGATTCTCTCGACACGATGGACATCCGCTTCGGGCAGGAATTGGGTTATGTCGTGAAACTGCTGGCGATCGCACAGCGGCAGAGCGACGGGTTGTCGCTGCGCGTCAGACCGGCGTTCATATCCAAGGAACATCCGCTGGCGTGGGTCTCCGGACCGTTCAACGCCGTCAGCGTTTACGGACACGCCACGGGACACACCATGTACTACGGGCGAGGCGCCGGCGGGTTGCCCACCGCCTCGGCGGTCGTCGCCGATATCGCCGCTATCGCCCTCGGTACGGCCCCTCGTCTCAGTGCGATCCTGGGGATCTGGCCCGACCAGGCACCCGAGGCGAACCAATTAGCGATCGAAGCTGTCCGCGGACGCTACTATCTGCGAGTAATGGCCGACGATCGCCCGGGCGTGTTGGCGCACGTAGCCGAGATTCTCGCCGAATACGACATCTCGATCTGCTCGGTGCTCCAGCACGAATCACCCCACGCCGACGCCGGAGTGCCCGTGGTTATCACCACCTACGAAGCCACCGAAGGCGACGTTATGGCGGCGCTGCGGAAGATCGACGCAATGGACGTTATAAAATCCAAAACTACGTGCATCGGTATTGTCGATGAACACGAAGAGTTGTTGTAGACTACCTTCAGGTAAGAACGGTCCCCAGCGACACGAAACATGAAATACGCCATTATCATTCCTGACGGCGCCGCGGATGTACCGCTGGACGAACTCGACGGGCAAACGCCGCTGGCCGCAGCCGATCTGCCCAATATGGATTCCATCGTCTCCCAGGGACGCTGCGGAACGGTCTGCAACGTACCGGATTCACTGCCCTGCGGTTCGGACGTGGCGATCATGTCGGTCATGGGCTACGACCCCACGGAATACTACACCGGACGCGCGCCGCTCGAAGCCGCCGCCCAGAATCTGAAAGTCGATCCGAGCCAGTGGATATTCCGCTGCAATCTCGTGACGATGATCGACGGCGTGATGGAAGACTACTCCGCCGGACACATCCGAAACGAGGAAGCAAACAAACTCATCGACGCGTTGAACGAGCAGCTCGCCGGCGACGAACTGACGTTCTACAAGGGCGTGAGCTATCGGCACCTGATGACTTTCAGCGGAGACTGCAAAGTAAAGACCACCCCGCCGCACGACTTTCTCGGACGCAAAATCTCCGGATACCAGCCCAAAGGACGCGGCGCTAAAGAACTGCGAGAGATCATGGACCGCGCCGCGAAGATACTCGCCCGGCACGACGTGAATACCGTCCGAACGGACCTCGGCGAGAATCCCGCAAATGCGATCTGGTTGTGGGGGCAGGGCAAGATGCCCCACCTGCCCGCGTTCGCCAAATGTTTCGGACTCTCGGGCGCCGCTATCACCGGTGTCGACCTGGTCCGAGGACTCGCCGGGCTTATCGGATGGGACATCATCGAAGTCGAAGGCGCAACGGGATATCTCGACACCAACTACGCCGGCAAGGGCGCAGCAGCCGTCGAGGCCCTCGACAAGTACGACCTGGTCTTCGTACACGTCGAGGCGCCCGATGAAGCCGGACACAACGCCAACCCCCAGGGCAAGGTCGAGGCCCTCCAGCAGATAGACACCCATATCGTAGCGCCGGTACTCGACAGGCTGAAAGCCGAAGGCGACGACTGGCGCCTGCTGCTCCTCCCGGACCACCCCACCCCGTGTACCCTGCGAACGCACACGCGACAGGCCGTTCCGTTCGCACTGGCAGGAAAGGACACCGCGGGCATAGTAGACGCGCCGTTCACCGAACAGACAGCCCAAGAAGCCGACCTCCACATAGAAAGAGGCTGCAACCTAATGGAGTTCTTCCTGAAAGTGAGATAACCGCCGCATGGGGCAGCCGGAAACACATCCGATCCCAGACGAACTCGAAACCCTCAGCGAAACTCCCCCACCGCCAAAGATACCGTGGGAAAGGCGGAAGCACATCGGCCGGTTCCGCGCGTATTGGCGTACCGCAAAGATGGTGATGTTCAGCCCATGTGACCTCGAACAATTCCTGGACGCACCAGTCTGCGAGAAACACGCAAAGAAATTTCGCAGAGTCACCGTCCAGCTTACTTTTCTCATCACCTTGGGCGTTCTAGGCGCCTTAATGGTTAAGACCTGCATGCTCATAGACTCGCCTGGATTCGAGATGCGCCAGCTCAAGTCCGCTGCGAGTATGGTCCTCGCGCGTATGGGGATGGCTGTACTGTCTCTGATCGGGTTGTTTCTGGCGACTCGCTCGCTGGAGTGGTTCTCCAGCCCTAAGTATTTCGACCCCGAACGCCAGGATAAAGCAATCGCCCTGAGTTGCTACGCGTGCGGGCCTATCCTGATCGTCACGATAGTTGGAGCGGTTGCGTCGCTGCTTACAATCATGGCGGTTTCAGCGACAGACACAACACCAGCCACAAACGTAATTACTCTGGCGTGGTGGTCGATATTCTTGGCATGGTGGCCTGCGTCGGTGCAGGCGATCCACTTCACCACCGGACAAAACGCCCGACGAACCACCATCGCCGCTATCGCCCTTCCGCTAATCTGGATCGGGCAGCAACTGTTGATGGGCATAATCCCCATATCCGTGTTTCACTGGCGTCTGATCATTGCCTCGCTGTCATGACCCGGAAAACTCTCCGCATCACCCGTAGCGGTAGACGGCGCCTACTCATCCTGATCGGAATCTTTTTCACGCACATCCGGTCGATTACTAAGAAAGAACAGAGTATCTTTGTGATAATACTCGTCCTCGTCGGCGTCATACGCTCCTCCGTCATCTAGCCCATCCAGGCCCAAGCAATAAAGCCTCGGATCCTTCGGATCGTTCACGTAGCGAATCTGGCTTCCGGACTCGGCCATCGGATCCTGGGGAATATTCGCGAGGTAATCCGAAACGAGTTGGCCGAGCCTATCAGGCAATCGCCCGCAATCAATCTGATACATCCGAACAGCAAGCGCAACACCCGCCATTTGGCGTTTGGCGAGGTAGCGGTAATGCCCTCTAAACGATTGCCCAAACATATAGTACAATATGCTGCTTAGCTGCCGCACGTAAGAAGGACGCTCAAAATACTCCTCGGCATCCAACACCGTCTGCCTTATGGCGCGACGGTACTCAGGCAACGTTTGGGAACTGGAAGCTCTTACATATGCATCACATCGTTTGACGGACCAAGCCGCATCAACCCGAAGCAGGGGCGCCATGCAGTAATCATAACCCGCTTTAGCAAAGATGCTGGAGCTGTAGTAATCTCCACCAAATTCAACGTCCACTTCTCCATCCGGCAGGTCCAAATTCAGTACCCTTAAGCAGGCCTCGTAGTTCGCGCTCCGTTCGCCCATCAGAACCAGAGTCAACCCCTGACGAAGCGGGACATCATCCAGAAGCCTTGCCAGCAGGCGGCGAATATTCTTGATAGACGCACTGCCTGGGGCGTCACCGATCTCTAGCGATGGCAATATTTCTTCGAACGCCTGTATGGCGATGTCGTTTACTGCAAGGCATATCATATGATTAATCATGCGCGGATACGCTATAAGACTGTCGCCCAAGGCGATCATATCACGAATGTATTCCACCGCATCGTCATCTCGCCCCGCATCATGAGCCTCTACCGCTGCCAGAAACAACAGATTTGCGATACTAACGCAAGACACCAAGCCGCGCGGACCAGCATCTTCATAAGCCTTCCCGCTGAAATCGCCCCCCCAATCAACCTTATCTCGCAGCCGGGCCTTGCGGCAAAGTACGAAGGCGTCCTTGGCCATGCCGAGCAGTTCCTGAACTTCATCCGGATGCTTTTGTCGAACTTCACGCTTTGCGGTGAATTCATGGATCAGGTCATAGGAGTCGCATTCCAGCGTCTCCATGATATCTCCGAATTCACGTTCAAGCATCCACTTCAAATCCGTCAGGACAGGATCATCCATGGCTTGTTTGTACAGGATCGCAGCATTTTGGTCGTCGGGGATCGGGTCGGTTGCGAAGTCGGACCACGCCAGCGGTTCGCCGCGGGCGATTATCGGGTCCACAGCCTCCCGGAACTTCCTGTGCGAGTAAGCAGACCACCAGACACCGGCCGTGATCGTCACCGCAACGTACGTCAGAACGATACCGTAAAACCACTTCGTCTTGCGCCATCGTTTGCGGGGGCGCTGCGGCGCGGACTCGGTCTTCTTATCGATCATGTCCGAATCGTAAGTCACTCGGTGGAGATTCGCAAGAGGACAATCCCGATAGTCCAGAGCAATCGCATCTAGACCACTGTCCCCTTTTTCGCCTTTTCGCCCGCTTGAACGACAGATGGGGATTACATGTAATCCCCATCTGGTTTTCGGTCGTCCAAACAACGCTTGCATTCTTTCGGTTAATCGCTATTGTATCATGACTCAAATCGCAGGGCCTCGAGGGCTCTGCGCTGTTTTCGAGAGAAATACTGACGGAAGAGATGACATGAGTATTGTCGTAATGAAATTCGGCGGAACCAGCCTTGCCGACGCCGAGAAGATACGGGCGGCCGCCCGGCGAGCCATCCGTACGCAGAAGCAAGGCCACCAGGTCGTGATGATTGTCTCGGCGATGGGCAAGACCACCGACGCCCTCGAAGATCTCGCCAACAAGGTCATGCGCGACAAGCCCGCTCCCAAACGCGAGTGGGACCAGTTGATGTCCACCGGAGAGCAGGTGACGATCTCGCTGATGGCTATGGCGCTGGAAGAGATGGGCTCGGCGGCGATAAGCTTCACCGCCGGTCAGATCGGAATGGTCACCGACGACCGCCACACCAAGGCACGCATAAAACGAATAGCCGCCCATCGCATCCACGAGCAGCTCGACGCGGGCAGGATCGCGATTGTCGCCGGATTCCAGGGCGTTACCGAAGAGGGTCACGTTACCACGCTCGGGCGCGGCGGGAGCAACGTTACGCTGGTGGCGATCGCCGCGGCGCTCAAGGCCGACCTGTGCGAAAACTACACCGACGTCGACGGAGTATACACCGCCGACCCGCGCATAGTCCCCAACGGGCGGAAGATCAGCAAGATCAGTTACGACGAGATGCTCGAACTGGCATCGCTCGGGGTCAACGTGCTGCATAACCGGGCGGTCGAGTTCGCCAAGAAGTACAACGTGCCGATACACGTGCGAAACAGCGCACACAACAGAAAAGGAACCATGATCGTGGCAGCTACCGAATCCATGGAAAGAATCGTCGTCAGCGGAGCCGCACTCAAAGAGAAACTGGCCCGAGTCTCGCTGAGCAAACTGCCCGACCATCCCGGAGTCGTCGCGCGGGTGTTCCACACCATCGCACGACACGACATCATGGTCGACGACATCATCCAGACCATAAGCGATGACGGTACGGCCTCGCTTTCTTTCACCGTCGAACTCGCGGAATTCAGCGACGCAAAGCTTGTGTGCGCAAAGATCGCAAAGAGCCTCAAATGCGACGTGAGCTACGACGATTCGCTTTCAAAAGTCAGCGTAGTCGGCGTCGGAATGCGAGTGCATACCGGCGTAGCCGAGAAAATGTTCAGCGCTCTTGCCGACGCGAAAATCAACATCGAGAACATCACCACCAGCGAGATAAAGATCTCCTGCATGATCGACCGCGCCGACGGGAAAAAGGCACTGCGGGTGGTGCACGACGCCTTCGAACTGGGCGGTAAGAAGAAAAAGACCGCGAAGAAACGCACCAAGAGAACCGCGACGAAGAAAAAATAACACACACCCGGAAGCCATCGGATGAATAACACTGGCGCGTCGAGACGACAATTTCTGCGGGTGATCGGCGCGGGCGCAGCGGTCGCATCGCTGCCTCGATGGTTGTCCGGGAAGGGACCGTCGCAGGCCGGCCGCAAGCCGAACTTCATCGTCTTCTTCACCGACGACCAGGGGTATAACGACGTCGGATGCTTCGGTTCGCCGAATATCCGGACACCCAACTTCGACCGCATGGCCCGGGAAGGCATGAAGTTCACCAGCTTCTACGCACAACCGGTCTGCGGACCGTCGCGGGCGGCGCTGATGACCGGCTGCTACCCCATCCGCGTCGGCGAACCGGGTAACCGCAAGAACCAGCACAACGTTCTGCACCCAAAAGAAATTACCATCGCCGAAGTACTCAAGAAGTCCGGATACGCCACCGCACTGGTGGGCAAGTGGCACCTCGCGGGCGGTCGCACCAAGGAATACGATCCGCAACTCATGCCCAACGCCCAGGGCTTCGATTACTCCTACGGTACGCCGCTGCACAACGGGTTCACCCGCACCGTCAACGCCAGGTCATTCAAAACGCAGATCGCGCGGAACGGCAAGGTGCTCATCGACGCACTCGACCAGAACGGCATGGACAACCTGACCGCCGATTACACCAAAGAGGCCGTCAAGTTCATCACCGCCAACAAAGACAAACCGTTCTTCCTGTACCTGGCCCACAACATGCCCCACGTACCGCTGGGCGCGTCGGAGGCCTTCCGCGGCAAATCCAAACGCGGGCTCTACGGCGACGTAATCGAGGAACTCGACTGGTCGGCGGGGCAGGTCCTCAAAACGCTCAAGGACCTCGGTATCGATAAAGACACGCTCGTGATTTTCACGTCCGACAACGGGCCGTGGATCGAAAAACATCTCGGCGACTACGGCGGATCGGCCGACCCGCTGAGGGGATGGAAGATGTCGGCGTGGGAAGGCGGTCCGCGCGTGCCTTGCCTGGTTCGCTGGCCCGGTAAAGTGCCCGCGGGCAAGGTCTGCGACGAGATAGTCACCACGATGGACCTCATGCCGACCTTCGCTAAACTCGGCGGCGGCGAAATCCCCAAAGACCGCATCATCGACGGGAAGGATGTGACCGATCTGCTGTCCGGGAAGCAAGGCGCCGCCAGCCCGCACGAAGCGTTCTACACCTACAACTACCTCCGCCTCAACGCCGTCCGCAGCGGTAAGTGGAAGCTCGTTCTCCCCCGCCCCGCCCGTCCGCCGGGCACGGGCTGGTCCGGAAGGATGATCGACGCAGTTCCCGCGACGCAACTGTTCGATCTCGAAAAGGATATCGGCGAGAAACATGACGTCGCGGCCAGGAATCCGGAGATCGTCGCAAAGATGATGAAGCTCGTCGAGAAAGCCCGCGAAGACCTCGGCGACTATAACCGCGTGGGCAAGGGCGCCAGGTTCTTCGACCCAAATCCCCCCACCACTCGCGGCGGGTCGGGCGCCAAACGCAGACCCCGGGCGGCAAATGCAACGTCAAAGATCGTATACAAACACCCCAAACCGGTAGGCGATCTGCGATTCGATTTCGAGAGCGGCGGTTTGCAGGGATGGAAGGTGGTCGAAGGCAAGCTCGAAACGCCGGTGGTCGATCTGGCGAGCCCCTACCGCACCGGCGAGAAGATCAACAAGCAGGGCAAGTTCTTTCTCAGCACCCTCGGCGGGTCATCCGAATCCGCCGCCGACGCACATCTAGCCGTAATCCAATCGCCCGTATTCGAACTGACGGGCTCGAAAATGTCGTTTCTGGTCGGCGGCGGGCGCGGCGACAAAACGCGCGTGGACCTGTGCGACGCCAAGACGCGCAAGACGCTGATGACCGCCGGCGGACCGAACGCCAAACACATGCACCGAATCAACTGGAACGTCGGGAAGTTCAAAGGCAGGCAACTGCTGATCCGCGTGGTCGACGCGTCGAAGGGTGGATTTGGACACATTACCTTCGACGACTTCTCCGCCGAAGGACGCCTGGTAACCGATTAGTCGTGGAGTCCGACGGAGGCGGACTCCACGGCAAACGACAAACGCCCCTCCAATCATCGTTCGCTTACCGGATCACTTCTTCGCCGCGGGCCTGCCGATTTTTATTGGGCCAAACCGCAGGCCTATTTGCGCTTGCCCAGACAGAGGATGCGTCCGTCTTCCAGAGCTACGAAAACCTTTCCGCCGGCGACCGCAAGAGCGTCGTAGATCGGCGCGGAGTCCAATTTGAGCGAGGCGATCTCCTTGCCTTTCGCCTTTCCGCTCGCCTTGCTTACGAGTTGGATCTTGCCTCCGGTCGGCAGGGCCGAGGCGATGACTATATGATTGCCGGCGACCGCCCGGTTGCCCGCGCCCGCGCCGAAACCGCGCATCTTGAATCGCCCGAGGTATCCGTCAAGCATCGGTCCGCCGCGCGATGCTGACTTTACCTGTCGCGTCTGAATGGTCCCGGAAGTGGGATCGATGGCGGTGGCGTTGCAGACGACCGTTCCGGCGACAATGCGGAGCAGGTCAATGCGACGTTTAGAGCCCGGGGGCATCACTCCGGCCCAGATGGTCTTGCCGGTGGACGGGTCAAGTTGGACAACGGCGATACCACCGTCGGCTTCCGTTCCCCGCCCGGCATGGGCCAGCAGCTTACCGTTATGAACGAGCACGCCGCCGACGGTCGGCCAGGTCGATTCGACGCGCCCGTTAACTACCATTCGCTGCTCAACAGGCGCCACCCGCGCCCGCCACGCCAACGCGCCCTTCTCGGTCGTCAGCGCATAGACCCAACCGTCATGCGCTCCGACAACGCAAAGATTCCCAACGATAGTCGGCGCCGAGTCGATTCTCGATCCCAGCGAAACGGTCCAGAGCGCCTTGCCCGTAGCGGCGTCGAACGCCTTTACCTGACCGGTCTCGGTTCCCGCGGCGAATACTCGATCCGCGGCGGCGACCGGCGAGGTGATAACAGGCGCCAACCTCTCATCCCAAGCCGCTTTCATCGGACCGGAATTCCGCCCGGCGACAGACGCCTTCCAAAGGACCTCCAGGGTCTCAGGCGCCGCGGCAGCCGTGACGCCGCTGCGCTCGGCGTTGCCCCGCTGCATCGACCAGGCCTTGGTGTCCAGTAGCGCCCCGGGCTTTGCGTCAGCGAACCCCGGACCGCGCCGGACGGGCCGGGGACGAGCGAAAATCTTTTCCGCGGGCAAATCCCCGTTGGGCCCGAAAGCCAGAAATCCGAGAATCTGTCCCGGTTCGCATCCGCAGTTGTTCTGCGAAGTGTAGAACATACCGTTGGCCGGCGTCATGCCCTGGATGCATCCGCCCCGCGCGGCGTTGAACACGATCTTCCGCAGCGGTTTGGAACTGTCGGCAGTGTCGCGTAATTCGAGAAACTTGCAGCGTCGGCTGTGGCAGAACACGTTTCCGACAATGATTGGGGAAACGCATATCGTCAGGCCGACCCTCGGCACATCTTTGGGCAGCTTACCGATAACTTCGCCGGTCAGCGGTTTGTACTTGTAACTGGAACACCAAAGCTCACCGTTTACCAGTGCTGTGAACCGGTACGAGGTGTTCTTCTTCCAATGCCCGGGGCGGACCGAAGAGTATTTTTTGGACCACAGCAGCTTACCGGTCTTTGACGAAAGGACATGCAGCGATTCGGCGCTGCGTTTGGAAACTGCGACGAATCCCGGACCGACAAGGTCCAGTTGCAGGTCGGGCTTACCGCCGAGGGCCTTGTGACCGACGCGCCATCGCTCCTTACCGGATCGAACGTCAACAGCGATAACGTTATTTGCGGTCGCCGGGTTGGCGTCGCGCGTCAGCAGATAGACCGAACCGTCCGCCCCGAACAGCGAGAAGACCGGATACTTCAGTTTCCATAATTTCCTGCCTGTCTCGGCGTCGTAGGCTTCAACGCTGCCCTTACCGGTGGTATTGACCCACGGGCCCCACAAGCCTCCGCGCTCGAACGCAGCCTTGGTCGCATCACGCTTATCCCAGCAGGACAGCACCAGCGTCTTGTCCAGCACCACCAGGCGTTCCGGCTTGTATGCGGTCCTGATAGTATGCTCGACTTTGCCCGTGGCGCCGTCAACGATCATCACCTTACCTTTAGCGACGGCGTACACGCGCCCGCCACCTGCCGCCAGCGGGCTGGTGTTCCGCCAGTATAGACCGCCGCCCGACTCGGACGTCCCCAGAGGGATTCGCCACCGCTCCAGACCGTTGAATGCGTCGCGGCAGATGAGGTAATGGGTCTTGTCTTTGATTCCGTCGGGGAGATTCTCGGTAACGCTGGAACTTACGATATAGCATCGACCATCGGCCAGGACCCAACCGCGTACGCCGGCCCACTTGTTAATACTCTTGGGGAGCCCGGCGATCCATCGAAGACCTATCGGGAAGCGGAGCAGGCGGTCTTTGGAGACCAGGTTACCGTCCGGTGCGCGATGCGGATGGGTCCACTCGTCCATGCCTTTGGGACGCGGACCAACGGTTTTGGTCCATCGCCCGCCTTCCCGAACACACAAAACCCCGCCCGGAGCCAGGACTCGCATCAGTTCGTCGCGACCGATACCTTTAGCAACGAGAGCTTTCATGTCCTCGACAACGATCAGGTTGCACAGATTCCGCACGTAGGGCAGGGCCCGGCCGGTGATTTTCTCGACCGAGGCCTGCCCGGCGACTTTCTTTGCATCAATGACAGTTCGGGCCCTCGCCAATGCCCCCGAGTCCCAGCAGATTCCATGGACCAGCATCTTGCTGTTGGCGGCAAGTTCGGCGGTGAGCCCCGCCGAACCGTCGCGCCCGCAATCGATATGGGCGCACAAACCGGCGCGAACGCCACTTGCGGCCAGGACGTCTTTGGCGGTTTGGGCGTCATCGGCCTCGAGCTGCGATGTCGGTATCACCCAGGCGATCAGCAGCGCCAGAAAACCGATGCGCACGAATCCGTTATTCCACTTACTCATGCGTCAACTCTCACGACGATGATGGTAGTCGAGCGTGCTTATTTCTTCTTCGTGCGTCTGGCGATTTTCGCCGGGATGAGCCTTACACCCATCGCCGGGACCTGTTGCGACGGGTCCCAGGGGTTTCCCCAGTCGTACGGTTCCCAGCGTGACCTTCCGCCGTCCGCCGGGCGCTTGGACCACATCAGGTGCTGATTGGGGGCGTTGGCGTCGACCCACGTCACCAGCGTAATCCACTCGTCGCTCGATAGCTTGACATTCTTATGACCCTTGTAGCTCTTTTCGAGCAGGTTGGTGATCAGCTTGCTCTTGTGCGAACCGAACTGCTTTATGCTGGTTATGGACCCGCTGGACTGGCGGTTGGAAAGCGCAACGAGCTTCCTGTGCCTGACGATAGTGTTGTAGGCCTTGCCCTTGGAGAGATCGATCTTGGCCTTGGCTTCGGGGCCGCGGTGGCACCTGACGCATTTCTTGTCGAGTATCGGTTGGATGAGGTTATTGAACCCGACAATCGTTTGGGCGCCCCACGACGGAGGGGCCGGCATGTCCGCGGCGCGGCGGGAGGCGGTTCCGCGCTGGCGGGATACCGCGACGGACTGCGTTTCGTGACATCCGTTGCAGCTTCGCGTTTCGCCCGGTTGGAAGGAGATACTGCTCCGCATGCGGCGGATCTCCATGTGCTTGTCGTCGAGCGCCTGGAAGTATACCGAAGCCGAATCGACGGTGGGCACTTTGAAGTGCGCCGACCCGTCTTCCTCGACCGGGACCGTTCCGATCACGCGGACAGGATTCCATCGGTTCGACAGGTCCCATCGCTTCACGCCCAGCCCGGGAACGATCGGCCAGGGCACGGCCTCGGCGATGCGGATGTACTTGATCTCGCCCCGCTTGACACCGTGCATTCCCTCGTAGATATCGGGCACGATGCAGGTCGCGTAGTTCTTGGTGTAATCGGTGGCGTCGGGCATGACGGGAGGGAGCTTGCGTTTCCGGAACGGGAGTACGCTGTATACCGAATGGAGCGGGTCGCGGTAGATCAGTTCCTTGCTGCCGAACGTGTCGATCAGGTAGACGCCGAGTCCGTTTGAGTCAACGTCGGCATGCATGCCGCCGTGCCTCCTGGCGTTAGGGTTTCCATAGGCGTACGAGGCCAGGAAGCTCTTGTCAGAAATCGCGTGGGGCATCATGTAGAACCCGCCGGCGTCCTTGACCCCGCCGTCAGAAACGACCGCCTTTGTCATGCCCCGCTCTTGCGGTCTTGGACCCAGCGTCAGGATCTCCACACCGGCAGGATCGTTCATCCCCTTGGTGGGGTCCAACACGACCAGCGGGCCTTTGGGGAGGCAGTGATGTCCCGCGGCGACGGCGACCAGTTTGCTCGTACCGGGGATGCTCCTGGCGTCGCGCACCGAAGTTGGAAGGGTCATGTGCTGTTTGAACAGCGAGTCGGCCATCGTCCCGTCCGGGCGGATGGTCCAGACCGAATGGACGTCCCAGAAATGGCGCTCCTGGTATTCCCACCTCAGGTACGCGATCAGGCCGTTGTCGAGCAAATGCGGGTGCATGTCGACGTCTTTCTGGTTGGTCAGTCGCCGGATGGTCTTTCGGTCGGCGGAGATCGAATAAAGGTTGTGATCCGTCAGATCGTTCTGCGCGCCGTCGCACGAGGGCGAGTTGGCTGAGCGATCGGACGTGAAGGCGATCGTACCGTCGGGGCAGTAAGTCGGTTCGATATCGGTCCAGAAGTTGTGATCGGTGACCTGGGTGATTTTGCCCGTTTTGAGATTCATCTCGTGAAGATGGGGCGGGATGGTGGTGTTTCGCAGTTCGTACGCGTAGCAGTTGTTTCCGCGGCGGGGCCAGTGGGTCGAATACTTCGGCGGCCAGACCGGTTGATTCGCCCAGGCGAATACGACGCGGTCGGCGGCGAACGACAGATCCATACCGTGTACGTGCCCGGGCCCGAGCTTGTCCTTGATGAGGGTCTTGACGCTCTTTGGTTTTTCCAGGCCCGAGACAATGACAATATCGCCGCCGGGCTTGTACGACCAACTCGTATGCACGCCGCAGACGTTGGGCTTGTAGTGGCATGCGAAGCGCTCGTAGAGGATGATCTCGTCGAAATCCATCTCCGCCCGCGCGAACGCCAGCGGTCGCATCACCCGCCGCGCATCGAGCCACAGTCCCCGGGCGGCCGCGATGTCGGACGCATTGTCCATCTTCGCGCGGATGGATTTGAGCGAATCGGACTTCACGCCCATCTTGGCGGCGCGGGCGATCATCTCGTCGACCGATGCTTTGAGCTTGCTCGAATCGTTATAGATGCCCAGATCGACGGCCTGGCGACAATAGTCCATCTCGATTCGCTCTGCCTGCGGAATCGCCATCCACTTCTTGAACCACGGTTCATTACTTGCGGAGGTCCATTTGATTTCTTCGTGGTTGTTATCGAAGCCCACCCTGCGTGCGATAGCCCACTCGGCCAGAGCGCGAACGAAGATGTCTTTGTTATCGAGGAGTTTGGCGGCGATTACAGCCATACCGTCCGACAGCTTTCCCTGCCGGGCTTGCTTTTCGAGAGTTATAGCTGTTTCGAGCGGCGGGTCGTTTTTGAGCGAATTGACAAGTCCGGCGACCTCGGAGGAGGGGAGGGCGAGTATTTTCTTGCGTGCGGTGCATCGTTTGGCGATTTCAGCGGGGCTCAGTGCCCTGTTCCAGATGGCCAGATCGTCAACATATCCGCGGTATCGATGTTCCCCGCCCCCGCCGCCGGCCGAATCGCCCACGCCGAGGCCTTCATTCTTGAGCGTGTTAATCGTCCCGTCGAAGGTGGTCGAAGCGGCGAGTTTCCCGTTGAGATACACTTCGACCCTGCTGCGCGCCGGCTTGGCGTCGTTGCGCCGCGCCAGGCCCACCACGTGGTTCCAACGGTTCTGCCTGACCCGCCCGCCTTCGGCGATGCGTTCGGTTCCGTTTGCCTGGGCGTGATACAGGCTGACCCTGCCACCGTGAATTGCAAAGTGATACGCTTTCCCGTTTCCCCAGTTAAGGACCAGCCGATTCCACTGCCCGCCAATTTTCGTCGGGTGAATCCAGGCTTCAATCGTATAACTGGCGCCGAGCTTCACATCGTCCGACGCGCCGAGAGCAAGCGATTGAGCGTCGCCGCGACGCACTCCGATCGCAACTGCTTTACCGTTAACGCCGGGCAGTTCCTTCGCTGTAACGAAACGCAGTTTTCCTCCGCGAGCGGTCAGCGTATCTTTGCTCTTTCCGCGGGTGTCGTTAGTCGCTCCGTTAAAGTCCCATGTCGAAACGGGACCGTCGGCGGCTGCGATGCTCAGGGGCAACAATAGCGATACGATCAATGCTTTCATGTTCTGTTTTTTGTTTCTTTCTTCTTGGGCGCCAGGTGCACGTCGAACCAGTCGGCGATGTGCTTCATTTCGTTTTTCCACATGTCCCGCCAACCGTGGCCTTTTCCCTTGGCGACGACGAGTTTCGATTTCACTCCGACCGCCTTGAGCGCGTCCACCATTTTGGACGCCTGCAACAGCGGTACGAGCCGGTCCTTTTCGCCGTGGACGATGAGCGTTGGCGAATCGCCGGCGCTTACGTGAGTTATCGGCGAATTGTCGGCCAGCAGTTCAGCGATCCGTTTGGGATCGGTGATCAGTTTGTAACTATTGGTCTTGGGGTCGTGATCTCGAAACTGGTATGACCCGGCGTGCCTGTGAGCGGCCGCTATTTTCAGAACGTTCTCTCCCTCCTTCTGAAAATTCATCAGATCGCTGGCGGGATAAAAGCACGCGATCGCCTGGAGCCTGGTCGAAACGCGGTCGATCGGATCTCGGGCCTTGGGATTGCCCTCCTGCGGCGCCGCAGCCATCATCAGCGAGATCACCCCGCCGGCCGACGCGCCGGACATCCCGATGCGATCCGAATCGATCCCGTACGACTTGGCGTTATAGCGAATGAAGCGTATCGACCTGCGGATGTCGGCGTAGGTTTCGCGGATGGTGTACTTCGGCGTGGACCCGTGAACTACCAGAAAAACGGTGTACCCGCGATCGAGCAGCATGCTCATGTTCCGCGCGAACCCGGCGCCCTCGATCCAGCGATGATGCGAATTGAACCCGCTGCTGACGGCGTATATGACGGCTGCACCGTTTTGCTTCTTCGGGTATATCACGTCCATCGTGAGCGCCACGCCGTGCTTGCGGTGATAGATCACATCGCTCTGGCGAGTGCAGTCCAAACCTTCGATCGCCTTCTTCTCAACCGCACCGGCGGGCGGAATATTCATCAGCCCCGCCGCCAGCAGGCATAGCAGTACCGCTATCGAACCCTTGGTCATCTTACTGGACACTTTCTACTCCTTGCCCGCCACCGGTTTATGCCACATCGACTGCCAATACTTCATGTCCGTTTCGTACACGTCGATCTTCTGTTTCGTAAGGTCAAACGCAGGGGCGAGGATTTTATAGCGTTTCATTTCGCGGATGTAGCCCCTGTTCGGTTTGAAGCCGGGCATGTCGAATCGCTTGATCTCGTCGAGTTTGGCGCCGGCGGCCTGGATGTGGACGAGGATCTTGCGGTAGTCGGAGTCCTTCGTGTCGGCAAATATCACAGGATGCTTGATCGCCTTGGGCGCCTTAGCCAGGTTCTCACGAATCAGCTTGGGCTTGAGTTTGCCTTCGGCGTATCCGCCCGCCTTCTTTGAAAGGGTCACCGTCAGGACAAGCGATTTTTCCGGATGAGTCAGATTGAACACCCGATGCCTCGAGAACCTGCTAAGCGGGCGTTCCCAGGAGAGCATATCACCATACGAAACGGGGATCCGGTCGGTAACGTGTCTGGGCAGCTTTCGCCCGTGACACTTCCCGCATCGGCGATTGACGGCCTCTATCGCAGCCGGCGTGTCGGTCCATCCGTCGGACATCACGCGCACGGGCCTGTTATTGCCCCAGCACCCGCCGACCTGCCCGGTCCCGATCGCCGCGTACGTTCCGGGATACTGGGCTGACGCGTCGATCCAGAGGCGAACCGTAGTCCGCTCGCGGTCGCTGAGCTTGACCTTGTTGTGATGCTTGTCGATCTTCTTCATCAGCGCCGAAGCCGAGCTGTACGTCGTGTACGGTTTGTCGTTGCCCTTCTGCCTCCCGCTTCCGCTTGCGGGATTGCCCGCGGTGTCCTTGATCTGCCACTGGAAGAACAGTTCGTAGTAGCTGTGCGAGAAGACCGGACCGCGGTCGCCGGTGAGGATCACGTTGCCCTTGCGATCCTTCGAGTTGTGACACTTGATGCAATGCTTGTCGAGAATCGGCTGGACGTCTCGCGGGAAGTCCGGGATCTGCGGAATGCCCTCGAACGCTTTGATTTTGTCAGCAGGGCGAGCCATCGCCTTGAGCTTTCCGACCGCGGCGATATTTGGCGTCTTGGTTCGCTGCTCGTGGCAGCCGACGCAACTGAGCGTCTCGCCCGGCTGGAGGGTAATGAAGCTGCGCATCTGCTTGACCGACAGATCGTTTTCGTCGAGAGCGGCGAGGTAGATGCTCCGCATCGCGGGCACTTTGAAATGCGCCGACCCGTCGGATTCTACCGGAACGACGCCCAGCACGCGTTTGAGCGTCGAGGTCACGCCGTGCCCCAGCGGTTGCGACCCGCCGCCATGGAAATTCGCGGGCTTGGGGAGGTCTTCGAGCACCAGGAGCTTGCGTATCGCGCCGCGCGTGATACCGCCCATGTTGCGCCCGACGTAAACGTTGCTCATCATCATCGTACCGGTCGTTTTCGACAGGTCCACCCGCGATGGAACCACCCTGGGTTTCGACCGGACGACAACGGGGCGCGGTTCGTGTACCATTGTCGCGGCGGTATGGACAACGTCGGTCGCCCCCGCCGAGTCCATCAGGAGTATCTGATTACCCCTGGCAACCAGAAATGTATCCTTCGCAATCGCACACGGGTCGCGGAAACCGTTGCGTTTCGAGACATTCCGCATCGACGACCGCTCGTCGGGCCCGTTCTTGTCGGTAACGGTCGCCACGTATCCCACGTGCTCGTTGCGCCCGTGGCCCGGAGAATTGATGAACACCACACGGTCGGTGCCCTCGATCGCCCGGGCATCGATGAACACCCCGCCCGGATGCATATTCCCGAAGAACGCCGCCTGGTTCGTACCGTCGGGGTTCATCGTCCAGAGATGGTGGAACACCACCGGGTCGCGGTTGACGTACTCCCATCGCGTGTACAGCACTCGCCCGTCGGGCAGCACCGAGGGCGTGTTCTCGGTGAACGAACCCGAAGAGAGCATTCGCATGTTCGCGCCGTCTGAGTCGCAGCGGAACAGGATCGCAGTCTGCGCCAGCCAGCAGCCGATATACCGCTTGCACCTGGCCGACGCGAATACGATCCCGCCGTCGGGCAGGTACGCCGGTTCGATATCGTCCCACGCGCCCTTGGTGATTTGGCGCAGGTTCTTACCGTCGATACCGATCTCGTAGAGATTGTAATAGTGCGTCCCGCCCTTACGGTACGAGAAGAGCACCTTCCTGGCGTCGTAGTAGACCTGCGGGTCGCGGACGGCGCCTTTGGG
>CAZSLS010000106.1:0-21185 GCA_964607575.1 uncultured Planctomycetaceae bacterium | reverse complement strand
CCTGCGATACCGGGCGGATCGGTAACCGGAAAAATAATTTATTTATCTCGAACCACACAGTTTCTCGCCGCCGGAGGCCCGGGACCGCGGTTCTCAAGGCTTCCATACGAGAAACAGTGCGGCGACCAGAAACAGGAGAATTGTCGCGACCAGGAAGACATTGGTGATTCGGCGGTTCAGCATCTTTGCGGTGATCCACCGCGGATTGTTGTTGAGCAGCAGCAGGGCCACCGCCAGCAGCGGCATGAACATTGCCCCGAAGACCGCGTAGATTTTCTGGACCTGCGTGAAGCTGTAGAACAGTCCGACCATCGGCACGAGGGCAATGCTGATCAGGTACGCGCGGTATGCCCACTGGCGGGTGTCGACTTGGCGGGGTTCCCGGTCGGGCTTTCGGCGGAGGGCGAGATTGCAGAAGTCGGCGAAGATATACGGTACGGCCTGCCAGACGCCCAGCAGGCTGCTGAACAGCGCACACCACGCACCGATCAGGAATACCCACCGTCCGCCCGCCCCGAGCGGACCGGCGAGCAGTTTGTCAGCCAGCGCCACGATAAGCCCGGAGCCCTTGCCCTCGACGGTTATGGTGCTTCCGATGATTACCATCGCGACACCGAAGACGGCGGTAAATGCGTAAGCAACACCCAGGTCGATCCGGCAGGTTTTCAGCTCATCGGGGCCCGTGCGCCCCTTCTCGCGGATCCAGTAACCGTAGCATAACACCGTCAGGGTACCGCCGACCCCACCGCTCAGGGCAACGGTCCAAACCAGCCCCCCACCCGTAAAGTGCGGGATACGGGGCAGCACCAGGCCCCAGGCGACCTGCGACCAGTCGGGCCCGACCATCACGGCGGTAGCTACCACGGTGACGAACATTACGGCGATGCAAACGCTCATGATCTTCTCGATGAGCTTGTACCCGCCGCCCAGCACGAGCGCCACGCCGAGGGCGCTGTGGACCATACCGTAGAAAATCTTGTCGTCGACCGCCGAGCCAAGCAGCGGTTTCATCGCGTGGGCGGCCACCCCGCAGGCACTCATCAGCGCCGAAGCCACGAAGTAACTCCACGCCAGCAGATACACCAGGAAGACTGACTTGACGACCCGGCTCACCACCCGCTCGGGCCGAAGAACGGCGCCCTCCAGAACGGTCTGCCCCGTCGCCAACTGCCATCTGGCCAGCCCCTCGTTCAGGATGAACTTGATCAGCGCCCCTGCAAGGACCGCCCAGAGGACCGCAACGCCCAACTTCATACCTGTGAAGGCCCCGGTCGCCAGATCGCCCGCACCGACGCCGGTGGCCGCCACGAGCAGACCCGGACCTATAACCCCCAGCAGACCCCGACGTGTCTTGCTCTCGGTCATCAATAAATCACCGTGGGCCCGCGGCGCACACCTAGTTCTTAGTCTTCTTTACGTCGACTTTGGTCTTGGCGGGCCTGCCCCATGCCTCGACTTCCACAAACGCCGCGTACTTCTTTGCTTTGTTAATGACCAGTTTGGTGATCTTCATGGAAGTCACCACGCGTTTCTTGATGGGAAACTCCTGCCGCTTCCCGTTGTACTCGGGCTTGATCGTGACTTTGGAACCGTCGGAGAATTCGACCGTCGCTTCCTTCCAGTAACCGCCCTGGCGGGTGTTGTAGCGCCCGACGACGACCAGCTTGTCGATCTCGACCGGCCGGCCGAAGTCGATAGTCAATTCCTGGGGGGGATTCTTTCCGCCGGGGAGATACGGACCCCAACTCTGGCGGGGCCAACTGTGATGATCGCCGGTGGCCTCGACGAATCCGTCGATTGCGGTTTTCGCCGAGAATACCGCCGCCTCGCCCCACTCGCTGGGAGAACTCGCATGCGGATACGCCGTGGACTTCCCGCGAGGGTCCATCGGGTTGACCGCCAGATTTCGATACGCTTGGATCTCCTTGGCAGTGGGAACGCGGGCGGTGATAACGTGCTTGGCGCCCTGGAAGGCCTTGGGCGGATGGGGATACTTCTTTGCATACTTTCCCACGGGCCAGAGCGGGATGGGAAAATCCACTTTCGCCTTGGGAGCAAACAGGATTGCCTCGGCGTAGTGTTCGTCGACCTTGACCGCCAGGTCCTTCGCACCGGTGACGACGATCCGATCGCCCTTGACGTACTTGCGATCCAGTTCCAGCTTACCGGTCAGAGATTCCTTGACGCACTTTCCGCCGGCGTCGACCAGCGATATCTTGATCTTGACCTTCTCGGCCCCGGTCGCCGCGCCCGCCAGAACGAAACTGCAGATCAATGCGATTCCAATCGCCGCGGTGAAGCTACGAAAACTCTGTTGTGTGTGCATTCTTTTCTCCTGTTGAATTTACCGTCCCGGACCATGCGTCATGCCGCTTTCTTCTTCTTTGCCGGTTGGGTGCGAGGTTTGCGTCTGCGTGGGGGCCTGCGGCGTCGGGTGGACGTCAGGTCTTTCGGCACGGCGCCGAGCCTGGCGGTGACCGTCTTGTACTTGTCGCCGCGGCGGAATTCGATCTTCACCCTGTCGCCGACCTTGTGCGACGTGACGGTCCGCAGCAGTTCGCCAATATCCACCATCCGGCGACCGTCGAGCTTGACTATGACATCGTTACCCTTGAGACCCGCCCGGTCAGCGGCGCTGCGGGGAACCACGCGAATGATCCGCAGCCCGTCGACCTGCCTGGCCAGTTGCACGCCGATGTACGCTTGCCTGGCCGACAAGCGGAGGGGCACTCCCTTCAACTTCGCCACCCACGCCAGCCAGGCGGCTTCGACCTTTTTCAGGGGTTTGCCCGTCACCTTTTCGATCGCCTTGGCGCCGGTCTCATCCTCTTCGTACCCCGCGGTGTATGCGTCATACCATTTCTTGAGCAGCCCCTTCTCGTGGAGGTACATGAAGATGTACCGCCCCTGCGGGTAGGCCCTCGAACTTTTCTCCATGAAGTCGCGGTGCGAGAGTTTGAAAAACTCCGACCACGGGATGGTCGCCTTCCGACCCGCGATGCTCTTGATAATGTTGGCCCGATGATTCGGGAGCGGGTCGGGGGCGCCGCGGACCATCCTGGAACTCTCGAATAATGTCGCCAGGCCCTCGATCACCCATATCGGATGTCCCTGCCCGCGAGCGGCCTGGTCGGCGAAGTGCAGCGCGTGCGTAAACTCGTGCGTCAGCACCATGCCTATCGACCGGACGATCAACTGCCGGTTGTTCGGATCGTACGCCCCGCCTAGCCTCGCGGGCAGATCCTTGGCGACGCGCGGAATAACAACCGTCACGTACTCGTCGAAGCGGTTATCGAACAGCGTCTTCCACTGGCCACGGGCATACTTCGACAGCGAAACCTTCAACTCCTCGAGCGTGTGAGTGTCGATGTTCGTGGCGAATACCAGCTTGTTGTCGTGATCGATCTCGCAGATAAACTCCTCGCCAAAACGCAGCTTCAGCGAAGCGAGAATCTTCGACGCCCTGTCGCGCTGGATCTTGTCCCGCCGCAAAAGGATCTTCTTGTAGCCCTGGAGCTTTCGCAGAGCATCGAGGTCCGGGTCCTGCTCCATGTAACCAAACGCCGTATAACCACCGCTGACCGCCCTGTTCAATTCGTCGATAGCCTTGCTGGGCTTCTTCAGGCGGGCGTACATGCAGGCGAGGTTGTAGTGCGCGATGTTATTCTTCGGATCGATCTTCAGAATAGCATCGAGCTTCGTCTTGCAGCGGTCGAATCGCCCCGCCTTGAAGTACTCGATAGCCTCGCGGTTCAACGCCATTATCTTCCGCATCTTCACTATCTGCGCGCGGGCTTTGCGCTGGATGGCGGCCTTGCTGTCTTTCGGCTTGCCCTTGGCGACGGCGGGAGAGGCAATGGATAGCGACCAAATACAGATCGCCAGCAATACAGCAGTCAAGAAACGCATTCGTGTCATTTTGTGTCCTTTATCTCGGCCGATACATTCTACACACATCCGGTCGGATAATCATCTCTCGAGGAGTCTGCGTTTGAGCTGGGCCTCGTGAAGGTTCCGCGGCCGGAGCGCGCCGGGCTTGATCGCTTCGAACCATATTCCGCTCAGGATAGTCTTCGAGGGCCCACTCGTTTCGACGCCCACCAGGTTAATCGAAGCCGGTCCAAATCCGCCGGGGTGCCCCTGAGGTTTCCTGGCCCGGATGTTCCAGAACGTCTCGAAGGCTCCGCAATTCCTGCCCAACGACCGCCCGCCACCGCACCGCCACATGCGACCGCCCGCGCCGATGTCGAGGTTCGTGAACAGATTCGCAAACGGCGCCCTCTTGTGATGATCGAAGCAGAGATCGACGCCCCGCCCGTTCGAGACCACGTTGCCCCAGGACCTCGACACGGTGATATCGTGAACGAACCGCATCCGAATGTCGAACTGCGTCAGGAGATTGTCGCTACCGCCCAGCGTCACACCGTGATGCCCGAAAACGCCCCCCCTGCCCGTCTTGGCGCCTTGCAACTCCATCGAGACGCGCTGCACCGTGCAGAACCGCCCATGAACGTAGATACCGCTGTCGGCGTTAACGATCCGGATGTTCCGCGCCCAGCAGTTTACCACACCCCCAAACGTAATCGCATTGTAGCCTAACTCGGTGAAGTGCCCCTTGTATGTACGCCTGGGGAACAGGAAGCTCAACTCCTCGATGCCGGATTCGGTAACGCTCGGGGCGAACTGCTTTACCTGAGGCCGCCATGCGAGCTGAATGTCCAGCGGCAGGTGGCGGTCGATCGTCATGCGTCCCTTGGCGACCGAGACAACCCGGCAGGGCAGCGAGACTTTGTGCGAACCGGCACGGATCTTGCCCGTATCGCCCGGGTCGCCGGAGTACAGGTGACTCAGCAGCGATTTCTTTTTGTCGTCGCGCAGCAGGATCTGTATCCGCTGACCGGCCTTGAGCCCGGCCGACGAGGCGACCTTGAACTCTCGCTCGCCGCGCTTGGCAGGTGCGGTTATCGTCGTCAAATCACCGGATCCGATGCCGCCCTTGAATCAGATAAACCCGCCTCCCCACGAGTAGTTGGATGTCGGCCGCCCCGATGTGGTGCTGCCCATATTGGGCTTGATATCGTTAAGGGGCTTGGGGAAAACGAGGATCGTCTTATTGGCGCCGGCGCCGCGCAGCACGATACCGCTCTTGCGAATTTCGATGATCTTGGTGATCTTATACCGCCCGGGCGGGATGTATATCGCCCCGCTCTTGACCGCTGCGAGGGCCTTGATAAACGCATCGCTGTCATCGGAGCGCCCGTCGCCTTTGGCGCCGAACATCTTGACGTCGGCGACCTGCTTGACTGTCGGGATTGCCTTGGCGCCGCTGTGGTAACCGGCATGGGAAAAATCGGGCAGGCGTCCCTTGGGGTTCCATTTTTCACCGGTCCGGCCCCAGAGCCTCGATGTACTCTGCGCACAGACGGAATTGGTGCCAAATAACAGAATGCAGATCAACACCAACAATATTCGCAGGCTTTTCATACTGTCCATTGCTACCTCTCTCCACGCTCTTCTGTTAGAGTATCGGAAACGTTCGCGGAGTTCCAGTTACGGGAGTAGACAAATGACGAGCAAACTCGATCGGCGCGGGTTCCTGAAGATGGTCGGCGAAGGAATCAAAACCAACCTCCGCCCACCAGGCAAGGCGTAACACAACCGGCGTTTAATATCATGAATGTTTAGCGGTCGAACACCGCTCGACGTTCGTCGTTCTGCATTCACCGCTCTGCGTTCTGCGGCGCACGGTGTTGGTGCGTGCGCCATACCGTCCGCGACGTACGGTCCGCGCAGTTCAATGTGCGACGTTCGATGTACGCCATTCGGTCCGCGACGTGAGGCGTGTGACGTACGGTGTTGCTACGCTCGACAGAACGGCGAACGCGGGGCGATGCCCCGCCGCTAAACGGGTTACCGCTTCTTCTTCGGTCTTGGTTTTGTGGACCAGAGTGGCGACTCGGTGTGCGCCGCCTTCATTAAACCCATGAGTTTCTTGACGATTTCGGGATTGTCAGACGCTATGTTCTTCGTCTCACCGAGGTCCTTTTCCAGGTCGAACAGTTGCAGCGGCGCGTCGGGGTTATTGCGCGCGTTCAGTCGCACGCCCTTCCATTTGCCCATGCGGATCGCGTACTTGCTTCCGCTGCCGAACTCCCAGTAGAGATATTCGTGCTTTTTCTGCTTGTCGTCCTGTCCGAGCAGCGTCGGTAAGTAACTCAACCCGTCGATACCCTTGGGCGAATCGATGCCCGCGACGTCGGCAGCCGTCGGCATGAAGTCCCAGAACGCCGACGGTAAGGCTGTGGTCGATCCGGGTTTGACCTTACCGGGCCAGCGGGCGATGAACGGTACGCGGATCCCGCCTTCGTACAGGTCGCGTTTTATGCCCTTCAGCGGACCGTTGGAGTTGAAAAAGTTCGGATTGTGCCCGCCCTCGCGGTGCGGACCGTTGTCGCTTGTGAATATTACCAGCGTGTTGTCGTCGATCTTCAACTCCTTCAGCAACGCAAAGAGCTTGCCGATACTGGCATCGAGCCGGGTGACCATGCCGGCGAACGCGGCGATCGGGTTGGTGACCTTCGGGCCGGAATATCGCCCAATCTTCTTTTCAAACTCGGGGAATTTAGCGCGGAACGGTTTGTGCGAATCTTCCGGCACGTGCATCGACGCGTGCGGAATGGTTTCGGGCATGTAGCAGAAGAACTGTTTGTCCTTGTTGGCCTTGATGAACTCGCGAGCCTTTTCGGAGATCAGGTCGGAAGTGTACGTCTTCCCGTCCAGAGGGACCTTCGTCTTGTTGCTCCACAAATGCCTTGGATAGTACGTGTGGGCCTGGCGCTGGCAGTTGTACCCGAAGAACGTGTCGAAATGCTCGGCTGGATCGCTCGGCGAACCCGGCGCGCCGAGCCCCCACTTACCGAACATGCCGGTGACGTAACCGGCCTTCTTGAGCATGCGCGGGACGGTGAAGATGTCAGCCGGCATGGGCGCCTGCCCCTCGGGGCGGACCTCGCGATTTCCGCGAACGTAAGCGTGCCCGGTATGCAGACCGGTCATCAGCACGCACCGCGACGGAGCACATACCGTCGAACCGGAATAATGGTCGGTAAACTTCATCCCCTCGGCGCACATCTTGTCGAGATGCGGAGTGGTGAACTTCTTCTGCCCGTAGCAACTCAGGTCGCCATAGCCAAGATCGTCGGCCATTATGTAGATGATGTTGGGCTTGCGTTTTCCCTCAGCCGCGCGAAGCGAAACCGGCGCGACCAGAGCGGCCGCACCGAGTCCGGCGACTTTCAGAAAACTGCGTCGCGTGTGTGCGTTATTCATTTCGATGTCCCTTTGGGCTTGGCGGGTTTCTTTTCGACATTCAGTTCTTTGATGCGGACGTTGCGGTACCAGAGGTATTTGCCTTCGTCCTGGAAACCAATGTACCCGCTCAACGGGCGGTTCTTCAGTTTGGTTTTGCTCATGTCAAAATCCTGGATCTGCTCGCCGTTGAGATTCACTTTCAGTTGCGATCCGATCACCGAGATTATGTAACGGTTCCACTCACCAGCCGGTTTGACCATCATTTTTGACGGACCCGAAGTCCCAATCACCCCGCCGCAATCGTGGGCGCCGAACTTCTTCTTACCGTGCGTGTCGAGGATCTGCACTTCGAATCCGCTCTTGACCTGGCTCTTCGGATCGCCCACTCGCAGGAAGACGCCCGAGTTACCGCGCTTCTTGAACTTAAATTCGAGATCGAGAATGAAATCCTTGTATTTGCGGTCGGTGGTGAGGTAGGCGTGGTAGCGCGTCCACCCGTGCTCGCCGGGGCGGGGCTCGAGGGCGATAACGTTATCCTTCTTGACGAGCCAGTTGCCAGTGGTCTTCCATCCGGTAAGATCCTTACCGTTGAACATCGGTTTGAATCCGTCGGCGGCGGGTTTCCCCTCGCGAATCTCGATATCCTTGAACATGACCTCCATGTCCATGGACCCGTGCAACTGCATGGCGAAATGCCCCTTGAGGCGCCCCTTATCGTTCTTGAGTTCGGAAGTTACTTCGCCGTTGATGCGTACGGTCACATTCTTGCCGATCGCGCTAATGGACCCCTGGTTCCATTTACCCGGCTTGTAGATCTTCTTGATGAGCTTTGGGTCCGGCCTCTTAGTCCAGGCCCGACCTCCGGTCTCGTAGAGTCCGCCGACTTCTTTGGAGTTGTCGATCTCCATCTGGAAACCGTGTACGCCGACGGCGCCCTTGACCTTCTCGCTGCGGAAGTAGAAACCGCTGTCGCCTTTGACCACGAGGAACTTGAACTGGACGACGAAGTCGGAGTACTCCTTATCGCTGGCCAGCAGACCGTGGCGCCGCTCGGATCTGACGGACGTACCGACGATCACGCCGTCCTTGACCTCCCACTTGCCCCCGGGCAGGGCGTGCCACCCCTTGAGCGTCTTACCGTCGAACAGCGATTTGAACTCTTCGGGCGCCTTTTTCGCAGCGAGCGCATTGCCCGCGGCGGCGAAGACGATAGACACAAGAACCAGCGCGATGATGAGTGGACGATGCATAGTATTCTCCTTAGTTTGTCCGTCGAGTATGCGGGAAAACGTTGATTGTTTCCGCTTGGCCCGCGAAATGCAACCCCATTCGAGGATAAGCCATTGGCGATGCAGCCGTCGCCGCAGAGCCCTCTGAAGGAGGGCTCAACAGCAAACGGTACAAACCACTCACTCATATCCGCTTGATGGCGCGGGGAAGGAGCTTGTGATTGTCCCCAGCGGCGATACAATTATGAATCATGAACGATCAACCGATGATACGGACCGTGAACCGTCGGGGCTTTCTCAAACGATCCGCCGCTGTGGGGTCCCTCGCGACTGCGACCGCATTGGGCGCCAGGCGGGCAGGCGATAAGTCGCCCTCAACCAGCGAGAAACTCAACATCGCATTTATCGGTAGCGGCGGGCAGGCGGCTTTTAGCCTCAAGGCGCTGGCGGGTCAGAACATCGTGGCGTTGTGCGACGTGGACGATCGCCGGGCCGCAGCGGCCTTCAAGGCGCACCCCAAGGCTCGCAAGTTCCGCGACTACCGCAAAATGCTCGACAAGATGGACAAGCAGATCGACGCGGTGGTCGTGGCCACACCGGACCACACGCACGCGCCGGCGTCGATTCGCGCGATGCGGATGGGCAAGCACGTCTACTGCGAAAAACCGCTGACCTGGTCGATCGGCGAGGCCCGCCTGATGGCCGAAACCGCCCGCAAGCACAAAGTCGCCACGCAGATGGGCACACAGGGGATGGCGATGGATCTATCGCGGACGGGTGTGGAGGTAGTCCGCTCCGGCGTGATCGGGCCTGTTGGCGAAATGCACGTCTGGACCGACCGGGCCAAAGGCTGGTGGCCGCAGGGGGTCTCTCGCCCCAAGGAAACCCCACCGGCGCCCAAAGGGTTGGATTGGGATCTTTGGCTGGGCGCGGCTCCGTCGCGCCCTTACCACCCGATATACGCACCGTTCAAGTGGCGAGGGTGGAAGGATTTCGGTACGGGCGCCATCGGCGACATGGGCATCCACAACGCCGCGATGGTCTGGATGGGCCTGAAGCTGGGCATCCCGACATCCGTCGAACCGGTCAAGACGTCCGGCCTGACGGATGAGACGTTTCCCCTGTGGTCGATTTTGCGTTTCGAGTTCCCCGCCCGGGGCGATCTTCCGCCAGTAACGATGCACTGGTACGACGGGGGAAAAAAGCCGTCGAACAAACTCATTGGCGGGCGTCACAAGGTCGTGGGCAACGGCGCGATCCTGGTCGGCGCCAAGGGCACGCTGTACTCATCGGGATGGACAGGCGCCGCATGGAACCTCCTGCCCCGCGAAAAGTTTCCCAAGTACAAACCGCCGGCGCCCTCGCTGCCCCGCACCACGGGCCATCACGCCGACTGGCTCGGCGCTTGCAAGGGCGGACGGGCGTCGCTGTGCAACTTCATCGACTTCGCCGCCCCGCTGACCGAGGTGATGCTGCTGGGGTGCCTTGCCCAGCGGATCGGCAAGAAGATCGAATGGGACGCCGCAGCCATGAAGGCGAAAGACTGCCACCAAGCCGACAAGTTCATCAATCGCGAGTACCGCAAGGGCTGGGAAATATGACACAACGGCCGGCAGCCGTTAAAAATATTCCTGCAGCGGTTTGACTGCCCATGCGAGGCTGGGGTCTCCACCGTCTTCGCGGGCGGACGCGAGCAGCGCCGTTATCGCCGCGACCGCCGCCCTGCCCGCGGTGATCGTGGTGATCAGCGGGATCATGTGGCGTGTGGCCGAGGCGCGTATTTTGCCTTCGTCGGTGGTCGGACCGCGGCGTGTCGGGGTGTTAATCAGCAGTTGGACTTCACCGTTGGTGATCAGGTCGACAATATTCGGGCGTCCTTCGGCGAGTTTGGACACGCGTCTTGCCGGAACGCCGGCGCCGGTCAACACTTCGTGAGTTCCTCCGGTCGCCACCAGGTCGTAGCCCATGGCCATAAGCTGCTGACCGATCACGATAACGTGCGGTTTGTCGGCGTCGCAGACGGAGATGAATATCGTACCGCTCATCGGCAGGGTTGTCCCGGCGGCCATCTGGCTCTTGGCGAAGGCGGCGCCGAAACTCATGTCGATGCCCATGACCTCACCGGTCGACCGCATCTCCGGACCGAGTATCACATCAACGCCCGGGAACTTGGTGAACGGGAAAACGCTTTCCTTGATGGACGTCTGTTTGGGTCTGGGCGCTTCGGTCACTTCGAGTTCGTCGAGGCTCATTCCCGCCATCACCTTTGCGGCGAGTTTGGCCCAGGGTACGCCGGTGGCCTTGGAGACAAAGGGCACGGTGCGCGAGGCGCGGGGGTTGACCTCGATGAGATAGACCGACCCGTCCTTGACGGCGAACTGGATGTTCATCAGCCCGCGTACGGCGAGTCGCTCTGCCAGGGCAAGCGTCTGGCGTTTGATCTCGGCGACAACCTCGTCGCTGAGCGAATACGGCGGCAGCGAGCACGCCGAATCGCCCGAATGGATGCCCGCCTGCTCGATATGCTCCATCACGCCGCAGACCACCGCCCGAGCGTTGCACGACAGAGTTCCGTCCGGACGCGCGCCGAACTCGGAGATGCAATCGACGTCCACCTCGATGGCGTTAGCGAGGAACTTGTCGACCAGGATCGGGTGGTCCCGCCCCACCGTCGAGGCGTCGACCGCTTTGCCCATGTATACATCGAGCTGCTGCTGGTCGGAGACAATCTCCATCGCCCGCCCGCCCAGTACGTAGCTGGGCCGTACCAGCACGGGATAGCCCACGCGGTCGGCGATTTCACGAGCCTCCTCGACCGTGTACGCCGTCCCGCTGGGCGGCGACTGGAGAGAGAGTTCGTCGAGTATCTGGGCGAACCGCTCGCGATCTTCCGCCAGATCGATCGACTCGGGGCTCGTACCTATGATCGGCACGCCGGCCTCTTCCAGCCCGCGGGCGAGGTTCAGCGGAGTCTGCCCGCCGAAATGCACGATCACGCCGTGCAACTTGCCCGCCGAGCCCAGCGGGGCGTCGTTGAGCTTCTCGCATATGTTCAGGACGTCCTCGAGCGTAAGCGGCTCGAAGAAGAGCATGTCGGAGGTATCGTAGTCGGTCGAGACCGTCTCGGGGTTCGAGTTAATCATCACCGATTCGTATCCGAGTTCTCGGGCCGCAAAGGCGGCATGGACGCAGCAGTAGTCGAACTCGATACCCTGCCCTATCCGGTTCGGCCCGCCGCCGAGGATGACGATCTTCTTCTTGTCGGTTATGCGAACTTCATCGTCGACGTACTCCGAGACCTCGCCATCGGCGATCCGGCGGATGGGCGTCTCGTAGGTCGAGTAGTAGTAAGGCGTGTAGGCCTCGAACTCCGCGGCGCATGTGTCGACGAGTTTGTATACCGGCGTGATGCCCCGCGCCTGCCGCACCGCTCGAATCGCCTCGGGCGCAGTATTCCAGATAGTCGCCAGTTGAATATCGCTGTACCCCCACTGCTTGGCCTGTCGCAGCATAACGTCGGAAACGTTATCGACACTATCGACTTCCGCAAGTTCGCCCTCGAAGTCCGCGAGTTGCTTCATCTGCGTCAGGAACCAGCGATCGATCTTCGTCAGGTCGAATACATCTTCGACGCTCCAGCCCATCTTGAAGGCATACCGCACGTAATACATGCGTCCCTGGCTGGGGATCGCCAGTTTGCGACGCAGGCGCGACTTGTCGATCGGATAGTCCGTGTCCTCGCCGCTTACATCGTCAGCGCCGCCGACGGCCTCGCCGCGCTGGGCCTTGAGCCACTTGTCGTTACCGTCGAGACCCAGCCCGTAACGCTTGACCTCCATCGACCGGATACCCTTCTGCAGCGATTCCTTGAACGTCCGCCCGATGCTCATTCCCTCGCCAACCGACTTCATCTGCGTGGTCAGCGTCTCGTCGGCCTCGGGGAATTTCTCGAACGTCCATCGCGGTATCTTCGTCACGCAGTAGTCGATTGTCGGCTCGAAGCTGGCCGGCGTTTCGCGCGTGATATCGTTGGAAATCTCGTCGAGCGTATACCCGACCGCCAGCTTCGCCGCGATCTTCGCGATCGGGAAACCGGTAGCCTTGGACGCCAGCGCCGAAGAACGGCTGACGCGCGGGTTCATCTCGACTACGATCATTCGCCCGGTTTCGGGATCGACGGCGAACTGTACGTTCGACCCGCCTGTCTCAACGCCGATGGCTCGCATGATGGCCACCGAGGCATCGCGCATCAGTTGATATTCCTTGTCGGTCAGCGTCTGAGCGGGCGCCACAGTGATCGAATCTCCGGTATGTACGCCCATCGGGTCGAAGTTTTCGATGGTGCATACGATCACGACGTTATCGGCTTTGTCGCGCATCACCTCGAGTTCGTATTCCTTCCATCCGAGCACCGACTCTTCGATGAGTATCTCGCTGATGGGCGAATACTCCAGGCCGCGTGCAGCGATCTCCTCGAACTCCTCGCTGTTGAACGCAAACCCGCCGCCCGTTCCGCCAAGCGTGTACGCCGGACGGATGCAAACGGGCAGTCCGACGTCGGCGACTATCTTCCGGGCATCGTCCATCGTGTGGGCAACGCCGCTTTGCGGTACGTCCAGGCCGATGCCCAGGCAAATATTCTTGAACTCCGTGCGATCCTCGGCGCGATGAATAGCCTCGCGAGTGGCGCCGATCATCTCGACACCGAATTCTTCAAGCACACCCGCGTCGGCAACGGCGACGGCGGTGTTGAGCCCCGTCTGCCCGCCGAGCGTCGGAAGGAGTGCATCGGGTCGTTCTTGTGCGATTATCTTGGCGACGGCCTCCGGGGTGATCGGCTCGATGTAGGTCCGGTCGGCAAGTTCCGGATCGGTCATGATCGTCGCGGGGTTGGAATTCACCAGCACAATGCGATAACCTTCCTCGCGGAGGGCTTTGCAAGCCTGCGTTCCGGAGTAGTCGAATTCACAACCCTGCCCGATAACTATCGGGCCCGAGCCGATTAACATGATTGTCTCAAGATCGTCCCTGCGAGGCATGCTCTTTTCCTGCAATACGTTACATTGGCCCGGGACAACCGTATCCCGAGTGGAATCGCCGGTTAAAATCGCCGAAGGGTACCATAGGAGCCCGCCGTCAGCAATCCCTTTATCTTAGCGGCGCTAACAACCGATACTACATAGACGCCGATAATAAGACTGACAGGAGTCAACAATCGTAACCAATCATCCAGATGAAATCCGCCGCGAACTGGCTAGACAGTTCGATCAACTCGAACTCATTCGCCCCATGCGGGCAGCGAGATACGACGCCGGACAGGAGTTAACCTACGAAATTACCGGCGTTAGCGACGGTGCGGCCGGGAAGGTGCGCCTCGATATCGACAAGTTCGTCGGAGGCGGATTCGCCGGACAAGTCTACCGCGTCAATATCCTGGAAATCGACTCGGACGCCGAGTCGCCGGGCGGTCTGGAGGCGGGCAAAAAATATGCGATGAAAATCCTCGTCCCGCCGTCGAGAGGTTCCCTGGCGTTCAGGAACCTCATTTATCGGATCGGCTTCCAGGGTCCGTTCCAGTTGCAGGTCAACCCCGCCGCCGCACGGGCCGGTGCGCTGTGGCAAAAGTTCATCCGTCTGGCCGCGGGCCTGAAGTTCGGCGACGAGAGATCCGTGGTCGACATACACGCCACGTTCGTCGACCGCACAATCGGAAGCTGCGGTGAACTGAGCGAATGGATCGACGGGCGAGTCTGGGATTTCGAGGTCGATAACCATCTCGACGTCCTCAAGCAGCATCTCAAGGGCGGGCAAGTCGATCCCGAGCAACTCGGCTCACCGGAATACCGCGCCAAGCACCGCTTCATGGGCGACTTCGTCAAACTCCTCCACGAAATCGGAGCTCACGAATTCGCGCGCCAATACGAATGGGCCACGTGCAAGTCACAACCAAACGTACTGAAGCGCAACGATGCGGGCGACGGGCCCGAGGCTGGGTTGACCGCCGTCGACTTCCGCGCGGGACTGGCCCTCCTGCCATTCCTTCCGATGTCGCCGGGAGACTTCGCGCTGATAGCCAAGGGAGTCGCTCGCGGGTCGCTGGTCCAGTTCGACCGGGGCAACCTGCAAACGCTCGAACGGTACGTCGATGCGCATCGGGAAACTTTCGCGGATATGGGCCCGGCGCTGGAAGAACTCAAAGCCGTCGAAGAGATCTACCGCAACTCCGTACCGGACATCACGCACAACCACGTGCGTCTGCTCTACAGCGGTAAGCTCTGGTCGACGATGATCGACAGCGCCATCGGCGCCTACCACGTCCGCGGAATCACCGACGATGAGTTCACCGCTTCGCTGAGGCGAAATCGCTTCAAGGCGCTGCTCTTCGCCGCAGCCGGTATGATCGGCGCAGTGTGCTTCGGCGGCGCGGTAGCAGCCTTCATCTGGGCGTGCGTGGCGGGAGTGATGTCCTGGCCGCTCGGTATCGCCCTGGTAGCAGTCGCAATGATCGCTCCGCGGATCGGCAGGGCGCTGCGAGCGATATGGGGCAATGCGACCTACAGGAAGCACTGTTGGAGCATCGCAACTTCCCCGGCGTACGCCATTCGGGCCTTCAAGGGCAAATTCCTCGAAAAACTGATATCGTGGCATCGCGACGGGAGAGTTTCGAGCGATAAGGCAGTGGCGCTGGCGGGCAGTCCGCTGCGTCTGGCCGGGCACGCGGTGCTCTCGTTTCTGCCCGTATTCCTGCACCGCATGCTCACTGACCTGCACTACGTGCGCGAGAAGCTGTTTTACATCTTCGTCCGCCCTGCCCGCCTGTACTTCAACGCCGAGGCCAGGGAGCAGTGGCTGCGCGATATGATGGAAGAAGGTCGGCGAAACGGCATGCTCAGCGAAGAGGATCACGCGACCATCGAGGCGCAAATCAGTGAACCGTTCATCCAGAAGTACCTCAAGAGCCTCGCGGTTCACGTCTGCACCCTACCGATCTCACAAGTCGTCGCGCTTATCGTGGCCGCATGGTATTGCGTCGCAAACGGTATCCCGTTCACGGAGGCATGGAAGGTCGGCCTGGCAGCGCTTGCGGTCGTACAGGTCGTCCCGATCTCCCCCGGCTCGCTCGTTCGCGGTTTGTACGTCGTATACCTCGCCGTCCGAGAACGGAACTTCAAGGACTACAACATCGCCCTGTTTCTGGGATTTGTCAAGTACCTCGGGTACCTGTCATTCCCGATACAGATGGCGTACCGGTATCCGGCGCTGGCGCGTTTCATGGCCGGTCACTGGGCAACCGGAGCCGTACACGCCGTACCCGTATTCGGCGAACACGGCGCACTGCTGGAGCACGCGGTATTCGGGCGATTCTACAACTGGCCGCTGACGATACGGCGCCGTATGAAGACCATCTCCGAACATCGCAAATCCCTCCCGGCCCGGGGTTGGCAGATCCTACCCGTCGCTGTCGCGGGAATGGTCATCTTCGCCCTGAGCGAATGGGTCTGTCTGCAGATATGGGGCTCCCTGCCAGGCATCATGGACCTCTGGCCGGTGCTGATCGTACTCCCAATGCTCACCGGCGCCGCCGTCACCAAATGGGCCGGAAGCGCCACGCTGACCAAAAGGGCGCTCTATGCGTTGATTTGCGGGCTGATCACCGGTCTGGGCGCAGCGGCGGCGCACATTACAATGCATCTGTCCCAGAAAGCCCCAGTCACCTTAGGAGCCATCTTCACCGGACTGGCGGACAACTCCATCTACGGCGTGTTCCTGTTCGGACTGCTGGCGGTAGTGGGCGCAATAATCTACGAAATCAAACAACCGCTGCCTGACGACCAGTGATCAGTAAGCAGTAACGACCAACGACGCGCGAAACCGCAAGCGGTTTCGCGCGTCGTTGACGTTGTCGTTACTGACAACTGATTACCGATTACTGGTCTTACGCTCTCTTCCGGTGTACTTACCGTCATCCACCTGTTTGCGGGGTGCGACCCAGGCCTTTTCCATGATCTCGCCGATCTTCTTGACGATGTCGGGATGCTGGGCGGCGAGGTCGTTTGTCTCGCCGATATCCTTGCTCAGATCGTACAGGCGAATCTTCGCCTTCCGCCTGCCGCCGCCGATACCCTTCCACTTGCCCATCCGCACAGCGTGAACGCCCGAAGACCAGAAGAGGTACTCATGCATTTCCTGCTTGCCCTTGCCCAACAGCGTCGGGACTATCGAAACCCCGTCAACGTTCTTGGGCACTTCCTTCGACACGCCGCCTAATTCCGCGAAAGTCGGCATGACGTCGGGGAAGTACCACGGAAGGTCGCTGACCTGTCCGGGTTTGATCTTACCGGGCCAGCGCACGACCATCGGCACGCGAATACCACCTTCGTACATCGAACGCTTGTGCCCCTTCATCTTGCCGCACGAGTTATGAATCCCGTCAAATCGCTTGGCTGCTCCGTTATCCGACGTGAAGAAGACGATCGTGTTGTCGTCGATTTTCAGTTCCTTCAGCAGGGCGAGAATCTCGCCGACCTGCCTGTCCATCATCGAATCCATAGCGGCCGCGACCTTGGCGGACTTGTCTTTCCACGGCTTGTCCTTGTACAGCGCCCATGCCGGTTCGTCTTCGGGAATCTGATACGCCGCGTGCGGAGGCGTCCACGGGCAGTAGCAGAAGAACGGGCGGGCGGCGTTGGCCTTGATGAACTTGATCGTCTCGTCGTAGATCGCGTGGTGGGTATATCGCCCGTTGAGTTCGACCTTCACGCTGTTGCGGAAGAGGTGCGTGTAGTACGTATGGGCATGCCACTGGTTGTAGTATCCGAAGAACAGGTCAAACCCCTGCCGCTCCGCCGCTCCATCCTTGCCCTGATTTCCCAAGCCCCACTTACCGAATCCGCCGGTGGCGTAGCCGGCCTTCTTCAGCACTTCAGCCACCGTCACATCCTCGGGATGCAGCGGTACTCCGCCGTTATTCCCGCGAACGGGCGTGTGTCCTTTGTGAAGACCGGTCATCAGCGTACTACGGGCCGGAGCGCAAACCGTATCGCCCGAATAGCAGTCGGTGAACTTGACACCTTCGGCGCACATCTTGTCGATATTCGGCGTGAGGATCGTCTTACTTCCGAAGCACCCCAGATCGTGATAGCCCATGTCATCAACCATAATGAAGATGATATTGGGCTTGCGAGCCGGAGCGTCTTTCCCGATCGCACGAAGCGGAAGAGAAAGAGCCATCGCCCCAGCCGCCGCCGATTTCAAGAAACCTCTACGATTAAGTTTTTTCACATTCATCTCCATCGCAACTCTCACTTTCTTCCACACCCCGGTGTTCGAGACAAGAAGATTACCCCCCGCCCCGCCCGCGGTCAAGGGGCGGGGACCCGAACTCAGGAATGTGCGTTCGCCTGCTGCTGGATACCTTATGTGTTTGAAAGCCCGTTCGCTGGATTGGGTTTGTTTGTCCGAACGGAACGCGAAACCGCAAGCGGTACTAGCGCGCCTCACGTGCAGTAGCGAATCTGAACCGCTTGCGGTTTCGCGCGCCGTTCGGACAAACGCCCTCAAACATTCCAAGAACTACTCAATATTCGTGTATCGAATATACAGGCAAACCAAAGGTTCGCTAAAGCAGCAGACGCAGAATCAATTGTCCCGTTATGTTCGCGTAGACGCCGGCGGCGAGGTCGTCTACCAGTACTCCCCAGCCTTGGGGGAGTTTTTCCAGTTGGCGGACCGGCGGCGGTTTTACTATGTCGAACAGGCGGAATGCTGCGAAGCCTATCAGGCAGGTGATCCACAGGCCCCCCGCCGCTATTGGCAGGGCGAGCATTGTGACGGCCTGGCCGGCCCATTCGTCGGCGGTACACTCAGAGGGGTCCTTCTTTCCGAATGCCTGCTCGGTAAATGGCCCGAGTCGAACGCAGACTACCGAGAAAAATATCGCAACCAGCGACATCACGCCGAAAACGCAATACGGCGTGGGTAATGCCCAGACCGCAAGAGCGTAAACCGCGACAGCACCCGCCGATCCGAACGTGCCCGGCGCCACGGGCGCATATCCCAAAGCCAACCCCGTCGTCAGAAATCTGCGTATCTTATTCATCGCTGCCCAGCAATAGAACTCTGGCCTTGTTCATGTACATCAGCCCGCTGACCAGCGTCACGATCACCGCCAGCCACACGCAAGTGACCTTCATGTAGACCGCCCACATCGGCGCGGTGACGTTGGCCTGCTGGTACAGGGCAGTACAGATCGCGAATGACTGGACGAACATCTTGATCTTACCGGCCGGCGTAGCGGGAAACTTCATCCCCTGCGACTCGCTGTATCCCCGCACGCCTGAGACGAGAAACTCCCGCCCCAGTATCACAACAACCATCCACGCCTGGACGCCCGAGGCCATTCCGCCTGTGATCCAACCGGGCAGGCGATGGTCGACCGCATCGGGCGCCATGGCGAAATTCGGACCGGCCAGCATGACAAACGCCCCCACAACCAGGATCTTATCCATGACCGGATCGAGAATCCGCCCGAACGCACTGGTCAGATTCCACTTGCGGGCGAGATATCCGTCGAGCACGTCGGTGATCCCGGCTACGATGTAGAGAACGAACGCGATATTCAGCAGCAACTGCCCGCACTCGCTGCCCTGGCGGTACACACCCAGCAGCACAAAGAACACGATGGACAACACCATCCGTCCGACGGTTAACTGATTGGGTAATTTCCAGTTCATAAGTTGCGATGGAACGGTGAGAATAACTGAACTACTCGGCGTCCGACTGCGGCTGGACGATCAGGTCGTAGCCCTCCGAGCCGACCACTTCGACCGTCAGCAACTGACCCGCGTCCCGCGGTTCGGTCAGTATACACAGGCTGTCGATCTCGGGCGCCTGCCCTGCATGCCGCCCGACGCATCGGCCTTGGGCGTCTATACCGTCGATCAGCACATCGGCGATCTGCCCTACGGCATCGAGATTGGCGGCGAATACGATTTCCTGCTGGGCGCCCATCATCGCGGCGACTCTCTCGGCCTTGATTTCATCGGGAACCTGATCGCCCATGTCCGCCGCCGGCGTTCCAGGCTCGGGAGAATATGCGAAAACACCCATCGCATCAAACTCAAATTCCTTTGCGAACGTCAGCAACTGCTCGAATTCGTCCTCGGTTTCGCCCGGGAAGCCGACGATAAACGTGGTGCGGATAGCTACATTGTTCGCCCGCAGCTTGCCCAGGAGTTCTTCGATCCGCCCGCGGGCGTTTTTGCGCCCCATTCGCCGCAGAACGCCGTCGGCGATATGCTGCAGCGGCATGTCAACGTACGGGACAACGTGGTCGCACTGGTCGATTGCCCGCACGAGATCGTCGGTGAACCGCTGCGGATAGGTATACATGAGGCGAATCCACGTCGCTCCGTCCAGTGAGTCCAGTTGACGCAGGAGTGAGGCCAGATCGATTTCGTCTGAGTCCGAACCGTAGCTGGTGGTGTCCTGGGCGATAACGTTGAGTTCGACGGCGCCGTCTGCGATCAGTTCAGCCGCTTCGCTCAGCACGTCGACCGCCAGCTTGGACCGGAACGGGCCCCGTATGGCGGGAATGGTGCAGAACGTACACGGATGGCTGCATCCTTCGGCGACCCTAAGGTAAGCCACGTGTTTTGGCGTCAGGCGAAAGCGTCCGGCGTCGCTGCCGATCCGCCCGGCGCAGGGGCTGACCAGCGATTTGTCCTTTCCGGTGACGGCGTGCAGTATCGCCTCGCGGTCGTTCACGCCGACAATCGCGTCGATCCCCGGCGCCTGGTCGAACAGTTCGTCTCCGTTGCGCTGTGCGAGGCATCCGGCGACCACAACTCGTGCGGCGTGACCGGCGGCTTTGTGCTGGAGCGCCTCGGAGATCACTCCCATCGCCTCGTCCCTCGCGTCTGCCAGGAAACCGCACGTGTTGATTACGATCACTTGACAATCGTCCATAGGCGCCCCGACAACGCATCCGCCTTCGGCGAGAGTGGCGAGCATCTTCTCGGAGTCCACCAGGTTCTTCGGGCAGCCTAATGAGACAAACGAAACAGTTACGGGTTGTTCGCTGGCATCGGCCATGCGTGGGATCATACGGATTTGTAGAACAAAAGCGAACCCCACATACGAACCCGGGGTTGACAACGGGGCGAAAATCAGCAATTTGTTGCTTTCCAGTACGTTCTTGCATGGAGCCGATCACCGCAAAAACAGACCGTAAAACGAAAGGACCGACGATGAATCACTCGACCCGGCGCACCACAATTATCACTGTATGCCTGCTGATTGCGGGAGTTTTTCTGTGCCCCGCACCGGCGGCTGCGGACGTTACTCTTCCCAAGACCTTCGGGACCAACATGGTGATGCAGCGCGATATCGCACTGCCCGTTTGGGGCTCCGCCGACGCCGGCGAAAAGGTGACCGTGAAACTCGGCGCGTGCGAGAAAACAACGACCGCCGACAAGGATGGAAACTGGAAAGTCACGATGGCGGCGATGAAGTGTTCCGCCAAGCCAACTACTATGACCGTCAGCGGAAAGAACAAGATTCAGTTTGAGAACATACTCATCGGCGAGGTGTGGGTATGCTCGGGGCAGTCAAACATGCAGTGGTCAATCAATCGGTCGGCCAACG
>CAZSLS010000105.1:0-21201 GCA_964607575.1 uncultured Planctomycetaceae bacterium | reverse complement strand
CAAGACACGCTGGGAAATGCTGAAGCACCTCGCCGCGATGGACTACAGCAGCTAGCCCGTGGCAACACATACGCAAACGTCAGGCCCCCGACGCCTTCAAAAGCGTCGGGGGCCTGTTTATGCTTTCATGCGGGGCCTAGTGGTCGCCGGCCGCCGTTTCCATCATGAACCTTACTTCTTCCCGTAGCCTATGGTCTTCACCGCCTCTTCTATTTCCGCCAGGGTGTCGGGGTCGTCTATAGTGGAGGGCATGTTGTAATCCTGGGCGTCGGCTATTTTCCTCATGGTGCCCCTGAGCATCTTGCCGGATCTTGTCTTGGGCAGCCTTTTTACCACGGCTGCCTGTTTGAAACATGCGATAGGTCCGATCTCCGACCTTACGCTCTGGACAACTTCAGCGATAATGTCATCGGTGTTCCTGTCGACGCCGGCTTTGAGTACGATAAATCCTATTGGTACTTCGCCTTTGAGGTCGTCTGCGGCCCCGAGAACTGCACACTCGGCGACGTCGGGGTGATTGGATACGATTTCTTCCATCTCGCCGGTAGAGAGCCTGTGGCCGGCGACGTTGATGATATCGTCTACTCGGCCCATGATGTGGATGTATCCATCGTCGTCCCTTTTACCGCCGTCACCTGTGAAATAGTATCCGGGGAACGGGTCCATGTAGGTCTCGGTGTATCCCTGGTCGTTGTGCCAGAGCGTCGGGAAGGTCCCCGGAGGGAGCGGAAGCTTCACTACGATAACTCCGTTCTCGCCATCGGGTTTGGACTCGCCTGATACCGGGTCCAGAATCTGCACGTCCCAACCGGGCATTGCCTTGGTCGCGGAACCGGGTTTAATCGGGAACAGTTCGACGCCCCTGGGATTGCCCACGATCGCCCAGCCGGTCTCGGTCTGCCACCAGTGATCGATGACAGGTGTCCCGAGCAACTGCGTCGCCCACTCATACGTATCCGGGTCGGTCCTTTCTCCGGCGAGATAGAGCGCCTCGAAGTTCGATATGTCGTAATTCTTCAGGTATTCGCCTTGCGGATCTTCTTTCTTGATGGCCCTGAAAGCAGTGGGAGCGGTGAAAAGCACCTTGACGTTGTGTTCGGAGATGACCCGCCAGAACGCGCCCGGGTCGGGAGTCCCTATCGGTTTTCCTTCGTACATAATGGTGGTGGCGCCCAGGAAGAGCGGTCCGTAGACTATGTACGAATGGCCCACGACCCAGCCCACGTCGGAAGCCGCCCAGTAAACGTCTCCGGGCTCCACGTCGTAAAGCATTTTCATGGTCCATCTCAACGCTACCGCGTGGCCGCCATTGTCCCGCACCACGCCTTTAGGCTTACCGGTCGTGCCTGATGTATAGAGGATATAAAGTGGATCGTTAGATCCGACCGGTACGCAATCAGCGGGGGCTGACGCCTCTTCGATCTCAACCCAGTCCAGATCCCTGCCGTCTATTGAGGCGGCTCCTGCCTGGGGTCGCTGCAGTATCATGCATCTTCCCACTTTATGCTCGGCCAGCTCGATAGCTTTGTCCAGAAGCGGTTTGTAGGCAATGACCTTCTTGCCCTCTATCCCGCATGATGCGGAAAGAATGACATTGGGCCTGGCGTCGTCTATCCTGATCGCCAGCTCTCTGGGTGCAAAACCGCCGAAAACTACAGAGTGAACCGCCCCGATTCTGGCGCATGCCAGCATTGCCATAGCCGCTTCGGGGATCATAGGCATATAAACGATGACCGTGTCACCCTTTTCCACACCCAGCGTCTTTAAAGCGCCGGCGATCTTTGAAACCCGCTCTTTGAGCTGGTTATAAGTGATATGCTGTATCGTATCTGTCACTGGACTGTCGTAGATGATCGCCGGCTGGTCGCCCCTACCGTCTTCGACATGCAGGTCCACGGCGTTGTAGCATGTATTCAATTCCCCACCGGGGAACCATTTGTAGAATGGCGAGTTTGATGAATCCAGGACACGGTCCCATTTCTTGAACCAATGTATTTTCTCGCCCTGCTCGGCCCAGAATCCTTCGGGGTCTTTCAATGACCTTTGGAACACTTCTTCGTATGACACTTTATCTCCTAGGTTATTTCCTATCGTGATGATGCGTCCATACCATGTCGGACCCATGTTTGGTTTTTGGGTTCAAAGCTGAAAAACATAATCAACTCCTTCCAATACTACATCCGCCCTTCCGTGCTATCGTTTTCAGACCGGAGCTAGAATAAGTCATACGGCGATTAATATCAACTGATAGGGAATTTGATTTCGCGTGGTAAAGCATCGGGGGCCTGTTTGTGCTCCGAGTGTGTTGCTCCGCCCGCGTCAATGTGATATCTTCACGCCATAACAACGCCCCAATTCGGGGCTATTTCAAGAGGTGATCTATGCGTAATCTCGCTTTCGTCGGGGCGCTGCTGGCGACCGTATTAATCGTTAATCCGTATGCCGGCGGCGCGACCATCACGCCAACCGCGTCTATAGCAACCAAGGACGTCCAGGAAGACTACCCCGCGATGTGCATCGACGGGCAAGGACGACCGTGCGTGGTCTATGTCGCCTGGGACGGAAAGGCCGACTCTCTAAAGCTCGCACGCCTCGACGGTGGTGAGTTGAAGGCGGTGGCCACGCCGGCCGGGCCGGGAATCATCCACCAGCCCGCCGTCGCCTGCGACGCCAAAGGCGCTATCTGGGCCGTCTGGTCGCAGATCAACGAGGAGACCAACGCCTGGAGCCTCAACGCCCGGCGCGTCACGGGCGACAAGGCCGACGCTAAGATCGTCACGGTCGAAGGCAAGTCCGGCAGCGCAGTCTTCTGCGACGCCGGCAGCGACGCCAAGGGACGTATCTGGATCGCGTGGCAGTCATTCCGCAAGGCGCATGCCGATGTCTTTGCCAAATACTACGATCCCGCCGCCGACAAATGGTCCGACGAAATACAGGTCACCAAGAATCCCGCCGGCGACTGGGAGCCCCGCCTGGCGTTCGACAAGAACGACGGCGCCTGGATCGCATTCGACTCTTCCCGCGGCGGCGTGTACAACGTGTACCTCGCAAGAGTCGCACTCGACGGTAAAACCGAAATCAAACAGCTCACCAAATCGCCCCGCTACCAGGGACGCCCCTCGATTGCGGCGGCGCCGGACGGCAAGAGCCTCGTGATCGCCTGTGAAAACGGACGCCGGAACTGGGGCGGCGACACACGCGGTGTCGCAGGCTCTACCGGTCTGAACTTCGGCAAGCATATCAACGCCGTGCGATACGATATCGCAACCGGAAAAATCACGCCGATGCCGGGACTCAGCATATCGTTGAGAATGGTCCCCAAACCCCAACCCGCAGCCAAAGCAAAGCCAAAAGCCAAGAAGCCGAAACGCCGGCCTCCAGGACGCAAGGTCGTTACGCTGAACATGCCCCGGGTCATGATCGATTCGCAAGGGCGAACATGGATATCCGCCCGTCGCTACATCGGCACGAGTTGGAAGCTGGCCCTGACACGATACGATGCCAAGGCGGGCGGTTGGTCAGCGGCCGTACCAGTCGCAAAGAGCCCCTTCGGACAGGATCGCCGCTGCGCCTGGACGCGCAACGCCAAGGGCGGGCTGTACATGGCCTGGCCATCGGATCAGAGAACAAACAAGCACCCGCTGACCTGCGGGGTGTACCTCGCCAAGATCGACACCTCGATGGAACTGGCGGCGGGCAAAGCGCCCGTAAAACCCAAACCCGTCGAGCCTAAAGCAATATGGGGCGAAAACACGCCTCAACGCGCCCGGTCGGACCGTCACGTTTGGGAAGTCAACGGCAAGAAGTACAAACTGTACTGGGGCGATTTTCACCGCCACACCGACATGTCCGCCTGCCGCACGCCCGATGACGGATGCGTCGTCGAGCAGTTCCGATACGCTTACGATATTGGCAAGCTCGATTTCCTGGGAAGCTCCGATCACACCGATATCGCCCGCATGTACGGACCGTACGAATGGTGGCACAACCAGAAGTTGATGGACGTCTTCCACGCACCGGGCATATTCAACTCGTTCTACGTCTACGAGCGCGAGCAGACCTGGCCCTGGGGGCACCGCAACGTGGTCTTCATTAAACGCGGCGCGCCGATGATCTACATCAAACGAGCCCTGTACAAGAATTCGATCTGGGGCAAGATAATCCCCCCGGCAGACGGACCCGCTCAGATCGCGCCGAAGGAACTGTGGAAACTCCTGCGAGCCTGGAAGTATGAAGTATCAGTCATCAGCCACACCGGCGCAACGGGCATGGGCACCAACTGGGACGGCTACGAGCAGATCGACAACGCAGTCGAGAACCTCGTCGAGATATACCAGGGCGCCCGCGTCAGCTACGAGGGGATCAACACGCCCCAGCCGACAGTCGGCTTCCGCAAGGACGTCAAACCCAAAGCCGACGCCCACGGATCGGTCAAGACGGGCAAGGATTTCGGCAAATACAACAAGGGCGTCTACCAGAACGCCCTGAAAAACGGGTACAAGCTCGGTATCTTCGCCAGCAGCGACCATATCTCGACGAACACCAGCTTCGGCGGCGTGTACGTTGAAGAGTTCACGCGAAAGGGAATCCTCGACGCGATGAACGCCCGGCGGACCATCGCGGGCACCGACAAGGTATTCATCGAGTTCACTTGCAACGGACATCTGCTTGGCACGATCTTCGCCACCAGCGACAAGCCGAAGCTGAAAGTCGCGGTCTCCGGAACGGCTGCCCTGAGCCAGATCACAATCGTCCGCAACGAAAAGGACCTCAAGACCTTCGAGCCCAAAGCCAAGACAAAAACCTTCAACACAGAGTTCACCGATGAATCGCCGATCGAAGGCGAGAATCGCTACTACATCCGCGTCGTGCAAGCCGACGGGAACATGGCATGGGCCACGCCGGTCTGGGCGACGTTCAAGAAAAAGTGACGCCAATCCGCCCCGGACAATCGATAGTGTGTTACACCGCGGCTGTGATGCTGCTCTGCACAACCGCGGCGGGCGACACACGAGCATCGAAGGCTCGCGTGAATCAGGAAATTCGCATCTCGATCGGCGCCGAGAACATCGAGATCGAGTACGACACGGTCCTCAACCGCCCGGCCGCCTTCCTGGAAGTTGTCAGGATCGATACCGATCAGGACGGGAAGATGTCTACCCCCGAGCAGGCCCGCTACTTCACATCGCTCGGCGAAACCCTCGCCGGCGGGCTGGAACTGTCCGTCAACGGGCGCCATATCCCTCTAAAACCCGTCGGGGAAGTCAGACTCACCATGCCCTTCACGAAAACCTACCGCTTCACCGTCCCGCATCCGGACAACTGGACCGGCGGCGCCGAGATCGAACTCCATAACGACAACTACCTATCGTTGCCCGGGACGGTGACGATCGTGTTGGATCCCGGAGCCTCATCGGACATCACGCACCAGCGCATCGCGGGCAAGGCGCTCGGCGATTCGGGGCGAACCGATCTGACCGAAACACAGGAGCGGGATATCGTCTTTGGATATCGCAAAGGCACGGGGCAAGACGTAACGACCGCGAAACCGCAAGCGGTCTTAAAGGACCCAATCGCCCCACCGCCCACCGGTCAGCGTGGTTGGATAATGATTCTCTCGGCGATCGGCGTACTGGCGGCGGTGGCGTTCATCGGTCCGATAAAACGCCCTGTCCTGGCGTGTGTTATGCTAATCGGCGTTGGGGGCGCGTTGTATGCGGTCAGCATGAACGCCCCCACTATCGTGCCCGACGATGCCCGCGCGGCGAGCATTTTCCGCGACCTGCACGAAGGGATCTACCGCGCGTTCAACGCTCGCTCTGAAGACGAAATATACGACACGCTGGCGATGAACCTGGAAGGCGAACTGCTCGACAGCGTCTACAACGAGGTCCACCAGACCGTCGCAATGCGAAAGAACAAGCGGATGAGCTTCCGCATCCGCCGCGTCAAAGCGATCTCGACCGAAGTTCTCCCCGCGCCCGGAGCGGCCTTTCGGGTGCGACACCACTGGCGGGTCTACGGGACGGTCACCCACAGGGCCCACTCGCACGCACGCTTCAACGAATACCAGGCGACCTACACCGTAAGGCACAACGGGACAGCATGGCGAATCGCGGATTCGCAGATCCGCAGGCACAAACGCGTCTCGGTCGGACAATCATGATTTCTTTACGCGACATGGCGTTCGAGTATCCCGACAGCGATTTTTCGCTGCGCGCCGGGGCGCTCGATATCGACGTCGGGCAGAGGGCGGCAGTCATCGGGCCCAGCGGATCGGGCAAGACCACGCTGCTGCACATCGTGGCGGGGATCCTCACGCCGACCGCAGGATCAGTGCGAGTATCGGGCGCGGAAATCTCTCGCCGGAGCGACCCGGAAAGACGCAGTTATCGCATCGCCAATATCGGGCTGATCTTCCAGGAGTTCGAGTTGCTGGAATACCTGACCGTGCGCCAAAACATCCTCCTGCCCTACCGCATCAATCCAGCACTGAAACTCAACGGTGCAGCCCGCGCGTCGGCCGACGCGCTCGCACAATCCATGGGCATCTCCGAAGTCCTCGACAGGCATCCCGACCGCATGTCACAAGGCCAGCGCCAGCGAGTCGCGATCTGCCGCGCGATGGTGACAGATCCGAAGATCATCCTGGCCGACGAACCCACGGGCAACCTCGACCCACAAACCAGCCGGACGATCGTCCAGGTCCTGCTCGACCAGGCCACCGCACGCGAAGCAACCGTCCTCATGGTCACTCACGACCATTCGCTGCTCGATCGCTTCGACCGCGTGATCGACATGGAGGACATGCAATGAGAGATGCGCTGTGGTTGGCATTTCGCTACGCGGTCTACTACCGCCTCCGCTCGGCAATACTGGTGATTTGCATCTCGATTGCGATGTTCCTGCCGGCGGCGGTCCACGTGCTGGTCGGATACTACAACCGCATCATGATAGACCGCGCCGACCGGACGCCGCTTGTCATCGGGGCCAAGGGCAGCGCGTACGATCTAGTCCTCAATACGCTCTATTTCAAGGGGCGAATCGAACAGCGGCTCACGATGGCTAGCGCCGATAAAGCCGCCGAAGGCGACCTGGCGACCATCATCCCGATGTATATCGCTTACACCGCCGAGGAAACTCCGCTGGTCGGGACGACACTCGATTATTTCTCGTTCCGCAAGCTCAAAGTAAGTCGCGGAACGCTTCCGCAAGTACTCGGAGACGTCGTACTAGGAGCGGCTGCGGCGAGACGGCTCGGCCTGGCGCCCGGCGACAAACTGAAGTCCGACCAGGAGAAGGTCTACGATATCACTTCGAGCTATCCGCTGCTGATGCGTGTCGTCGGCGTACTCGAGGAGACCGGGACCCCCGACGATCTGGTCGCACTGACTGACATCAAGACGACGTGGATAATCGAAGGTATCGGGCACGGTCACACGGCCGCACAGAAAGTCACCGATCCTTCTCTGCTGCTCGGCGCGACGGATACCGGGGTGATAATGAGCCCGTCGCTCGTCGATCACGCCGAAGTGACGCCCGATCTGCTCGACAGCTTCCATTTCCACGGTAAAGGCGACTCGTTTCCTGTAACCGCTCTTGTAGCCCTGCCCCGGGATGACAAGTCCTTCACGATTCTCAAGGCCCGCTATCGCGAATCGACCGACGCCCAGGCCGTCGTACCGCTGCAGGTGGTCCGCTCGATGATGGATATCATCTTCCGGGTCAAGCAGTTCCTCAACGCGATCTTCGTCATGGTGCTGGTCTCGACGGGCCTGTTCCTGCTGCTGGTGATACTGCTGTCGCTGCGAATTCGACGGCGAGAGTTCCAGACGCTCAGCAAGATCGGATCCAGCCGGTCGACCGTTTTGGCTGTCCAGGCCGGCGAGATCGCCCTGCTGCTACTGACCAGTGTTATCCTGTCCGGAGCGATGCTGGGCGCCCTGATGTGGTACGTGGTTCGTTTCGGCGTGCTGCTGTAGATTTCATCGCCCAATATGGTAGAATTGACGCATTAAAGGGAATCGTTCATTATGAAAACAACGCTCCGCCGGACTTTGGTTCTAACGTTGGTCCTGCTGTCGACCGCCTCGCTTTGCGACGCGCAAGCACGCAAGAAAAACAAGAACAAGAAGAACCGCACATCCGCCAAACTGCCCGGCGAGGTCATCAAACCGACGGCGTCGCTGACCGGTGGGAAAGTGCAGAACGACTTCCCGTCGATGTGCATCTCGCCGGATGGAAAGGTGACGGTCGCCTACGTCGAATACACGCGCGACGCCGACCAGGTCAAACTGGCCGAACTGATCGATGACAAGTTGATCTCTCGCGGCGCGGTCTCCGATTCGGGCGACGTTTACCAACCGACAGTCGCCTGCGACGGCGCTGGGACGGTATGGTGCATCTGGTCGCAGATGGAGGCTCCGGGCAAATGGAACGTGCTCGCCCGAGCGATAATCGACGGAAAACCCGCGGGCGAAACCGTCGCGATCTCGAAGGCTCCGGGCGCCAATATATTCCCCAACGCAAAAACCGACCGCAACGGGCGAGTATGGGCGGCGTGGCAAAAGTTCCAGGGCGGCGACAACGACATATACGCCGCATATCTGGACCCGAAGAAAAAGGCCTGGTCCGATCCGATCCGCGTGACCAAACACCCCGCCGGCGACTGGGAGCCCCGCCTGGCGTTCGGGAAAAACGATGAAGCATTGATCGTTTTCGACAGCTACCGTGGCGGAAATTACGACGTATATCTCGCAAAGGTAACGCCCGAGGGCAAAACCACAATCTCGCCAATCGTCGCCACCAAACGCTACGAGGCTCGCGCACACGGGGCCGTCTCGCCGGACGGAAAAACGCTGTGGGTCGCCTATGAAGATGGGCCCGTGCGATGGGGAAAGGATCTCGGGTCCGAATGGCGTAAAACCGGAGGCGGGCTTAACTACGGGCGACATCTCTATCTGATCGCCGTCGACCTGGCCACGGGCAAGGTGACTCCCGCGGGCGATATCGCCCCGCTGATACCCGGACTCGCACCGGCTAGGGGTTCGAACTCCAGCGCGATCAATCAACCGGAAGTCGTCGTCGACGCCGCGGGAGCCCCGTGGGTATTCTATCGTTACTATCGCCTCCGCGGCGACAAGCATTGGAAAGCAGCGGTCACCAGATACGACGCCGACAAGAAGACCTGGATCAAACCGCTGATACTGGCCAACAGTTCATACTGTCAGGACCGGCGCGTTTCGGCGGGCGTGGACAACAAGGGGCAAATCATCGCCGTCTGGCCAAGCGACGGGCGCAAGGGCAAACAGCAAGGCGTCAGCGCTGTCCATCTGGCGACAATCGGCAAAGCCCAGGCCGCAGCATTTCCCGGAGCAAAGCAGGTCGCATCCAAACCTGTATGGAAAGCCCCCGCGCCGGTAAACAGCACCCCCGAACGCAAACACGGCGACCGCCACACATGGACCTTCGACGAAACCAAATACGAACTGTACTGGGGCGATTTTCACCGGCATACGGATTTCTCGAACTGTCGCACCCCCGACGACGGATGTATCGTCGAGCACTATCGCTACGCCCTGGACGCTGCGGGTCTGGACTACCTGGCGACCACCGACCACACTGACGCGGGCAAAACGTACCACGAGTACGAATGGTTCCAGAGCCAGAAATACACCGACATGTTCCACAATCCCGCGGAGTTCCTGTCGTTCTACGCGTACGAACGCGAGCAGACGTGGCCTTACGGACACCGCAACGTGATCTTCATAAAGCGCGGCGGACCGATCGTCTACATCTCCCGCAAGAACTACCTCAACTCTCGATGGGCCAAGGCCCTGCCCCCTCCGCCCATCGGAAAGGACAACGCCAAGCCCGGACAGCTCCCGCCGTGGGACGTATGGGATATCCTCCGCCGATCGGATATGCGATGCATCACCATCGAACACACCTCGGCCGGCGGGATGGGCACGGACTGGGGCGTCTACAAGGAAATCGATTACAAGATCGAGACGCTCGTCGAGATTTACCAGGGCTCGCGTAACAGCTACGAGGGCAACGACCTGCCCCAGCCGAAAGTAGCAACCCCAAAACCGATGAACTTCGGAAAACACAGCGCCGGGACCTACCAGAACGCTCTGAAACTCGGGCACAAACTCGGCGTGTTCGCCAGCAGCGACCACCGTTCGACCGGTGTCACGTTCGGCGGGGTCTACGTGAAGAAGTTCGACCGGTCGGGCGTGTTCGACGCGGCCGACGCGAGGCGCACCATCGCCGCGACCGACAAGATCTTCATGGAGTTCTCGTGCAACGCGCGCATGCTCGGCGAGATATTCGAGACCTCCGACAAGCCGGCGATGAAGATAGCGGTCAACGGCACGGCCCCGATCGAGGCGGTCACGGTCGTGCGAAACGAGAAGAACTACAAGACCTTCACGCCGGCCGGCGGAAAGGATTTCCAGGCCACATTCACCGACGACAAACCGGTCAGCGGCGAGAACCGCTACTACATTCGCGTCATCCAGAAAGACGGGAACATGGGCTGGACCTCGCCGGTGTGGGTCAAGTTCAAACCGTAACGAGGTAGGCTTGTGATTAATCCGCGAAAACTTGCGCACCTGTTGCTGATTGCTGTCGCTATGATCGGCTGCTCGAATACCGAAACTCCGCCCCCGCCCAAGGTCCCGACAATATACACTACGTTTTACCCGACAACGTATTTCACGCGGCGTATCGCCGGGCCGCTCGCCAACGTCACCTGCCCCCTGCCCGCCGACCAGGACCCGAGAACATGGATGCCCGACGCCGATACGATCGCAGCGTACCAACAAGCCGATCTGGTGATAATCAACGGAGCCGATTTTGAAAAATGGGTCGCCAAAGTAAGCCTCCCGCCATCGAAACTGGTCGACACAGCCCGCCCACTGGCCGGTGAATTGGTCAAATTCAAGACCTCGATCACTCACAGCCACGGTTCGGGCGGAGAACACGACCACGAAGGCGTCGACGGGCACGCATGGCTCGATCCCCGCAACGCCAAAATCCAGGCCGTCGAAATCCACAAGGCACTTGTGAGATTCCTGCCCGCCCGCATCGATGAACTCAACGCCAACCACACCGCCCTGGCCGCGGACCTCGATGCAATCGATGCATCGCTGGTAAAACTTCAAGGCAGCACCCTACTGGCCTCACATCCGGCGTACAACTATCTGGCCAGGCGTTACGAATGGAACATCACGAATCTCGACCTGGACCCGAAAACCGCGCCATCGGACAGAATAATCGCCAACATCCGCAAGCAGATCGAGCAGATCGAGCCCCGCCCGCAGGTTATTCTTTGGGAAGAAACGCCCGTTCAAGCGGCGGCAGACCGGTTGAAGAAGGACCTCGGTCTGGTCAGCGTAGTCTTCTCGCCGTGCGAACACCCCCCCGGCGGACGGGGCGACTATCTGAGCGTAATGCACGATAACATCAAACGCTTGGGCACCGCACTGTCGTCGGAGTAATCGAACCGGGGGAATTCTCGTTTTTTAGACAAATAACGTCGGTTTACTGCTCTTGTACTTATGGAGACGCGGATGACGGACGGTGGCCTGGATAAATTGCCCCCGGCCCTGGCTGCGGGCGACGAGCAAGCATACGCGACCCTTTACGACATATTGGGCGAGCGTCTGTTTCGGGTGGCTGTCGCGATGACGGGCTGTCGCCAAGACGCCCGTGACCTGGTGCAGGAGCTTTTTGTGGCGATGGTTCGATCGAGAGACAAGTTGGCGGGGGTCGAGAATCTCGCGGCGTACATGTTCACTTCGCTCCGGCGACTTGCGATCAGGACGAGCAGCCGGCAGAAGCGGAACGCCGCAGCGGTAGCGGGACGAGCCCGGCAGGAAGCGGCGTCAAGATCGGGGCACCCCCCCGGCGAAAATGAGCACCTCGAAAGGGCACTGACCGCCCTGGGCGCCTCTCAGCGGGAAGTGATCGCCCTGAAGATCGACGGGGGCCTGACCTTCGCCGAGATTGCATCCGTCCTGGGCATCAGCGCCAACACCGCCGCCAGCCGCTACCGATACGCACTTGAGAAACTACGTTCCATTTTGAGATGAAAGCTATGAACCCCAAAGATCAACTACCGACCGAACTCGGCGAACTCGAGGCGTCACTCGCCAATCGAAACCGCGTCAAAAGCGATGACGACTTGCGCCGTGACGTGCTGGACGGTGTACGGGCCGAACTGCACGCCCCGCGGAAATCGAACAACTGGTGGTCGTTCGCAGCCGCCGTCGCAGCGTGTTTCCTGCTGGCGATGAACCTTGCGATCGCATCGGTCAACGTATCTGACTACCCCCGCAATACGAACGTGAAGACAGCGGATGTGGAAGAAACGACCAGGCTGGTGCAAGATCTCTTGCCCGAACTCTCGAGGGAGCAGGCGAGACAGCATTCGATGATGCTGTCCGGGGCGAGGCTGAGCCCCCTGCCGTAAACTGGAACAGGAATCCGGGAGAACAATCATGGGACAGGCGCTTATATGGATCGAACTGTTAGTGACCAGTTGCCTGATGGTGGCGGTGGCGGTCGTCGATGGAGTCAGAGGGAAACAAACATGGCTTCGTTGGGTGGTCATGGCAACCGGTCTGCTCGTCCCGTTAAGCTGTTGGGCGGCGGTAACGTACATCGCAATATGGTTGCGAATGGTCGCGAGGGTCGGTCCGGTCATAAGGCCATGGTTTCTGCTGGCACTCACCGAGGTGTTCATTATCGTGGCGATAGTAATCATGCGACGTGGTCTGCACAATCGCGGCGCGGTCCGGTGGCCTGCAAGGAAACTCAATATAGTTTTTGCCACCGCGTGTGTACTCAGCCTGATGACATTCTGGAATCTCGATCTGAACGCCAAGAATCAGCTCGGGCGCCTCAGGGCCCGGGCCGGTTCGATCGTCGTGTCCACGTTTCCACCCCGGATTCCGGACGGTCAGAACGCCGCGCTCGCTTACGAGCAGGCGTTCGAGTCGCTTGGGATACTGACCGATAGAAAGGTAATCGATTGGGCGATACCCGTGTGTAACTGGCTGGATTCCCATGAGGGCGAGCAAGCGACCACACGCCCCGCGGATGCGAAAATCCGCAAGATACTGAAGGCCAATGCACGGGGCCTGAGGCAACTCCGCCGGGCAGCGGGCATGAAGCAGTGCAATTTCGTTGGCTACTGGGATTGGACGAATCTGGCAAGCGTTCTGCTACCGCAGGTGTCAAAAGCACGGACCGCGGCGGAACTGCTGGCCGCTGATGCCCGCATGCGGGCGATTGACGGGGACCTGGCGGGGGCAATCGCCGATCTTAACGCGTTGTTCGCAATGTCGGAGCATATCACGCAGGAACCGACGGTCCTGTCAGCCCTTGTGGCGATGGCCATTGAATCTCGCGGGGTCGAGACGATGGAAATCGTACTGTCCGGAAGCAATGTTACTGCGCCCCAATTGTTGTCGCTGAAGATCGATCCGCTGCTTTCGCACGGGCGGATAGTCCGTTCGGCACTCCGGGGAGAGGAAGCAATGGGGTTATCGATTCTCGCGTCGTTGGGCGATGCGGAACAGCTTGACCATTCGATCCCGCGGCGGAATCTTTCCGAGTTCGAGTTTATGATGCCTCTGTACCGCGTGTTTCTTATGGCCGATGAGATCCAGGTTTACAACGCGGCCGTGCGGGAATGGCAGCGTCTGGCCGCCATGCCCTATCACCGGGCCAGGGACCAGTGGAAAAGTCTCCCAAGACGGATGGGCGAGGGACCAAGAGGGTTCCTGACAACCAGAATGCTCCCAGCGGTCAGCGTATATCCGGACAGAGCGGCTGAGGGCGACGCGAGACGCCGCCTGGCGCGCCTTGCCCTGGCGATGGCGATCTATCGCATCAAGATCGGAACCCTGCCCGAGAGCCTCGACGAACTTGACCCTGAACTTATCGAGATGATTCCGACCGACCCGTTCAACGGCGAGCCCTTGCGAATGGCCCTCAATAAGAACGGCGGAGCGATACTCTACAGCGTGGGTCCGGACCTGCAAGACGACGGAGGCCGGGCATTGGACAGCAAGAAGAACAGAACGGGTGACGTGATATTCCGCCTGGCGCCGAAAAAGTGACCTGCGCTATTCGAGTCGACAGGTTCCGTGACAATCTGCCCTATCGTTCGGCAAGTACTACTTCTCCGATTCATCATGGGCAGGCTGTGAGAACTTCCGTCCGGACCACAAACGATCCGCATAATCACGCTGTTGCTGGCGGTATTTTTCCACGAGGCGTCGAGGGTCATGACCGCAACTCTTGGATATACGTCGCCGTATCTTCCTGATTTCTTCAATTACCGGATCTCGATTCATATATTGGCTCTCATTCAGCTTCCACAAACGGGCGGAATCAAAGCATCTGGATCGACATATTCTGTATTGACTTGAGATGATTCTCAAGAAGGTACTGTAGGAATATCGACAGAAGCAGATAGGGATCCTTGGTCCTGGCGACAGCACGGACAACGAGCATGTGACAGTCAGCATCCCATTCAATGTTAAGCGCCCCGCCACATTCCTTGGCTTTGACCTTCATCCACCCGGAGGAACGCCCCTTCTTCTTGTGGGATTCCACGCGTAGATCGTAGTAATCTCCGGCGTCCAACTTCTCGCCAATCTGCTTTCGTAGAGATGGGGCGCCGCTACGCACCTTCTTCGCAAACACGAACATTGTTATTTGCATTATACACCTTTGCCTTTCTATGGCTGTCAGAGTTTCCTTCTCCGTCGGGAAGTAGTATCAGCCGCCTTTGGTTTCTTGCCTCCTCTTCTTGATGCAGAATAAGTCTTTGGGTCTGGAATCGCCAAGCCAAGTGTCTCCAGTACCGTCCAACATCCACTAATGTATTCGGGACTCGACTCTCCCTGTCCTCCCTCTGACTCTCTCCGAAGCGAAGACAGACAATTTTTGTAGGACGTATGATCATCGTACTCCAGATCGTGATAGCCGTTTTCATCTTCCCACTCAATGCAAAGATAGAAAGGACCCGCGGTAACTGTACTCACACAAACCACTATTTCGTCAACAATATGATAGCCTTCATCTACGCCTATGGGGTTGCCCTTTTCGTCATAGATTTCTTTACCTATCATCCCATATATGTCCACCTCGTGGGGTTCAAAGTCCGGATCATCTTCCGGTACCGTCGTGGAGAACCATGTACCATCCTCGCTTTGCTGCCAGTTAAATTCCGGGTAAACCTTGTCCAGGTTCTCTAAGAACACCGGCGCTGCTACCCGCTCCATGTAATCTGCCAAGAACTTCTCATATTCCCACAGTTCGTCTTCCGAATCTGGAAGCTCCGGTAGTACTGATACTGGCTGGCGATTCTGTTTCCGCCGATCGCCTTTAGACCACTGTTTCGCCATCACTCGTTCCCTTCCCTGCGGCCTCGCGGACCGACGACTCAAAAGCCATGCTAATCCTTCCGGCTTTCCCGTTCATGTTAGGTTTGTCCTGTATTGTCATCTGCGTATGCAGAATTGCACGTTACATCGGCGATTATTGTAGCATACGCGGACAGGTATTCCACAGAGAACCTTTCGGTCTGCTATCCCAGTTCTGTTCGACATTAGCATTACACCGTCACTGTTTTCTCATGATAGCCACGGGCGCGAGCCCGTGGCTATCGAGTGTTTCACAATAAAGAGGCCCATAGAGCCGATTCATTCTCACGCGTCACAGAATTCGATGCGATCCGGTTCACGCGCGCCAATTCACATCGCTAGCGGGAACATGAATCGCCCCATTCAGGGGCTCTTTTGCTTGTGGAGCCTTTTTCCACGGGCTTGCGCCCGTGGCTAACATGAATACGGCATGGCATCGGACATCCAGCCGTGACCCCAAACCTTCGGCTTGTTCGTAGTATAATACGAGTTGTCGAACAGGATTGACGCTATCTCTACAATGCACTACATCTGCTCGAGCGTGTCGATGCCCAGCATGCCCAGACCGGTTTTGATGGTGCGGGCGGTGAGGAGACAGAGCATCAGGCGGCTGGTGCGGGCGGTGGGGTCGTCGGCTTTGAGGACCGGGCAGGCTTCGTAGAAAGTCATGAACGCGCCGCCCAGATCGAAGAGATACGAGCATAGCAGATTCGGCAGGCATTCGTCGGCTACGGCCTGGACGGTTTCGGGGAGTTGGACGAGTTTGACGGCGAGATTCGTTTCCGCCGGCTCGGTGAGTACGATCTCGCCGACCGCCTGTGACTCATCCATATCGGCCTTGCGGAAGATGCTCTTTACGCGTGCGTAAGCGTACTGCATGTACGGGGCGGTGTTTCCGACCAGGCTCAGCATTTTGTCCCAACTGAAAACGTAATCGCTGCTGCGATTCTGCGACAGGTCGGCGTACTTGACGGATCCGATACCAACTATCGAGGCGATTTCGCGTCTGCGGTCTTCGTCGAAATCGGGGGTCTTCTCGCTGACAAGATCGAACGCCCGCTGCTGAGCCTCTGTCAGGAGATCCGTCAGCCTGATCGTGTCACCTTCGCGCGCCTTGAACGGGCGGTGGTCCTCGCCTAACATCATCCCGAAAGGCACGTGTTCGAGCATCATTTCCGCCCCGGCGAAACCGGCCATACGGGCAACGCCAAACACCTGCGCGAAGTGCATGCCTTGGCGAGAATCCGTGACGTACAAGACGCGGTCAGCGGCGAGTTGGCTTTGGCGATATCGGATGCCCGCCAGATCTGTGGTCGCATAGAGATATCCACCATCGGATTTCTGAACGATCAACGGGACGTCGGCGTCGTCTTCGCCCTTTCCGCGAAACTCGTCGAGGAAGACACACTGGGCGCCCTGGGATTCTTCAAGCCACCCGCCCGATCGCAAGTCTTCAATCACATTGGGCAGGTCGTCGTTGAATTCGCTCTCGCCGTGGACATCAGTCCGCCTCAGCAGTACTCCAAGACTGCGGTAAACGCCCTCGCAGTGCTCAAGTGACTCATCTACAAAAGATTTCCAGATCAACCATGTTTCTTTGTCTCCGGATTGCAGTAGAACAACCCTGCTCCTGGCCCTGTCAGCGAATTCAGGGTCGGCATCGAACTTAGCCCTGGCCTGTCGGTAAAAAATCTGCAAGTCTGAAATCGCAGCTCTGTCAATGCCCTGAAATTTCATCCCGTCGATTTCATGCTCACTGTACTGTGTCCCTCCATCTTTGAGGAATTGCACGAGCATACCGAACTGCGTGCCCCAGTCGCCGACGTGATTCTGCCGGATGACTTTGTGCCCGATAAAATCAAGCACGCGGACCATGGCGTCGCCGATAATCGTGCTCCGCAGGTGTCCGACGTGCATTTCCTTGGCGAGGTTCGGAGCCGAGTAGTCGACCACAACGGTCTGCGGTTTATCCGGGGGCGCCACACCGAGCTTCGGATCGCTTTCGACTTCGGTGAGCCTTTGGGCAAGCCACTCGGCGCTAATACGAATGTTGATGAATCCCGGACCGGCGATATCGAGCGGTTCGGCGATGTCGGAAAGGTCCAGGTTATCTACAACCTTTTGCGCCAGCTCGCGCGGGTTTGTCTTGAGTGCCTTCGCCGCGGCCATGCATCCGTTGGCCTGGTAGTGTCCGAATTCCGGTTTGTTCGAGCGGGCGATCAGTGCGCCGCTACCGTGCGGCGCTCCGGCCGCGACAAGCGCTTCGCTGATTCGAGTTTCCAGTTCGCCCTTAAGATTCACGCGCCCATTCCACATGCGGAGCTTCGCCCCACATCAGTTCCAGATCGTAGTATCCTCGGGCCTGGGAATCGAAGAGGTGTACCACCAGGTCGACGAAATCCAGCAGGACCCACTGGGACGAATCCATGCCCGCCTTCTGCCAGGCGGGCTGCCCGATACTCTTGCCGAACTTCGCGATATCGTCGGCCACGCTCCGCATCTGGCGGGACGAAGTGCCCGTAGCGATCACGAAGTAATCGGTAACCGGACTGATGCCTCGCAGATCGAGGACAACAATATCCTCGCAGTGGCTGTCTGAGGCGAGCCTGGCGGCTTGGATCGCCAGCGTCTTCGCCGCGTCAGTATTGCCTGGGCGTTTAGCCATGCCTGAGTCTCTTCGCTTTACATGCCCAGGAAATCGCTGATCTGCGGGGCATATTTCACTATCAGACCGGCAAAGACAACGCTGACCATACCCATCAGCTTGATCAGGATGTTGAGACTCGGTCCGGAAGTATCCTTGAACGGATCACCCACGGTATCGCCGACAACAGCGGCTTTGTGGGCGTCGGAGCCCTTTCCGCCATGGCTTCCCTTCTCGATATATTTCTTGGCGTTGTCCCATGCTCCGCCCGCGTTGGCCATGAAGATCGCCATCGCAAAACCGCACGTCAGACCGCCAACCAGCAACCCCATCACGCCGCCAACGTCAAGCACCAGACCAACAACCACCGGAACCGTCAGCGCCAGGAGCGACGGGATAATCATTTCCTTCTGGGCGCCCGCGGTGGAGATATCAACGCACCTGGCGTAATCGGGTTCGCCCGTGCCTTCCAGGATACCGGGGATTTCCTTGAACTGTCGCCTGACCTCCCGGACCATCGCCATCGCCGCCCGCCCAACGGCCTTCATCGTAAGGGCGCTGAACAGGAACACCAGCAGCACGCCGGAGAATATTCCGCACAGCACTCGCGGGTTCATCAGGTTAACGTTGTAGAAATCCATGTACTGACGCAGGGAAGCCCTCGCGGCCGGAACCATCCGCACGCCGGAGATAGTCTTGCCGCCATAGGTCACGTCAGTCTTGACAACATTGTCCTGCTGCTTCAGCCACGTGTCCGCGGCAGGAACGGTAATCTTCCCGGCCGGAATATCCTTGGCTTCCTTGGTGAGAATCATGTACGTAACGGGTTTGCCATCCTGCTGAACAACTGTCTTACCGGCGCCAACCGAAGCGGCGCTGCCGTCGACGACCTTGTCGTCATAACGTTGAACGATGGCCTCTCCGCCTTCACGGACCATTCCGATCCGGACTTCTTCAACGTAAGCGGCCATCAGGGCCAGGGCGGTCAATGCTGCAGAACCTATTGCGAAGCCTTTGCCCATCGCGGCGGTGGTGTTGCCCAGTGAGTCAAGCGCGTCGGTGCGCTCTCGGACCTCGGCTTCCTGTCCGGTCATTTCGGCGTTTCCGCCGGCGTTGTCGGCGATGGGACCGTATGCATCGGTCGCCAGGGTGATCCCAAGCGTCGCCAGCATCGAAACGGCGGCGATGCCCACACCGTAGAGGCCAAGCAGCATGTTTTCGTTTCCACCGGCCAGCATGAACGCAGCCATGATGCCGACAATAACGGTCAATAGGCTCATCCAGGTGGATTTCATTCCTTCAGCGAGACCGGAGATAATCACCGTGGCGGCGCCGGTTTCGGCGTTGGCGGATACTTCCTTGGTAGGCTTGAAGTCGTAACTGGTGTAATACTCGGTGGCTTTTCCGATGACCAAGCCGGCAATCATGCCGGCACATATAGCGCCGAACACGCCTAACCAACTGACGTCTTTAACCGGGTCCAACAGGATGTAACACACGCCCGCTGCGGCAACCAGTATCAGGAGACTCGAGCCCATAACGCCCCGCATGAGGGCGGACATCAACTCCTTCATGCTCGCATCGTCTCTGGTGCGAACCATGTAGATTCCGACCAAACTCAGGAAGATGCCAATACCGGCAAGGATCATCGGCGCCGCCAGCAGTCGCATCGCCGCGTCCATCGCATCGGCTCGTCCGAGGTCCATCGACACAACGGCGGCTACACCCAGTGCGGCGGTGGCAAGAATCGAACCGCAGTAACTTTCGTACAGGTCGGCGCCCATACCGGCTACATCGCCGACGTTATCGCCAACGTTATCAGCGATGGTAGCAGGGTTGCGGGGATCATCTTCGGGGATACCGGCTTCGACCTTACCGACCAGGTCGGCGCCGACGTCGGCGGCCTTGGTGAAAATACCACCGCCCACACGAGCAAATAACGCCTGCGAACTGGCGCCCATACCGAATGTCAGCATGACAACGGTTATCTCGACGAGCCCCATGTCAGTGAAGAGCGTCAGTGCAAAAAACCAACCGCATATGTCCAGCAGACCGAAGCCGACGACGACCAGGCCCATGACGGCGCCAGCGCGAAAAGCGACAGTCAATCCGCGATTGAGGCCCTCTTTGGCGCCCTGCGTAGTGCGGTTGGACGCCAGCGTAGCGGTCTTCATACCGAACCATCCGCACAGACCGCTGAAAAACCCGCCGGTCAGAAATGCAACAAACACGATCTCGTGCTGGACCTTGAAAACAAAACCCATCACCGCGAGTATCGCAGAAACAATTACAAAGAAAACAAACACGACCTTGTACTGACGCTTCAGATACGCCATGGCGCCGGCGGTGACGTGAGCGGCGATTTCGATCATCTTCTCGTCACCGGGGTCGGCGGCTTTGACTTCCTTGTAGAACTTCACGGCAAAGACCAACGCCACAATCGAGCCGATCGGAGCGATGTACCAGAACCAGTGGATGTCGCCAATGCCTGGGACGAGTCCCTCTTCAGCGGCCACTGCGGGGCTACCGGTCATGACCAGCATAGCCAAAACAGCTACGAACAACAGTACATTTCGGTGTCGGTTACAGATGCTGCACAAAGCCTTCATGGTATCTATCCTCTGGGGGTTGAAGGAGTTAAGCGGATCTCGCCAAACGGATATTGCCCCGCCGAGCATGGCGGCGCCGGTAGGGACTGGAACTCTGCAATACCGGTAATATCAGGTGGTGCGTTTGAGGCTCTTGCGTCGTCGGCGGCGGCGGACCTCAGAGGGCTTTTCATAGTAGCTCCTGCGTTTGATGTCCCGGACCAGACCTTCTTTTTCGCACATCTTCTTGAAGCGCCTGATCATCTGCTCAACCGATTCGTTTCCTCTTGCCTTAACCTTTATCATCGCTCGAAAGTATCCCTTATCTGCATGGCCGTGTCGTATGTGACACAGCAGTTCGTTTAGAACCCGCCCATAATAGGGATTCAAGCGATTCTAGCAAGCATTTTTTCGAGGTTTTTCGCCGTTTTCGTCGTCAACGTCCGCATTTGCGGGCAAACTACCGTCAAGCAGTAACCGTTCAGGCGGGGCCTCAGACGCTCAGTTGACCTCGCCAGGCTCTGTT
>CAZSLS010000104.1:0-21233 GCA_964607575.1 uncultured Planctomycetaceae bacterium | reverse complement strand
TGCGCTGCCCCGCCAGATAAGCATCACAGGTCCGAATGGGCCTGAACGGTTACGTCGTAAGCTGATCGTATCGGATGGTTGAGTCTTGCACCCAGCCCAGAGAATTGTAGGGGGCGGATGGAAAAACGTCCGAGATTACGAGGGAAACTCCTGTCTGCATCGGCCAACGCACTGATCTGCTCGGTTCATATCACCCTTGGAGCGAACTTCTCCCATAATCTGTATGGGATTTGGGCCGATAGTGCAATATAATCAGAAAACCGTTTAGTTTAAGAACGAAGAACGCCAGAAACCTCACCGGAGTTGCGAGAGTCCCCGTTGTCTACGAACCACAATAGAATCATTCCCGCAGCCTTGCTCTGCACCGCGGCGCTTGCCTTCCTGTGTTTGCTGGCCGGCGCGTCCGACCAGCGAGTCAGGTCAAAGTTACCGCCAGGTAATGCGGCGAGACCCAAGTACAAGTCGCCGGCGTGCATTGCGTTCTCGCCCAAGGGGCGTTTTGCTTACGTTACGAATCATACCGCCGATACGCTGGGCGTTATCGATACGGGCGCGGGCAAACTCGTCCATGAAATCCCGGTCGGTCGCGGGCCCTGGGGCCTGGTCGTCAGCGGCGACGGTAAGATGGTGTTCGCGGCGAATCAGCAGGACCACACGATAAGCTTTGTGGACGTTTCGCGGCGAAAGGCCGTTGCGACCGTCAAGTGCGGATACGACCCGACGGGTCTGGCGATTTCGCCCGACGGTAAGACACTGTACTCCGCCAACTACATTTCCGACGACGTTTCGGTTATTGACGTGGCGGGTCGCAAGGAGGTCGCCCGAATAAAGACCGGACGGGCGCCGATGTATCTGGCGATGACGCCCGACGGGAAGAAGCTGCTGGTCAACAATTCGCTGTCGTCGCAGGCGGCCACCGCCAAAAACGTGACCGCCCACGTGTCGATAATAGACACCGCCCTGCGAAAAGTGGTCTCCGAGAAGCGTTCGCCCGGAACGATGCTTCTGGGCAGGGGCATCGTGGTAAGTCCCGATGGTAAGACGGCGTTCTGCGTGCATTCGCGCCCCAACTTCACGATAACCACCGCGCAGATCGGACAGGGATGGATACACACAAACGCGCTGTCGATGATCCCGCTGGAAGGTGACGGGAAGGTCGTCACCGTGTTGCTGGACAACGTCAATTCCGGAGCGGCGAATCCCCACGGCGTGGCGATATCCAAAGACGCCAAACGCCTGTACGTCGCTCATCGCGGTATTCACAAGATATCGGTGGTTGACCTGAACCGGCTGCGGTATTTGATTCGCACTGCGGGGGCGGAAAAACTCAAGACCGCTCACGTGAATCTCGGGCTCCTCTGGTCCGGCGGGCGCATCGTAAAACGCGCCGCCACTGGTGGGCTCGGGCCCACGGGGATTGCGATATGCCCGAACGATCAGAGTCTTTACGTGGCCAACTATTTCTCGGACAGCATTACGGTTCTCGACGGCGTCACCGGTAAGCTGCGCAGAACCATCTCGCTCGGCGGGCCCGGAAAGATGGATGTCGTCAGGCGAGGCGAGTTTCTGTTTCACGACGCGACACACTGCTTCCAGAATTGGGTCAGTTGCGCCAGTTGTCATCCACGGACCCGCGTTGATGGTGTGAACTGGGACCTGCTCAATGACGGTATTACCAATCCCAAGAACGTCAAATCGCTGGTCGGTTCGTGGCGGACGCCACCGGCGATGGCGTTGGGAGTACGCGCGAGCATGGAAGTGGCGGTAGAAAAGGGCTTCAGGTTCATTCAGTTCGTTCAGCCCTCCGATGACGTACTCAATGCCGTCCGAGCGTACCTCCGTGACGTAAAACACATTCCCAGCCCGTATCACCGCAAGGCGGACGGTTCGCTCGATGCGTCGGCCGCCCGGGGCAAGAAAGTGTTCGCCAGGTCCGGCTGCGCCGAATGCCACGCCCCGCCCCTTTACACGGACCTGAAGATGTACGACGTGGGCACGCGAACCGACAGAAACCTCAAGGGACGCAAAGAATTTGACACTCCCTCGCTTATAGAACTGTATCGCACCGGACCCTATCTTCACGACGGACGGGCCGCCACATTGAACGAAGTACTCACCAAATTCAACCCAGACGATGAACACGGAGAGACTTCAAAACTGACCGCCGCGCAGATTGCGGACCTCGTAGCGTTTCTGATGTCACTTTGAGATCGGAGAGTATCGACAGATGATTCATAGAAGAAAAAACCATTGGGTCAAAACCGCCGCCGCATGTGCTGTATTTGCATGCGTGATGTCGGCATACGTTATCGCAGCCCCGAAAAAGGCGAAACCCAAGCCCCCCGCAACGAGCGTCAGGGTCGACTCGACGGGTCTGAAACCCGACTCATCCAGGCAGTTCAAGGTGTACAAGGGCTCGCGTTGCGTGAGTGTCGCCCGGGCGGGCAGGCCCCAGGGTCTGGCGCCGGGCAAGTACGACGTGAGGGTCGGTTTCCCGTCAGGGTGGGTTTCCAGACCGCTCGAAATTCGTAACGGACAGAAGACTCTCGTGCCCACGGGCTTGTTCGGTTTCCGCAACGTTGGTGCCGCGGCCGGCGGATCGGACGTTCCCCAGCAGCTCTATCATGGCGATACCTATCTTACCAGCGGATATCATGGAATGACGGCCAGGCTCTATCCGGGCAAATACAGCGTTAGGTATCATCTGCCCAGCGACGTTAATCCCGCACAATCGCTGAGTAAGTGGCATTTTATTGGACATTTTCCGTTAAACTGGCAGAAGGATTTGCAGATGAAGAAGGTCTTTCCGCCCGAACGTCCGGGGAAGTTCAAAGCGACTGACACTTTCAAGTTTGGAAAGAAAGACTATGCGTGGCGGGCGATTGAGGGACGCAGTCTGGCATTGAGACATTACGTTCCGAAAACCCAGGGGGTGGTCTATCTGGCTACGGAAATTTCGGCGGACTCCGCACACCAGGCCGAACTGGTGATCTCGCTTCGCGGCGGGATGGTGGTCTGGCTCAACGGGCGAAAGATCAAGAGCGTCTCTCAGGACAGGCGGTTTACCCAGCACCGCGTTTCGCTCATCGTTACGCTCAAGAAGGGGCGCAACGAGCTTATGATCAAGACGTTTGCGGCCCACTGGTTGAAAGCGCCTGTCATGGCGAGTCTGGAGCGATGGCAAACGTACGACGTGAACATAGTCGCCGGAGCCAAGAGCTATAATCAGGCTCCGATCGCAGGGGCTCGGACCCCCTCGCCCGGACCGATCCAGGGCATCAAGGGTGTCGTTTTCTGCAAAGTTCCCAACTTGCCGGACGGGCGCAGCGGTCTGCACTACGAGCAGTTCCGCATCGTCCGCCGGCCGTACAGGGCCGCCATCTGCACGCTTATCCCGGCGTGTCCGGAAGGCAAGGTCACCGACCTGACCGCGGGCAAGTTTGTCGCGGCGATTCAGCCCGACCTGTCGTACGACGGGAAGCGGGTCATTTTTTCGGCCCGCAGGACCAACCAGAAGACCGAGAAGTGGAACGTTTACGACATGAATCTCGACGGTACGGGCCTCAGGCAGATAACGCGCGGGATCGGCGACTGCCTCGACCCCTGTTACCTGCCCGACGGAAAGATACTCTTCAGTTGCAACAAGCCCGACTTCCGGGACGAGTACGATCGCGACAAGGCGCTGCTGCTGCACACCTGCAAGCCCGACGGCAGCGAACTGCAGCAGATCACGTTCAATCTCAGCAGCGATACGGCCTCGATTGTCATGAATGACGGGCGGATACTGTTCACCAGTTGGCAGCATCACGCCGAGCACGTCGCGACCAATGGCGTGTTTGCCTTCTGCACCCTCATGCCCGACGGAACGGGTTTCATGCCCTTCTACGGTAACCATAACGGGCAGGGCAACAACAGCAAGTCGTATGCTCAGCAGCTTCTAGACGGGCGAATCGTGTACGTCGATTCGGCGGGGCACCGCCATTACAACAGCGGCGGACTGAGCACGATCGACCCGGCCAAGCCGATGACCGGGCGAACAGTCCTCACGCCCGGCATGATCTATAACGGACACAATCTCGCCGGGCGATATGCCTCGCCCTATCCGCTGCCCGACGGCGGGATGTTATGTTCCTATTCGCCCGGGCGCGGAACGTCTCCGTTGCGAGAGGATCCCAGCGAAACTATCCACATGGGCATCTATCGCTTCGACTTCGGCTCGGGTCGACCGGGAAGGATCATATACGACGATCCCAAAGCCCAGGACTACGACGCGATAGCGATCTACCCGCGCCGCGTGCCACCGGTACTGCAACCGATGATGGTACCGGGCAAAAAGACCGGAACGTTTTTTTGCGTCAACGCGTATCTGTCCGACAGGAAGAAGCAGTCCAAACGCGCCGTGGTCGGCGAACTTCCCCCCGCCGAGCCCGGAGAGATACGGCGCGTCCGCGTTCTCGAGGGATTCGGCGTGGAAGACAAGAATCCCAAGAAGCACAGGGGTATCGTAATCGACATGCTGCAGATGAGCTTCGGATCGTCCACCAATTCAGGCAATGCGTTCGAGCAGAGGAGCATTATCGGATACGCGCCGGTCGAAAAGGACGGATCGTTCCACATCGAAGTTCCCGCCGACACCGTAATGTGCCTCCAGACGCTCGACAAGAACGACATGGCCATCGAGACTCAACTGACCTGGGTATGGGTACGCCCCGGCGAGACGCGAACCTGTATCGGCTGCCACGAAGACCGCGAGACGGCGCTGGCGAACACTGACTGCATGGCCATGCGCAAGAAAGCGTACTTCGTCGCGCCGCCCAAAGACAAACGGCGCACCGTTGATTTTCGTCGCGATATCATGCCCATAATCGAGAAGAAATGTTCCTCCTGTCACCACGGCGGAAAGGATACTGACGGCGGCCTGGATTTGCGAAAAGGCTTTGAACTGGTATTCCATCGCACCGGATGCAGGGGCAGGAAGATTAACGCGGCGATATTCAACCATGCCTACGAAAGCCTGCTTCAGGCCCCGACGTCAAGGACGCGCGTCGGGACGCTGGTGATATCCGGGGCTGCGAAATACAGCCCGCTGATCTGGCGCCTTTACGGAAAGCAGCTCGCATTCACTGACGAGCGGAACCCCTACAAGAAGAAGTCCGCGCAGATGCCGCCGAAGAAGGCTCTGACCGATGCGGAGAAGAAGCTGTTTGTCGAATGGGTGGATCTCGGCGCCCAGTGGGACAATATCCCCGGCGAGGACGACCTGCCCTGCTACGATGCCGACAAGAGCAGGGCGATGGGCATTGCGATCTCCAAGCGTCTGGCCAAGCCGCTGTCTACGGGCAAGGAGGCTTTTGAGACGCGTTGTCTGGAGTGTCACGATATGACCAAGATGTCCAAATGGCAGCGCGCCGGGTTCCCGAATATGGCGGCCACTATCAAACGTATGGATGCCAAGCGGAAGGGCTGGATACACAAATCTGAGATTCCACTCGTTACGGATTATATTCGGAAGGTATTGTCAGTTAAGAAATAGTAGCAGATTTAAGTTCAGAACGTCCTTGACAGGCCTGCGGGCCTGTGGGTAAATTTCGTGTTAGAGATAAGCGCTGGTGGATTGGTGGGCTGATTGTGGAAGTGTTTCCCGTCCCGCTGAGAATGTCTGGGGTAATGTCCTGGTTTTCTTGCTGACAGCAAATCCGAGGCGCTGGTTTATGAAGGAGCCAGCAGATGGCTAATGGTAAAGTAAAGTGGTTTAAGGACGAGAAGGGGTTCGGTTTCATCGAGATGGAAGATGGTACCGACGTATTTGTACACTTCAGTGACATTGCCGGGGACGGCTTCAAGTCACTCGCCGAGGGCGATGAAGTGACTTGTGACGTGGTCGCGGGCGACAAAGGCCCACGTGCGACTAACGTACAGAGAACCTAATCTGCTGCTGCAGGATCATTAGGACTCAACCATCTGCGCCGCCGGAATAGCTCCGGCGGCGTTTCTTTGCGCTTTGTGACGGTGCTCCGAGATGCTACCATAGGGGAAACTCCCCGCCGGCGGAACTCCACGTGAGACCGCGGCGTAGTATTAGTAGTATTAACTGTTATCGGGAACCGTCTGATACCCCGGAGCGTCAAAAGAATGCAGGCGAACCGGCCGATATAAGTAAGCGAAGGGTCAGCGCGATGATCGAACGCAATTTAACGAGAGTAATCTGCAGTTTTCTGGTGGTCGCAATTGCGATCCTTGCATCGACCGATCTCCTCGTCGCTCGCCGCCCCGTGTCGATCACCTCCGTGGCCCCCCCGAATGTAGTATCGGGTTCTCATTCCACCGCCGCGGCGCATATTCCCGGCGGAAACCCCGCCAGCGTACACCTCAAGAAACACGGGAATATAAGTTTCTCCAGCGGATATCACAAAATAACTGACGGTGGGGGGTATATGTGGGACCTGCAGTATTACGGTAGCGTCTATCGCGGGACGCCGTATGCCTACAGCGGCGGTATGTACTGCCACGTAAACGGTTCGAACGTGCGGGCCAATAACAGTACCGGATGGCGCAACAAGGCCGGCGACGAAATCGAAATCGGACCGTGCAATCGCAGTGGCCTGAAGGTCTACCGGCGCATCAAAGTCTTCAAGGACCGCCCGCTGGCAAGATGGTTGGATATATTCGAGAACACCGGCTCGGCGCCGATTACCGTAAACGTCCAGATCTACACGCGCACCAACTACTCGATCAGCCGGACCACCACCAACACCGGTAAGTCGAAATTCGGTTCGAAGGACTGGGCTTTCAGGACCATCACGTCCAGTTCGAACGGTATCCCGACGCTGCACGTGGTGACCTCCAAGGGCGCCAAACTCCGTCCCGCCGTGCAGGTCCAGAGCAATGCCATCTACGTCCGTTACAATCCCCTGACCGTACCGGCGGGAAAAACCGTCATACTCTGCCACTTCGAATCCCAGAATCGCAGCGCGTCGACCCACGCGTCAATGATGTCCAAGTTCCCCATGTACCAGGTCATGAAGGACCTGCCGATGTCCGTGCGAGCGAGAATCCTGAACATGAGGGTCGGTTCGTCCTTCGGCGGGGTGGATCTCGAACGCCTGGAGACCGCGGACAATGTGCTGCTCAAAAACGACGATCCCATCGTCGGGACGGTCCGGAACGAATCGTTCAATATCTCGACGATAATCGGACCGATGGACCTGAAGGCCGACAACCTCGTCGGGATGGCGACCGGGCCAAAGGGCAACCTGAGATTCGCGTGCATCGACGGGCAAGTCATCAGCGGAACTGCTCCCGGAGCGAAACTGCAAGTGGCGCTTGGCGCCGACGGGATGCTGAATATCCCGTTGGATAAGATAGCCCAGTGGTCTTACCGCGTCTCGGAAAAACGCCCCGGCGAGCCCAAACCCCTCGGGCCCAACCTGACGCTCGTCACGGGCGACCACCTGGCGATCGACACTACCGACAGCTACCCGAAACTCACCTTCAACTGGGCCTGCGGAACGATGGACCTGGACTGCAAACACCTGATGGAAGTTGTCGCCAAGACTCCGGGCAGCGGGAAATTCAACGCCGTATTCCTTAACGGGACGCGCATCAGCGGACGCTTCGCGCCCTTGGACCCCGAAGGGCTGCGGTTCAATGTCAAGCTGGGCGGTCCGATTAGCGTCAAGGGCGAGCAGGTGGTCTCGGTGCGATTCGCCGCGAGCAGTTCGCCGGACGGTACGCTTACCCGCGCCGTGCTGAGCGGTGGCGACGAACTCTTCGGCGAACTTGCCGACGAAAAGTTCGCCCTGACTACCTCCTACGGAAAGGTCGATGTCACTGTTTCGCAGGTAAAGGGTATAAAATTCAAATCGGGCGCCCCGGACCAGACCACCGTGCAGATGTGGAACGGGTCGGTGATCAAAGGAAAACTCGACGTCGACGAGATCGGCTTCGCCGTAACCCAGGGCGACCGCTGGGACCTGCCCGTTAGCAAGATAACCTCGATAACCTGCCCCCAGGCCCTTCCGCCAAAAGCCATGCGAATGAAGATCGAGAAACTCATCGCTCAACTTGGCGCCGAAGGATACAAGGACCGCGAAGCGGCCGCGGTGGCACTGGTGGGAATGGGCAAGGGCATCATACCCCTGATCAAGCGGCACCTCAGCAACAAGGACCCCGAGATTCGACAGCGGATCGAAGACGTTCTGGAGCAATTGGGCTACAAGTCGCAACCGGCTGCCCCCACAGTACCCCACCCGCATAGTATTGACTTGAACGGAGGGCAATGGCAGATACAGGGCGGGCAGGGGGGGCAGATATTCATCAACAACGGCGGTGTGATCAATCTGAACGGCGGGGCGATCAACATCAACAACGCGCCAATTGTCAACTGGTAGAATGCCCGTGCGGGGAAGTTACATTTTTGGGGGCGACAAATCCGGGGTTTTCGTGTAGACTATCGGAACTCGGGGTATACGGTGAACCAAGACATGGAGTATGGAAAAATGTATCGTCCGGAAATTAAGGTGGTAGACTGTACGATTCGCGATGGCGGATTGATGAATAACTCCCATTTTCCACATGAAATGGTCCAGAAAGTCTATCGGGCGGTCTGCGAATCCAATGTGGATTATGTCGAGCTTGGATATCGCAACTCCAAGAAGATGTTTTCGACCGACGAATACGGCGCCTGGCGGTTCTGCGATGAATCTGATCTAAAGCGCGTGGTCGAAGGCGTCGATCCGGGCGACACGAAGCTCGCGGTAATGATGGATGCGCACAAGTCGTTTCCTGAAGACGTGATACCGGCCGACGAATCGCTGGTGGATATGATCCGGGTCGCGACGTACGTAAAGGATATCGACAAAGCGATCCGCCTGGCCCAGGTTGCGCACGAGCAGGGTTATGAGACGGCGATCAACATTATGGCGATCTCGCACGAGGGCGGTATGTTCCTCGAAGAGGCCCTGCAGCAGATAGACTCCGAAACCAATGTTCTGGTCGCATATGTCGTCGACAGCTTCGGTTCACTCTACAGCGAGCAGATCCATTACTACGTGGAGAAGTATCGCGAGTTCCTCCACGGTAAGGAAACGGGCATCCACTGCCACAACAACCAGCAGCTCGGTTTCGCAAATACGATCGAGGCGATCATCAAGGGCGCTAACTACGTCGACGGCACGCTGTACGGTATGGGTCGAGCCGCGGGCAACTGCCCGCTGGAACTGCTGATGGGCTTCCTGAAGAACCCGAAGTTCAATATCAAACCGCTACTGAAGGTTATCGGCGAGTCGATCATGCCCCTCACCCACGAATGGCAGTGGGGTTACCGGATTCCCTACATGATCACCGGTATTCTCAACCAGCATCCCTCCAGCGCGATGGCCTGGATGGACGCCGAACATGCCGACAACAATGACTTCCTGAAATTCTACGACAAAGCCACCGAAGACGACCGACCGACGTAGAACGGATCAATATCCGGCAGCCAACAAGGAATGTCCAATTTCCAAGTGACGGCAACGGCGAACGGCCGTTGACGTTCACTGATTACTGATAACTGGTCTAACAGATGGATAAGCTCAATACCCGATTTCCGCCGTCGCCCACGGGCTACCTCCACGTCGGCGGCGCCCGGACCGCACTTTTCGCCTTTGTGATGGCCAGGAAAACCGGCGGGCAGTTCGTCCTGCGGATCGAAGACACCGACCGCGCACGCCACGATGAGTCCGCAGTCGACAAGATCATCGAAGACCTCCGCTGGCTCGGAATCGACTGGGACCAGGGCCCGGATATCGGAGGCCCCAACGGACCCTACAGGCAAAGCGAGCGCCTCGACATCTATCGCGATCATGTCGACAAGCTCTTGACCGGCGGAAAGGCATATTACGCCTTCGATACGTCCGAAGAACTCGAGAAAATGCGGGCCGAAGCACAGGACGCCAAGCTCAATTTCCACTACCCGCGCCCGGACCCCCTGCCGTCAACCGCGGACGCCGAAAACGCCCGTCAGGCCGGACGACCCGTCGTGGTGCGCTTCCTCTGCCCGGAAGGCGACGTGACCATCTCCGACGACGCGTTTGGACAGGTCACCATGCCCGCAGACCAGACAGACGACTTCATCATACTCAAAGCCGACTCCTACCCGACATATCACCTCGCGAACGTCATCGACGACGCGATGATGGGCGTTAACTACATCATGCGCGGGCAGGAATTCCTCGGACAGTCGTGGAGGCACAAGGTGCTCCGCGAGGCGCTTGATTTCGACGAACCACAGTACTGCCACCTGCCCCTGATAATGGACACCCAAGGCCGCAAACTCGCAAAACGTGACGGCGACGTCGAGGTCTTCGCCTTCCGTCAGGCCGGATACCTACCCGAGACCATGGTCAACTACCTGGCGCTGCTGGGATGGAATCCGGGCAACGATATCGAGCGGTTCTCGCTGGAAGAACTGGTTGAACTGTTCACGCCCGACCGCGTGGGAAAGACCAACGCGAAGTTCGACCGCGACAAGCTGCTGGCGTTCAACACCGACGCGGTCGCCGCCGCCGACCCCGATCGCCTGCTGGCGGGATTGAAGGACTTCCTGGCGATCAACGATACGCCCATACCAGCCGACGACGACGACCTGTTGCGGCGAATCCTGCAAGCCAACAAGGGTTTCCGAACCTTCGCCGACATCATCGCAAAGAGCGGTATCCTGTTCGACGATGACGCGGTAATCGAGTACGATCCCAAAGCCGTGAAAAAATGGCTCGCCAAAGGCGAAAACGCCGGATGGACGATGCTCGCCGAACTCCGCGACCGACTGGCCGACTGCGACTGGACCGGCGACGCCATCGAGCAGCTCATCGCCGATATCTGCGAGCAGAAGGAAATCGGAATGGGCAAGGTCGCCCAACCGATCCGAGTAGCCGTAACCGGAAGGGCGGTAAGCCCGTCAATAGGCGAAACACTAATCTTCCTCGGCAAGGAAAAGACCCTGAGACGCATGGACAACTGCCTGGCCGCCAGACCCTGATTAGCACCATTCAGCTTAGAGCGGAGCGTTCAACGCCGCTTCAGCCAGCACATCAACCAGCAGATCACCCTCGCCGTCGGTCCCCGGATCATCCCCCAACGGCCGCAAATCATAACCCGTCGTCGCCGCACGCTGCAGCGTTGTTACCGGCGAACCGACTGATATCGCCTGAACATCGGAGATAAAGGCGGTAGGTGACAGCAATTCGGCGAGGAGATCGATAATCGGCGTGGATACCGCTGCCGCGATCGAGTCATCATCTGCATTTCCTGCATCACGACTATCGAGTTGGTGACTAACGGATGGATCGTCCCCGCCGGATTCCGCAGGAATCGCAGTTGGGGCGCGGCCCGGACCGCCCGGATCGCCCGGATCGCCCGGATCGCCTGGATCGCCTGGATCGGACACGTACTCGACAACCACGTTGTCCAGCGCCGGACCGGCCCTGCCCAGCCCGAAGATACCGCTGAGGCTGGTGAAGCTCAGAACCGTTGTGCTGGAACCCGCAGTGAAGGACCACGAGTGGCTTGCCCAATTCCAGTCTGTGTGTTCGGTGTCACACGTGAACTGGGCGGATTGCCCGGCTGCAGAAACTTGAAGTGTCTTGATTGCCGGTGGGAAGAATGGGTCCGGATTGCCTCCGAGGTCGAACGTGACCTGGTAGCCGGCGCCCGGAGTCGTGTCGAAAGCCTGCGAAATTGCTCCAGGATGATTGCCATTCATGTCCAACCAGGACGGGCTGCCATTCAGTGGAGGAGTAGGCGGGGTGGCTAGAGATGCATCGTAGTACAGATCAACGCTGCCGGAGTCAATGGACCACTCCGCCAGTCCGGGTGATTCGGCAGGGAGATACGCCGCGTAAGACCCACTGTAGGAATGGTCCTCAAAATCACCGTTTAAAATCAGATTGCTGCTCTGGGTGTCCAGAGCGCTCCTCGTCAGCGCGAAGTCCTGCAAGTCGACGGCGCCATCGCCGTTGAAGTCGCACATCGCCCACGTGGCGCCGTGTCGCGTGCCGAAGTTGGCGTTCAGCAAGCTGAAATCCTGGGAGTCAATGCTGCCGTCGCCATTGGCGTCGCCAGGCAGCAATTCCGGACATACTACGGTAATCGAGAAATCCTCGCTGCCTCGTTCGGCCTCCACGTGAATCGTAATGTCGTATTGACCGGGGGTCAGATCTCCCGAGGCCGCGATCTCTATCGTGCCATCGTATTCGATGTATTCGCCATCGGGGACAATAGTAACATCGAGGGCAGGCGGTACGTTCTCCGCGGTAACCCAGGCAAACCCGTCGTATGGGCTAACGGAAGATATGACCAGCGGTACGGATATCGCGCCGCCTGGAACAATCGTAAACTCTTGCCCGGTAACGCTCGCGGTGAGTTCGGGCCCCGTGTCGAAACTCGCCGTCACCTGGCGGTCGCCGTCCATGGTCAGTTCAAGATTGATGTCCATCTCGTGACCGGTCGGGACATCTCCGGACCAGCCGAGGAACAGAGCTCCGTTATCCGGGCGGGCCGTCAGAACCACAGTTTCACCAGGCGCGAAAACGCTCCGGTCAGGCAGACTGGTAATGCTCCCTCCGCCGGTCGCATCGACAGTTGCAGTTAACGTATAGGCATGCTCGAAGTGGGCAATCACCGAACGCGGCTGGTTCATCGCCAGGACCAGCGGATCGTCAGTCAGGCTCTCGGGCGGGACGTCACCGCTCCAGTGCGAGAATCCCCAGCCCGACGCCGCAGAGGGCGTCAGCATGACAGTGTCGCTGCCGCCGTAGTACGCCTGGTCGGGATCAACCGAAACCGTGCCCGCCAACGGGTCCGATACGCCGACCTGAATCGTCGTACGCGGCGAGGCCACGCGCAGGGCTGAATCGCCGGGAATGCTCGTGTCGCGAACCGCCACGAGCGGGTATCCGTCCGCGGCGAACCCCAACGCGCTATATCCGTAGTTCGTGATGGTTGTCGAAACGAGTGTAGTCTGCCATGCCCCGCCTCGGCGAGCACTGTACTTCAAATCCTCGCCAGGCCCGCCGGGGTTTTCGATAAAGGTGATAGCGGGCTGCGCAGCTTCGGTGTATCCGGCAATAGTCTGGGGCGCAACGGTCAGGCTGAGCGACTTGCTGTCCATACTCCCCGGCGCAATACCCTGTGACGCGCCCCGCCTCCACGCCCCGGACCTGCTGAACTCCATGTACACGATCCCCTTGTACGTGCTTCCGTTGTCCACGTCGCCATAGTCGTCGATATATGCCAGGCCGAAGCGATTATTCCCGAGATTGACGCTTTCCGGCCGCCGCAGACTGCGGCCCCTATGTATCATTTGTGTAGACCATTCCCCGGAACTATTGCGGTAGGCTCCACGGATGCCTCTGATGTCGGGTTCGGGGCAATAGTAGGCCAGATTCGGATTTCCGTACGAGTCGAACTCAAATGTGACACGGTCACCGTACTGTGATTCAGTCTGGTCGTCGGCGACCTGGACGCTCCACTCGCTGCCGTCGAATTCCGCGAATTCAATATGATCGTACTCGCCTTGCGTCGCGTCGCCGCGGTCGGCGAACGCGATGGCGGGCAGACCGGTAACCGGATTGAACCGCAGGCAAACGCCCTCGGCTGAGCCCCAGCCTTCCTCGACCTGCTGGTGGTTCCAGACACCGCCCGCGTCCCGCCACGCGTAGAACAAACCCGTGGGGGGCTGTCCGTACGGATTGCCCTCGACACGATACGCGATCGCCGGTTGACCGTCCGGTCCGAAAGCGAGGCTCGTGAACCGCTCGTTGATACCGCGGGTGGCGTCTACGATCTCCATATCCCACTGACCGGTCCCGGCGTTGTATTCCGCGTAGCGAAGCTGCTTTGCTCCGAGACCGAGGATGTAGCTCATCGCAGGCCGACCGTCGGGCGTCCGCGCCATGTATGTGCCCAGACAACTACCGGCGTCGTCGACCAGAGCCACCGGCCAGACCTCGACCACTTCCGCCGGGCCTATCGTCAGAGTTATCGTCGCGACACCAGACTCGGAGCCCGCCAGATCCCTGACCTTGTAGGTGAACGCCACCGTGCCGGTGAATCCGGGTTCGGGTCGGTAGATCAACTCACTGTCGTTGTGCGGAAGCGTGTAAGGCGCCGAGCCTATTGTCACGTCCGGTACGGGCCCGGGGTTGATCAACTGCCCGTGCGCCGGTAGCGACAGGAGAGTGAACGTCAGGTCGTTGTGGTCATCCCAGTCCGGGTCGGTCGCCATCATGCCCAGATAGCGGTCTTCACCCGAGGTCACCACGTAGGACTGATCGTAAACAGTCGGCGTGTTGTTTGCTTCCCTGACGTTGATAGTCACCTTCGCCTGGTTGTGCGACTTCTCCGCCTCGTCGTAGGCCCGGTAATAGAAGCGATCCCCGCCGAGGTATCCGCCATCCGGCGTGTAGTCGACCTGCTTACCGTTGTTAACCAGCGTGTGGTCGGTAGTCGAAATCACCTGTCCGTTGCCCGGGTCCCGCAATTGCCCTTCCGACGGTAAGCCCGTGATGCGATAGGTCAATTCGTCCGGGTTGGCATCCACCGCATCCAGCGTTATTCGCGTGCTCTGCCCGGCGATTACGGCGGCGGACACGTCGAAGGCGGTCGGCGGGTAATTGTACTGCAGGACGGATATGCTTACCGTCGCGGAGTTTGAATGTTCTCCGATCTCGTCGTCGGCCCAGAACAGGAAGGCGTCGGCGCCCCAGAACCCATCGTCGGGCTCGTACCGGACGCGGTTCGATCCGCCCGACAGCGGGTAGCGCCCCGGCGGTATCGGCGAGGTCAATTCCTGTCCCTGCTCGTTAAAAAGTTTCCCATGCGACGGCAGGCTCGCGACCACGTAGGTCAGCGGATCATCGTCTGGATCATCCGCATCCAGATTAATCCACACCTCATGTTCCTGCTGCGTTTCGATCGCCATGTCGGCGGCTTCCGGCTCGTGGTTCGGACGCGCTCCGACCGTGATGATGACGGTATCGGTGGCTCGATGTCCGCCGTCGTCGGTGACCGTCAACAGGATCGTGTGTTCTCCCACCGACAGATTGACCGCGACGACCTCTCCGACGGCGACGTCCGAACCGTTCTCGGTCCATACGTAGCTGGCGATCGCACCGTCGTCACTGCTACCGCTACCGTTAAGTGTCACCGTCTCAGAGCCGTTATTGTCCTGGTCGACGACGGTCTGGTCCGCCCCCGCGTCGGCCACCGGGTACCCGGCCGGAAGGCGATCATCCCTCGACACGATGTTCAGGGTTATCTCGCCCCAGACGGCATCCTCGATAACAACCTGGAGGTATTCTGTGGCGACCGGAGGCGCAGCCGGGCCCGCCGGCGCGCTCTGCGGATAAGGCTTCAGTGATGCACTGACCAGGTGCGAATTCCCATCAAGGAATGTGTTAGCCGTCAGCAGACCGTCGAGCGGAACCAGCGATGGGGCCGAACCACCGGAGAGGCTGACGAAACTGGTTATACCATAACCGAATTCCGAACCGGACCGCAAATACTCGGCCTCGGTGTGTGTCAACTCGCCCTTGTCGTATTCGTAGACGTCAATAACGTCGAAAGCGATATCCCTCCCGACGTGAGCGGCCAGCGGCGCGCAAGCAAGCAAAGCCACGGGTGTCCCCGCACCGGCCGTCGCAACGCCCGCCGAAATCCCCGCACCACAGACAACTGTCTCGTATCCGTAGACGAACAGATCGAACGTGTCTTTCTCAGCTAAATCCGTCTCCAGGAACCGCGCTTCCGCCTCCTGCGAGAACTTCACCCGCCCCTGCTCCTGCTCGGGGCCCCATACGCAGGTTTGGCCCCGGTTCCATTGCTGGACAGCCTGTACGTAAACCCATTGCGGCCCGCCTTTGGGGACTTGATCCCAACGTACGTAGTCGCCCAAATCGGCGACATACAGTTCAGAGTCGGCGCCGTAGACCGAGTCGTAATCTCGTGCGGAAATCAGGACCTTCTGGCCTGTGTCAAACATGTAGAGATAATCCCCGGCGACGGAGATGGTATATTCCGGATCGTCGAACCGCTCGGGATAGACAAATATACCATCCGCACCGGCGGTCACTTGCACCCACTGCGACTGCTCCAGGAACGGATCGACCACGCCAACGCGCACTTCGTCATCGGATCGCCAGGCCTGCCCCTCAAAGGAGAAATAGTCTCCCACGTCTACCTGGATCACCGGCCAGTCAGTCCCAGCGAGATTGGTCAGAAGGTACTCGTCCGTGGCGTTAACCCTGACGCTGCTTATCTTCTCGTACGTCAGGGCCCGTGAGGCCTCGATCAGGTCTTCGGCTCCGGTCGTCGTGAGATTCGGGTCCGGACTCCACAACACCCAGTCCACGAGCATCTCGTAGCTGCGCGGGGGGGCGTTCTCGTTCGGGTCGACGTGCGCAAACCAGTTGGAGAAAGCGATCTCCATGGAATGGTCCACGTCGTAATGCGACTCTTGTATGGGATTGTCGGTGTTGATGAAGAACGTTACGCTACCGTCGGGCGCCACCTGAAAGACCAGCACCACCCACTCGTCATCCAGCCCCTCGTCCGTAGCCGTCCCATGATATTGGGCCAGGTCCGCGTTACTGACATTGAACGGCAACTGGACGGAGTCGGAGTCCGGAGCCGCCTTTCGGTCCCAAGTGTTCAGTTGGAGAAACTCACCGGCGCTTCCAGCGTTCCAGCCTTCGTTAGTCAGGTACTCAAAGTCCACCTCAGAGTAGTCCTCGTCGCTGTTGTGGACGGGGTGGATAGCGTAGAACGCCTGCACGTTTCCATCGGTAGCAACAACGGGATCGGTCATATCCCCGAATTTCACGCGGGCGGCGTAGGTGCCCGGGCCCTCGAATTGCATGCGGCTGTACAGTCCCGATGTCGCCTCTGTCTGATTGGCGGAAACCGACGCGGCGAATACCAGATTACCGTCCTCGATGCCCACGGACGGACCGCCCCAATCGTACTCAGTTCCCGGGTCGAGCCAGTTGCTCGCGAATATTCCGTCCGCTGTCGAAGCATAATTGAAGTCATCGACGAACGCTCCGGACGCGGAATCCCAGATCGCTATCGGCGTACGTTCGATCTCCAGTTCGTACTGATCGCCCTCGCTACCGGTGACTTCCACGTAGTACCGGTAATCGCCGCGAGTCATGAATTCCCAAATCTGCGGGTCCGGACCTTTACGAACCTCATTCAAGGCGACTTCTTGTAACGGGCCCTGGGCGCCGCCCAGGTCGCGGTACACAACAGCCTGCTGGCCGGGACGCCCCGTGAACTTTACGATTACTCGCTCCTCGGGGGCGGTCTCAAAACGGAACACGTCCTTGTCGTCCGCCGCGTCAATTCGTCCCGCCCCTGTCCAGACACCACCATTGTCCACCAGCGGAGTCGCGCCGTCACCGCGGTAGTCGCTATGGTCGTCCGGCTCAAATGAAATCCAGTCAACGTAGGCAGCGGTCGACCCCTCAGGAAGATCGTGCTGCCAGTCGCCAGACTCCGGCGCCCAGAGATTCACGTGAATCCCGCCGGGCTCGGTGGGAACGGGGGACATACCTTCGGAATTCTCGACAGTTCCCACGACCGCACCATCTACCAGAAAATAAACAACTTCGGGGTACCAGTCGAAACCATAGACGTGAGGGGCCGTCGGGTCGAATCCGTCAGGCGCCCACAGGTGCGGTGCGTCCGTGGGAAAGATGCCCCTGTACGTGCTCTCCTTGTAGCTGTCATCATCCACCCACTTCCAGTCGCGATAAGTACCAAACTGAACGCCATACTGACGAGCCTCCGGCGGACCGCAATGCACGATCTCAACGTCGATCTCATGCACTAGTCCAGCGGGAGTCTTAAAGTAAGTGAAGAAACCGGTAACAAGTCCATCCTCCGATGGCGCTTCAATCCGTGCGCGGTATTTGCCGTTTCCGAACCTGAGGACCGGACCGCCGCCCGGTTCGACCGTGTAGACGTCGGCCCCGGTGTACTCAAGCGGGGACATCGCATCACGTTTGTGCGTCAGCGTCAACCACGAACCGCCTTCTTCCGGATGGAGTGCGGCATCGGCATGGTCGGCATCCGCCATGAACTTCGTAAGCCCGAGTGTCCAGCCTGCGCGGTCCCAATCATCATCCGGCCACTCGTCAAAGTGCTCCAGAAAAGCCGAACCGCTCAGGAGTACCCTCGCCTCAAGCGCCTCTAGAATTGGCCTGCCGCTATATCTTGCCATCGCCTCTTCCATGCCCCATCCATTTCGTCCGCAAGACAACACACCCGCTATGGAAGGGCGAACGCCGCTTCGCTCCCTCCCCGAGAGAATCTACAGTATACCACACATCTTCATATTTCAAAGGACTTTCCAGACATATATCGCAACCCGCGGACGGAAGGCGGAATCGGGATGTAGATAGTACAAAAAGAAGAGCGCTCTCTTCTTCCGTATACATACATACTGGCGAAAGAGGCACGATCTGTGACACCCCCCCAAGAAGATTTTTTGTCCAGCGGAAATGTCAATCGCATAACATTTGCGATTGTGTAGTGTTACAAGAAAACCGCACGCTCGAAAAATTTTCCATTTCGACCAACAAAATTTCTGAAAATCTTTCCGGGTTCGCGACCACGGGGATTATGTCAAGTCGATATTATTCGCCGCTTGCGGCTTAGCGCCGTTCCGCCGCTGACAGCTAACAACTGACAGCTAATACCCTTAACCGCCTGTGACATATCCGACGGTGTCAAATGATGTTTTGAGGAAACTCCGAGACGGATTGTGTCGCTGTAAGCGGCTTCTCTCGCAGAGTTTACGACGGGCCGAAGGTGACACATGGCGATTGTCCGATCTTGGCGGCGGGTTCACACTCTTGGCCCGGTTCGGTACTATTCTTCCTGGTTCAGTGGACTGACCGAGGCCGGCGGCGCCGCGCCTGTGAACCAAATGTGACAACCATCATGTCGCGCGGGCGCCTAGAGACGCTCAAGCAGATTGCCCACGGGATCCTTGGGCTTGGTGGTTGGCTGCTTGGGCTTGTCGCCATCCTTCTTCGGAATGAGATCCGTGGCGCCTTTGAGTATGTCCAGGGGATTCTCTTTGGGCTTGTCGCCGTCTTTCTTCGGGATGAGATCCGTGGCGCCCTTTAGTATGTCCAGGGGGTTGGTGGTGGGCGTCTTGCCCTTGAGGATCGATCCGGGGTCCTTGATGATCGAGCCCGGATCTTTGATGATGGCTCCGGGGTCGATGGGAAGCCCGCTGGGCAGGAATTTCTTCAGGTGCTCGGTGGCCTTATTTGCAAGCGCGGTCTTACCGGCCGCGATCAGCGCGTCCTTCAGGCCTGCGACCGTTTTGCCCACATTTACGTGGACTTCCGGGCTGGCGACAGATCCGCGGATGTCGGCGGCCAGCATCATATTGTCGACGTTCTTGAACATCTCGTCAGCCGTTTTTGCATCGAGGCCCAGAACTGTGCGGTCTCCGCCGGCGGCGGCTTTCATACCATGCAGTTTCAACTCGATCGGGAAAGCGATTTTGTTGGGATTGAACTTTCCATCGAATTTCAGATCCGCCAGCGCCTCGCTGATATCGAGCGGGCACTTGTCGGTTATACCCATCGCGGCTACCGGAAGGTTCGGTGCGTTGACCTTAAGGGTGTGCATGGCGCCGGGGTTTACGAAATCGAGCGTACCGAACACATTGAATTTGGTTTTCTCGTTCTTGATCGATAAGGTCATGGGCTTTTCGTTGAGTGCGAGATCGCTGGAGAGTTCTTTGATCTCGACGGTGCAGTCGCCAATGTTGGGGATCGGCAGCTTGTCGATCCTGATGCTGCGAATGGTTATCATCGGTCGCTTGGTAAGGAGGCTTGCTGCCGACACCTTCAGATATCCGCGATTTGCGGCCATTTCGTCGGCTCGTTCCCTGGTCTCCTCCGGGGTCCGTTCGGCGGGGTCTTTTCGCTTTTTGTCCTGGTTTTCCAGGTAGTCTTTGATCTTCGCGAGATAATCGAGTATCTGGTCTTTGTGCTCGAAATAGTCGCTCAGGGTAACCGGGGTATCTTCCTCTTTTTCGCGTTCGGGCTTGCGATAGACTTCCCCCGTTTTGTCGCGTTTGGCGCCGTTGACCATTTCGCCGATGACGAGTTCCTCGATCACGATCCGCTTGGTGAGCAGATTGGCGATGCTGATGTCGGTGGTGAGCTTGTTAATATTGAGCATATTGTGCGTGGGTTTGTCGGGGTCGGTGATCTGCAGCCCATCCAACTCGAATCGCCCGCCGGTAAGCGACAGGTCAACGGTCTTGAGGTTAACTTCGGCCCCAACACTCGCCTCCAGCCCATCGACCATCGCCGATCGCGTGAGGTTGTTGAGGAACAGCATTTCAAAGCCCACCACCAGCCCGATAATGATGATCACCAGCACCACGCCCGCTTTGCGAATTACCGGGTGCCTGGCCGCAAGCATCTCCGCCATCGACTTCTTCTGTTTTCCGAAGAGGATTCGCAGCAGGATTCGTACGATGATGTTGGACGAGATCTTCTGCACCTTGGCGCTCTTGGCGCCGGCGGCGATTGAACCTATACGCACGAGCTTGATCGTCTTGGCGATTACCCACCCGAGTATGAGGCCAACGATAATCGCAATAGGCAGCCCGCCGACCAGGCAGTAGACGTCCAGATCCATCAGCGCCACGAAGGGTGTCTGGCTGGCCGATGCAAAGAGCCCTTCCAAACCCATCTGGTGTATTATGAAGTATCCTGTCTCGAACGTCACTGCCGCAATAGCCAGGCAAAGTGCCTTGCCCACCACCACCCCGATCAGCATCAGGCCCAAGGAGAGGTTTATGATCGCAAATAGTATCAGCAGGGACAGCACCAGCGCATTGAAGCCGGGAATCATTCCGATAACAACGCCCAGGAGGCAACTGACAATTATCTGCCACGGCGCCGCTCCGCCTCGTACCATCTTGATGAACTTGCGGAATAGCTTCAGAGGGTTCATGTAATGCTCCTTGTCTTTTGGTTCCACGCCAGCCGCCCCGGCGAACGTGCATGTACGTCAACTCCGAGCCGCTGCGAGATTTGTCTCTACTAGAAGCAATTATAGCGCGATCAACAGCAAAAGCAACCGGAACACGTGGATCATTCGTCATTTACCGGACTTCTGCTGCTTTTGGATCTTTGCCCATGTGTCGCGGAGGGATAGTG
>CAZSLS010000103.1:0-21413 GCA_964607575.1 uncultured Planctomycetaceae bacterium | reverse complement strand
GCTATTCTTATTCACGCAGCCATAATTATGAAAATAGCTGAGTCTCTGTGTGGAATTCAGAACCGCCCGATACCCGACACTGTTAGGTGCAATTGCCCTGGGTGGCAAGACGTCTACAGTTGATTTGGCGCCGGGATAAGGTAGAATCGTTGGAAATGTCCAACGTTGCGACAATCCTGGCGGGGATCGTTCTGGTCGCCGCGTTCCTTGCCGCCGCGCCGCCCTGTCCCGTGGTCGATACCGGGCAGGTTCGATGCTACGCCGGCGGATACGAGATACCGTATCCCAAGTCATCGGAAGCTTACTTCGGACAGGATGCCCAGTACGCGGGCAACGCCCCTAAGTACAAGAACAACGGTGACGGTACGGTCACCGATCTGGTGACGGGATTGATCTGGCAGAAGACGCCCGATTTCGTCAAGCGCACGCCGGCGGACGCGAAGAAGTATGCATCCGGACTCAAACTGGGCGGGCGCAGCGATTGGCGAGTTCCCACGATAAAGGAGCTGTTCTCGCTGGCCGACTTTCGCGGGAACATGCGGACCCGCACCCCCTATATTGACACGAAGGCCTTCGATTTTGAGTATCCCAAAGCCGCCCGCGGCGGGTCCGGCCGCCCTGGCCAGAGGGACATGGACGGGCAATACTGCTCGTCGACGCGATACCTCGGGATCACGATGGGGCGGGACGAAAGCTCGTTTGGCTTCAACTTCGCCGACGGGCGGATCAAGAGCTATCCGCTGCGCGCCAAGCTGTACGTCCGCTGCGTCCGGGGCAAGAGGGGTTATTGCGATGGAGATGGAAAAGACCGCTTCAACGATAACGGTGACGGTACGATCACCGACAAAGCCACCGCCCTGATCTGGCAGAAGGCTGACAGCGTCAAAACGCTTGACTGGAAACAGGCTCTGAGTTACGCCGAGGGCCTCAAGCTGGCCGGGCGGGACGACTGGCGACTGCCGAACGTCAAGGAACTCCAGACGATCGTCAATTACTCCCGGGCGCCCGACGCAACCGATCCGAAGGAGCGCGCCGCGGCGATCTATCCGATCTTCAAGCTGACCAGGACCGAATCGTGGTTCTGGTCGGGCACTACGCATATCGAGAATCAGTTCGCTTACTACGTATGTTTCGGTCAGGGGTTTTCGGCGCGGAAGTTTCGCGGTAAGAAGATGAACGCCCACGGTGCGGGTGCAGTCCGGAGCGATCCGAAAACCGGCGACCCGAAGCGCTGGCCCGACGGTATGGGACCGCAGGGCGATGAGATTCGCATTTACAACTACGTCCGCTGCGTTCGCGGAGGGCGCGCGAAACCGCAAGCGGTAGGACCGGTCGTTAAGCCCGTGGGTAAGCGTCCTGGCGGCGGTGGGGCGGGCGGACGATTCATCAGGCGGCTGGACAAGAACGGCGACGGGAAGGTGTCGAAGAAGGAATTCGACGGGCCCGATCATCACTTCGACCGCCTCGACAGGAACTCCGACGGTTACCTCGAAGCCAACGAAGCCCCCTCCGGACCGCCGCGCCGGCGCCCCCGGATTAACAGGTGACTGTCCACAGATTCTCGCTATTGGTCCGCCCGTGCGGGGCAGCGTCCTGGTATTCCCCAAACTTTTTATCGCATCGGCGTTGGACCCTGCGGGGGTCGGGGTGTATAGTATTTCCGGTACGCAATCTCGGCTTGCGGCGCGGGCTGTGGTGGAACAGCCGCCGGACGAGAGCGGACCGGTGCTTCCGGGGCCAGGTAGGAAGGCTCGGGAAGAGGGTTCGCATTTAATTCCTACGAAGGAAAGGAGCCATTCGGTGTCAGACTGGTATTGCAATATTAACGGTCAGCAGTACGGCCCCGTCGCCGGGGAAGAACTCATCCAGTGGATCCAGCAGGGACGCATCGCCGCGCTGGACCTGGTCTGGCGCGAAGGGATGGGAGAGTGGGTAATCGCCAGCAGTATCCCTGAGTTTGCGGGCCATTTCGTCCAGTCGGGAAATGCGCCGCCGGTCCACGGCGCCAGTCGCCCCGGGGCGCGCAAATACCTCCGCCCGCATCGCGGTGGGGCGGTGCTGGCCCTTGGTATCATCGGGTTGACCGTCTGCTGCATCTGCGGGATCATCGCCTGGTCCATGGGCAACGCGGACCTGAGGGAGATGGCCGCCGGGCGAATGGACCGCAGCGGCGAGGGCATGACTCAGGGCGGTAAGATCTGCGGAATGATCAGCGTCATCATAAACTGCGTAGTTGCGGCGATATACCTGATAATGTTGATCGGCATTGCTGCTTCACATTGAAGCGCGCGGAATCAAGGCCGTGTGGATCGAACTGGAAAAGACGACGCGCCGGCCCCGCTGGGCGATCGCCCCGGTCGCCTGCGGCGCGGTGTGGTTGACGCTGATCGCGGCGATTCAATTCTTTTACCCCGACCGGGGGGCGAACATCGTACTGTGTCCATTGAAGCGCCTGGTCGACCTGCCATGTCCCACCTGCGGGACGACGCGCAGCGCGTTGAGCTTCCTGCGTGGGGATCCGCTAGCCGCCCTCTTGTACAACCCGCTGGTTTTCACAGTGGCGGTGATGCTGCTTGTGGTGCTGCTGGTCCGCGTGGTATTCGCCCGGCAGGTGCGAGTTCACATGCGCCGGCGACAGAGCATCGGCGCGTGGTGGGTGTTTGCAGCCCTTTTGCTGGGGAATTGGGTCTACGTGATCTGCATGGGGAGGTAGCAGAGCAGGTTTGCCCGATACCGGATATCCGCGGGCTTACTTCTTGTCGCCGCGTTTGAACAACCAGCCAATCACGCCGACCAAACCTCCGATGACACCGCCAATAGCACCGTAGATCAGGGCGTTTTTCAGCACCGGGCTCAGTTCTGCAAGAATCATAACTGCCTGTCCTTTCAAAAGTGTTCCCCAAAGCGACGACGCTTCGTCGACCGGGAGCTTCAAATGTTAGTATCGCCCGGTATCGATGGCTTGTCCAGGAATTTCCGCGCGAATCAGGCGTCTTCGAGGATCTGTTCGAGTTTCGCTCTTACCGCGGGCTCTCCGTCTCCGGCGAACGCTTCGATGGTTTCCCGGGAGACGAGGCGTTTGAGTACCGCTCCGCGGGCTTCGTGGGTGTCGAGGCGCGTTCTGAGTTCGGCGCGGATGGTGGACAGCAATTCGGCGAACTGTCCGATGTTCTCGGGCAGGGCGGTTTTCAGGATGCCCTTCAGTAACGCCGACAGGGCGGGCGATGCGCCGCCGGTACCGATGGCTACCACCACGTCACCGTCGTGGATCGTCGCCGGCGCGAAGAAGTCGCAGTCTTCGTTCTGGTCGGCGGCGTTTACGATCGCGCCGGCATCGCGTGCGTCGCGGGCTACCCGGGCGTTAAGTTCGCGGTCATCGGTGCATACGAATACCATCGCCGCCCCTTCGAGATGTTCCCGGCGGTAGGGCTCGGCGAGCATGGTTACCGGCGGCAGGTCGAGCGAATCGGGCAGTTCGGGGTCGACGAGCGTGACGTTGGCCTGGGCCTGATGGAGGGAAACGACTTTTCGCTGCCCGACGCTCCCCGCGCCGATGACGACAACTCGCTTGTCCCTGACGTCCATCATTATCGGATAAGTCTTCATGCGGTGATCTCCGGGTGTTGTGCGGATTGGCTGTGTGTTTCGATGCGGGCCCGGGCGATCGCTTCGAGCATTGCCCGGGCCTTGTCGAGGGTTTCCTGGTATTCGCCCTCGGGTGTCGAGTCGGCTACGATTCCCCCGCCGACTTGTACGTGTGCTACCGGTCCGTCGCAGACTATCGTTCGAATGACGATGTTCCACTCGCAGGATCCGTCCACGCCGAGTATACCGATGCATCCGGTATACGGTCCGCGCGCGACCGGTTCGAGCTGGTCGATTATTTCCATCGCGCGGATCTTCGGGGCCCCGGTGATGGATCCTCCCGGGAAGGTGGCGGTCAGCAGGTCCGCCGGTCCGACGTCCGGGCGCAGGTCGCCTTCGACCGTGCCGACGAGGTGGAAGACCGTCGGGTGCGTCTCCAGCGCCCTGGGGTCGGAGACTCGCACGGACCCGAACTCACAGACACGTCCGAGGTCGTTGCGGAGGAGATCGATAATCATGGCGAGTTCGGCGTTGTCCTTGGGGCTGGAAAGAAGGCTCGAAGCCGCCCGCGAGTTCGCCAGGGCGTCGGTGGTGCGGGGCCTGGTGCCTTTGATCGGGCGGGTTATGACGCGGGCGCCACGAACGCGGAGGAACAGCTCGGGGCTGCTGGAGAGCACCGCGCACCGCCGGTCGGTGGATTCGAACGTCATATACGCCGAGTACCACGCCGGGTTGCGGTTGCGAAGGGCCCGATAGATCGCCACCGGCTGCGGGGCGTCGGGCACGGTGAAACGCTGGGAGAGATTCACCTGAAAGATATCTCCGGCGGCGATGTAGTCGGTGCATGCGGTCACGGCGCGGCGGTATTCTTCGGGCGTGAAGTTGGACTCGGCGTCCTCGGCGAGCGGTTTGCAGGCGGCGTCGGCCCGCTCGGTCGGTTCGGCTGCCGCGGCGCTGCTGCCCGCCGAAGCGCCGGCGACCGCCAGGAGCGCATCGCGTGAAGTCCCGTCGAACGGCCGCGGTCCGTCGAACTCCAGGCTCACCAGCGACCATTTGGACTTGAGCGCGTCGTAGAGGAGTATCGAATCGTAGAACGCCAGCCTCATATCCGGAAGGGACGTGTCTCGCACCGCCCGGGCGGGAAGGCGCTCGATGTGCCTTCCGACCTCGTAACCGATGTATCCGATCCAACCGGGCCCGTAGGCGCCGCCAACCGGTCTGGCGCGTATGGCGCCGAACGCCCCGGTCAATGCCGCCCATATCGCCTCGTCATCGCCCCTGGCGAGGATATTGCCCCGGGCGTCCTGCAGGACCCCGTCGCGCAGGGAGAGTACTTCCGCCGGGCGGCAGGCGACGATACTGTGGCGCCCGTAGGTCTCGTGCAGCGCCGCCGAATCCAGCATTACCGGGTCTTCCTGCTCGCTCAGCGCATCGAGGATTCCACCGGGCCGGAAGGGGAGGTCCACCGCGGTGGTTTGCAGTCTAGCCCTGTAGCTTCCGCAGGTCCAATGCGTCTGCTTGGGCGAATCCGGATTCTCGTTCTTGTGCAACATTACTGCCAGGGGTGTCCCGGGTTACCAGTCCATACCGGCCGTATTGAACTCTGTCTCGGTATAGGCTTTTGCGGCCTGTGCGGCGAGCTTCTCGACCGGATCGCCGGACTTCAGGAATTTCTCGATCATCGCGTTGTTTCGAGCGGTATTGGTCTTTGAAGTATGGGTGAATCTCATCATGCCCATCCCCAATATCGCCTGGACGCGCCATGCGCGGTCCTTGTCGTTTTCGGCGATGTTCCACATGTCACCGGCCTGGAGGCGAGCGTTGTGAAAGACCCTTGACTTCTCGTCGTACCGGGTCTTGAAGTCGATGATTGCACCGAGATAAGTGTGCAGCGGCGCCCTTCGCTCGAATTTGGCGGTCTTGTCCAGATCCTTCTCGACCGATTTCGACATTCCGTCCAACGCCATACTCTGGATATCCACACCGTACAGGGTCATGTGCATGTGGCTGTGGGCCTGCACCATATGCCACCCCGCCACAAGCATGTCGCGGTACAGCGCGTCGGCATCCTTGTAGCGATTGTTTTTGATGTAGTAATCGCCCAGAATGTCGAGTACTTCGAAGGTCTCGCCGAGGCGCTCGACGATTTTCTGCGTCTTGGAGACCTGTAGTTTGCCCGAGGCGTGTTTGGCCAGGTAGTTCATGTTCGCCTGTTTGGCGCCGTTTCCGATGTGGGCTCGAATCTCCTCGAACATTTTCAGCGCCTCGGCGTAACCGTCTGCCTTGCCCTGGCCCAGGTCCGCGGTCGCATCGAGAATGGCGTCATAATTGGTGTAGAGTATTTCGACGGCCTGGGCGTAGTACTTGCCCGCGTCATCTGTGCCCGACGGCGCAGCGTCCAGAACGTCGGTGATCTTCGCTGTCGGTTCGAGGACATCCATGAAACCGGTCGTGGTTGTCGCGATGGTCGCCGAGTCGGACGACGGGAAGACGAGCTTCTTGACAAGGAACCCGCCCACGGCGAGCAGCAATACTCCACCGACGATTATTCCGGTTATTTTGTTCATGTCTTCAAGCTCCTGTGCTGGTTGTTGGCTCTCTTGTTGGAATCGGATTCAGTTTAGCTTACGCCCCGGTCCGAGCAAACTATAAAGGTTGCTTACTTGTTCTGCATGACCGGGAGGAACATCGTGCCCAGGTTCCGCGGGTCGTAGAAATACCGGGGCGCCTCGGACCAGCTCGACGCCTCGCATCCCTGGGTGGCGAATCGCGTGAAGTTGATGCCCCAGAAGCGTTCAAGTTCCGCTTTCGGCATCGACGACAGCGGGATCGCCATCTCCACCACCCACAGGTCAGCGTGCCTGGCGACCGCTACTTGTATCTCGACGGGCCAGGGCGCCGATTTGCCAAGCGGTGGATTGCTTCGCACACCGCGTTCGGCCAGCAGCACGCCGTTGGGCTTGACCACTATGTGGTACAGATCTTGCGGTCCTTCCGCATCGGCGCCGGGATCGAGGATGAGTTCCACCAGGTCTTCTTCGCAGGCCATCAACTGCTCGTAGTGGACGATGTTGTTGGGCTTGACGACCATCGCCCGGGGCTTGGGTTCGGTGCAGCGGAATGCGACGTAGAGGTTCGTCGAGTCCCTCAGCACGAACGCCATCGTCTGGCGCTTGGCAAGTCCGTCACCCCGCCGCCCGCGCCGTCCGATCAGCTTGAACTTCGCGCACGAATTACCCTGACGCATGGGCCAGTCCTTGAGACTACCGTCGATCTTGATCGGTTTGCTCGCCTGACCGGCCACTATCAGCGACACCGTCGCGCCAATGGTCTTCCGGCGGCTGACGTCGGTGGTAATCGTTACCGGAATTGTCATCTTGCCCGCCTGACCGGCGGGGATGTAGCGGCAGCGGGCGGTCAGTTCAACCGACGTGCTCTCGCCCGCGGGGAAAGGGGATATTCTCACTTCGTTCTTGAGGGCCTTCCAACCGGCGGGGAGTTTGCCCATGGAGACCAGGACGTCGACGTTCCGCGTGTGCTCGTTGTACAACTCGAGCAGCACGGAGACCTTCATGTCGTTTGTCTTGGCTATCCGCGTGACCCTGCTGCGCGACTGCTGAACGCGGATCCTGTGGGCCTTCTCGTCGAAGAGCTTCCACGCGATCCGCTGGGCGAGCAACTGTCTGTTGGGATCCGCCGACTCGCCGCGAACGGCGGAATTGATTTCTTCGGCCAGCAGGCGCCGGGCCATCCGCCAGGTATCCGCGTTCTGCACCCATCCGTCCAGGCGGGGGTCCAGATAGTTGTCTCCCGCCGCGGCGAGACCGGCGTAGCGAGTCATGGCGCCGAGGATCGAAGCGGCTGCGGCGTCCCTCTTGTGCTGCTTCATCAACCACAGGTATGCGATGTCCTGCAGTCCGCGTCGAAGGCGCTTCAGGCGGACCGAGGGGATGACCGCATTGACGCCGATGGCGTTGCCCGGGTAGAACAGGCGCGTCTGGGCTCCGGCGGGTTCTGCAAACGTCCGCCCGGTCCAATTCAGAACTTCCGGAAGGAACAGGCCCGAGCAGTTGTACTTCATCGCGAACCACGGAATCGCCCGAACGTCGGCGGGTGTCGCGATTACGCCAAGCGACGGGAGGTAAGGCACGGTCCCCGGCGCCAACCACCAGCCTGCCAGCGGATGCGAGGCGTCCTTTACCTTTACCGCGGTCGCCGGATCGAAATATTCGGCGCGAACGGCGCGGATGTCGCTCAGGCCCGCGAAGTCCTTCGGTGGTTTCCACCCGGTAAGCTCCGGGGGCGCCACGGGCAGTTGAGAGAGGATTGGAGTGTTCCTGTCGACCGCACGCACGATCCGACTCAAGCGCGAGTGTTCGAGATATCCGCGCTGGGCGGCATGACCGCGATAAGGCCAGTAGAACATCTTCCCGCGGCGAGCCTCCGAGGCCGAGAAGTGCTTCTTATTCTCGACCGCCGCGGCGCCGATGGTGGTCGCATAGAGGTCGCTGGCGGGACCTCCGTAGTATCGCGCCTGAGGCCAGGCGGTGCTTATCGGCACGGGCCAGGCCGCACAACCGATACCGTCTTCAAACGCCGACCCGTCCAGGTACGGCGTGACGATCGCATCGTAATCTTCGAAGTCTATCGCTACCTTTCCGAACATGTCTCGCCGCATCACCGGGCGGATGCCCTTGTCGAACAGGTCGAGCCGGTGTGCGTGGGCCAGACGCATCAACTGGCGCATTATCACCAGGCCTTCCCTGACTTTCGGGTCCTTGCGATCCATGCGGACCGGCGTGAACGCCTTACCGTCGCGCTTCACGAACGCCTTGTAGAGGGCGGCGTTGTCGAACCCGCCGACAGCGATCAGCCCCCTGGCGTCGGGCAGGACAAAGTTGTAGACCTCCAGGGCGATACCGACCGACCAAGTTTCGTGCGTTTTCGAACGGACCTCCAGCTTTCCGGAATACTTGCCCGCCTCGGCGCCGCGAGGGACGCGCAGGTCCACCCAGAGCACCGCACGATCGGAGGTTTTGACCTCGGCGAACTCACCGCCCCGCCCGAGGTCCACCAGCGCGTCGTAATAGTCGGTGGGCCCGGGCACCGTGTCCACCAGGCGAAGATACCACGGCGGGTATTTTGTGATCCGCACCGCGCGGGCGCGGAAAACCGATACGTTGTCGGCGTCGATCTTCTGTCCCCGGGCTGACTTCAGGTCGCCGCAGCGGATCTCCATGCCCCCGACAGTCAACTCGCCGGCGTCGACGACCACCTGGAACGATACGGTCTCATTGCCCGCGGCGAAGAGCTTGACTTGTTTCCCGGCCGGGTCGAATACCGCGGCGTTTTCGAATGCTTTGGTGCGCGCTGAAACGTTGACCATTTCGCCGGCGACCCAGGCGTTCAGCGGTCCGGCGCTCGATCCGAAATCGCACCCGCAGAGCAAACCCGCAGCCAGCAGGGCGCCAATCGCAACAGTAGTGAGTCTATAGCAGGGCTTCATAGATCGAGCATTGTATAGCACAAGACACCATTTCGGAAGCGCCAGTCATCGGGAGTTATTTGCGATCCGGCGGTTTCAGGTCGTGGAATTCGCGGCAACTTGCCCGAGCGGTGTCGCTGCTGTTGACACGCCGCGGCGCGTGCGGCACAATGGGGGACGTCCGGCGAGGCATTCCGGGGCCGGGGAAAGGGCGTGAGATGGCAGCAGTAGTTCGCATCACGATCGTAACTGCGGTGATGGGTGTCATCTTGTCTTCAGGCGAGGTGCGGGCTGCTGATCCGCCGGCTGGCGGGCGGGGACCGGAGCGGTGCTTCAAACTTGTCGACGGGACTGTAATCACCGGGCGGATTGACGCCAGCGTAATCGCCATTCGAATAGCGAGCGGCAATGTCCTGAAGATCCGCGTGGCGGCTTTGAGGGAGTTGACTGTGGGGCTTAACGATCGCCCGGAGTTTGTTAAGCGGGTCGAATCGTTGATCGAGGCGTTGGACTCAGACAAGACGCGTAATAAGGCCGTGGAGGATCTTCGCGCCCTTGGCCCGGCCGTCGAGAGCATTGTCAAACGCTACGCCGCCAGCGACATATCGGCGCGTCGCGCCGCGGTTGCGAGGATTCTGGAGTACTACAAGGCATGGCCTATCGACCACCCCGACGCACCTGAGAGGACGGCCCGACCGCTCAAGGCGCGAAGCGAGGTTCGCACGGATACGAATACGTTTTCCGGGACGCTTACCGCCGGAGAGCTCAAAATCGCCAGCCGCTATGGATCTGTCGTCGTCAAGGTCAATGAGCTTGTTCGCATTGATCCGATCGCTCAGACCGCTCCGAGCAAGCGCAGACTGTGGCGCGTCGAACTGTGCGACAATACTCACGTAACCGCCACACCGATCAGCCGCTCGCTCCACGTCCGCCCGCGCTACGGGACAATGGTCGTCCCGATGGCTCAGATAGAGCAGGCGACCTTCGCCAAAAATGGAAAGAGCGTTCGCATCACGTGTTGGGGTTCCGACCGGATCGCCGGTACGGTCGATCCGAAAACGCTCATTTCGATCGAGACCGCCAAAGGCTCCGTGCGCCTGCCGCTTGGGAAAATCGTCGTGCTGGGTTACGGGCCTATTACCCTCAGGGGGCATCGCGACTGGGTGCGAGCAGTCGCTTTCTCGCCCGATAGCAAGCGTCTGGCCTCGGGCTGCGGCGACAAGACCATTAAGATATGGAACGCCCTGACCGGAGGCGAACTGCTCACGCTCAAGGGGCATTCAGGCGAGGTGTCGTCCGTCGCCTTTTCGCCCGATGGTAAGAAACTGGCCTCGGGAAGCTACGACAAGACGATCAAGCTGTGGGACGCCGCAGGCGGGAAGGAACTGTTGACGCTCAAGGTGGATTCAGACCGGGTGAAGTCCGTCGGCTCTTCGCCCAAGAGCAGGCGCCTGGTTTCTGGGAGATCCGGAACCTTCATCACGCCGCGGAACGCCCCCGACTGGAAGGAACTGCTGGCGATCAAGAGGGGTTTGGGCAAGGTGTGCTCCGTGGCGTTTTCGCCCGACGGCAAGCGTCTGGCCTCGGTAGGCAGGGACAATATCATCAGGATATGGGATACCACTTCCGGAAAGGAGTTGCTCAGGCTTCAGGGGCATTCGCACTGGGTGTCGTCCGTCGCCTTTTCGCCGGACGGTAAGTCTCTGGCTTCGGGAAGTCACGACACGACAGTGAGGCTTTGGGACGCCATAACGGGAAAAGAACTGTGCAGGCTCAAGGGGCATGGAAACTCGGTGTGGTCCATCGCCTTCTCTCCCGACGGCAAGCGTCTGGCGTCCTCTGCTATTCGTATCGTCAAACTCTGGGACACAATCACAGGCAAGGAGCTGCTTGCGCTCAAGGGGCGCAGGGGGGATATGCGGTCGGTGGCCTTTTCACCCGACGGCAAGCTCCTGGCCGCGGGAAACAACGATAATGAGGGCACCACGATATGGGATGTGGTCGCCGGAAAGGCGCTGTTCAGGTTCAAGGGGCATGCACATGGGGTGTGGTCGGTGGCCTTTTCTCCCGACGGCAAGCTCCTGGCCTCGGGAGGCGGCGATGGGACGGTCAAGATATGGAATGTCCTCGACTGGACCAGGGCCAACCAGGCGTTCCGAAGCCGCGGGAAGGTAGGAAAATGACAGCAGCAACTCGTATCATAACCATAACCGCGGTGGTGGCGGGTGCCTTGTCTTCGGGCTGCGTTGCTGATCCGCCGGCGCCCGGTCGGGGTCCGGCGCTGCAGTTCACGCTTGCCGGCGGGACTGTCGTTACCGGGCAAATCGACGTTGACACGATCGCTTTCATGATCTCCGGCGGAAGCGTTTTGAATATCCCCGCCGCGGAGTTGACGGAATTGACCGTGGGACTCGACAAACCGAGCAAACCGAGCAAACCGCAAAGTACAATCCGGGCGGGCGAAACTACGCTTCTTGGGACAGTCGCTGTTAAACAATTTCGGATCGCCAGCCCATACGGACGGATCATCGTACAGGCCGATGATATCCGCCGGGTTCGTCCAAACCTCCTCACCGCTCCGGACAAGTTAGGGCAGTGGTCCGTCGAACTGGGCGATGGAACTCACGTCACAGGCGCACCTGTCAACCGGTCACTACGCATTAGATCTCGCTACGGGATAATGACCGTCCCTCCGGCCCGGATACGAATGGTCGCCCTGTTCGACGACGGAAAGAGCGTCCGCGTGCTGTGCTGGAGTTCCGATCGGATCGTCGGCAGACTCGATCCTCCCGCAACTATATCATTCAAAACCGACAAAGGCCGACTGAACCTGTCGCCCGGGAAGACCGCCGCAATCGCTCATGAGCCTCGTACGTTCGAGGGGCATTCAGGCGCGATAAAGTCCATCGCCTTCTCGCCCGACGGCAGGAGCCTGGCCTCGGCAAGCCACGACAAAACCATTAAATTATGGGACACTTTCACCGGAGAGAAACGGCTCACGCTCAAGGGGCATTCACACATAGTGGAGTCCGTAACTTTCTCGCCAGACGGCAGGCGCCTGGCTTCGGGAGGTTGGGACAAGACCGTCAAACTCTGGGACGCCGTCACGGGAAGAGAGCTTCGCACGCTCAAAGGACATTCCGACACGGTGTGGTCGGTGGCGTTCTCACCCGACGGCAAGCGTCTGGCGTCGGCGTGCCGAGACGGCGTGAAACTCTGGGACACGGCTACAGGAGACCAGCTGCTCACGTTCAAGGGGCACTCAGGACAGCTCGTGTGGTCAGTAGCCTTCTCACCCGACGGCAAGCGTCTGGCCTCGGGAAGCTTCGACAAGACCGTCAAACTCTGGGACGCCGAAACGGGAAAAGAGTTGTTCACGCTCAAGGGGCATTCAGAGATGGTCTGGTCGGTGGCGTTCTCGCCAGACGGTAAGCGCCTGGCTTCGGGCAGAGACGACAAGACCATCAAGCTCTGGGATGCCGAAACAGGAAAGGAGTTGCTCACGCTTAAGGGGCATTCGGGGCGTGTGACTTCAGTCGCGTTCTCGCCCAACGGCAGGATGGTGGCCTCGGGAAGCTGGGACCATGCCGTCAAACTTTGGGACGCTTTCGACCGAGGCGAAGTGTTCACGTTTAAGGAGCATTCAGGCCAGGTTCACTCCGTAGCCTTCTCGCCCGACGGCAGGAGACTGGCGTCGGGAGCGGGAGGCCGTGACATGACCATCAGGCTCCGATATGTTACCGAGGGGATTTGCCCCGCCGCTAAACGGGTGGGGGAGGCGTTAGGTCGTTAGGTCGTCGCCGTTCGCCAGTTGCCACGCCGTTGATCATCCGCCGGAGTCTACGAACTGGGTTTCGTAGAGGTGCTTGTAGAGTTCGCATCGTTCGAGTAGTTCGGCGTGTGCGCCTACGTCGCGGATTGCTCCGGCGTCGAGCACGACGATCCGGTCGGCCGACAAGACTGTGGCGAAACGGTGGGCGATCAGGATGGTGGTGCGCCCTTTTCCGAACTCCTCCATCGCTTCGTGGATGCGGTGTTCGGATTCCGAGTCGATCTGGCTCATCGCTTCGTCGAATATCAGGATCGCCGGGTCCCTGAGTATCGCCCGGGCGATCGTTATCCGCTGCCGCTGCCCGCCCGATAACGTCGCGCCCCTCTGCCCGACCATAGTGTCGTAACCGTCAGGCAGTTCCGAGACAAAGTCGTCGATGAAGGCCCGCCTGGCTGCGGCGAGCACGTCGGCGTCGTCGGGGTTTCGCGCTCCGTAGGCGATGTTTTCGGCGATGGTGGCGTTGAACAGGACGGTCTCCTGGGTGACCACGGCGATCTGCTTTCGCAGCGAACGCATCGAGTGCGTGCAGATATCGCAGCCGTCGATCAGGACCTCTCCCTCGGTGGGGTCGATCAGGCGGGGCAGGAGCGATACGAGCGTTGTTTTTCCCGACCCGTTGGGCCCGACGATGGCTATCGTTTCGTCGTGATCGATAGTCAGGTTGATGTCCCGCAGCGAATCGTCGCCCGCTCCGGGGTAGCGGAATCGGACGTTGTTGAACTCAATGCTGCGAGAGTGGGTCGGTAGCGCCGGCGCGTTGGGGGTACGTTTTTCCTGCTCCTGGTCCTGGAGCTGGAATATCCTGGTCGCCGCGGCATCGGCGCGTTGGAACGTTGTCGCGACCTTGGCCAGTTTGCGGATCGGATCGAACATTGCGACCAGCAGCGCCATCCAGCCAATGAATACTTCAGGGTCCAATTGGCCGTTCAGCACGCGGTATCCGGCTACTCCGACGGCGACCATGGCAGCGGATATTCCCATCGCCTCGATCGAAGGCGCTACGATAGCTTCGGTGCGGGCGATGCGTTTCTGCTGCTTGAGCAGGCGTCGATTGACCCGGAAGAAGCGGCGGCGTTCGGTGCCCTCCATCGTGTAGGCCTTTACGACGCGGATACCGGCGAGAGTTTCCTCCAGTACCGAAAGCATTGCCGACCAGCCCTCCAGTGCGCGGCGGGTGGCTTTTTTCATGGTCCGGGCCAACTGGCGGATCAACAGGTACGCCGGCGGACCGACCACCAGCGCCAGGAGCGTCATCTGCCACGAGAAAATAAGCGCCATCGTCAGCGACGCGATCGCCTTGGCAGGTTCGACCAGTGTCTTTCCGAACAGCGTTGTCATGCCCCGGGTAACTTCCCCCGTGTCCTGTATGAAGCGGCTGGTGGTGTCGCTTGTCCCCTCGCGGGCGAAGAACGTTGTCGGAAGGCGCAGCGCCACGTTGTAGTTGTCGCATCGCAGGTCCATTATCGCGCGAAGCACCACCGAACGAACGAGGTATTCCTGGCAGAATCGCAGCACGTCCCGGAGCACGGTCATAATCACCATGATCAGCAGAGCCCATATCAGGATGGGGAATCGCTCCTGCCTGCTCGCCGGTTGAGGGATAGCCCTCGCCGCCCATCCCAGCACGCCTGACCCCATCGAGACCTCGCCGGGTGGAAAAGTTACAGTTCGTGATGCGTTACCCACGGTGCCCGGTGTGAATATCTCCAGCGTCAGAGATTCGCCTGACTCCAGGAGAAGGCCCATGCATTCGTTGGCGTTGGCGGGCGACAGGCGGCGCATCTTACCGCCGGCGTCGCCGATACCTATGATCCAGTCGCGCTTGAGGATTCCGGCTTTTGCGGCTAGGGAATCCTTGTCCACGCGGACGATATCCACGAGCATCGTCACCGATTGCCCGGCGACTTGTGTCTCGATCGTCGGGAAATCCAGTTCGACCCTGGCGTCGATCCTGTCCTGGGCGATGGAATTCCACGCCCACCCGTGCAGACCCTCGGGGCTGATGAGGACCTTCATCGTGGGCACGATCATACCGATACCGCCTGCCCAGAGCATCGCGATAAGAATCACGCAGGCGATCGACACCGCCAGGGGCTTGCGGTACGGTTTAAGATATCGCAGGGATCTAATGAAGTTCTTCATTGGGGGGATTTCCAAAAAGGAAAGCACGATTATCTCCATATGACGCTCAAACGTCAATGGGGAACGGGAAACCGTGAAACTGCAAGCGACTTTACTTTCCCGGTTTGGCGGGGTAGTATTCGCGACCCGGGTTTTTCCGGCGAAACTGCATACGGATAGCGAACCACGGATAATGTCTGATCTTAAGATACTGCTGATCCAGTCCCCCGACCGAGCGGTGGACGATAACCCGCTGGCGATGGTCCCCCTGGGATTGGCGTACATGGCGTCGGCCGCACGCCAGGGCGGATACGAGGTGACCATCCTCGACGCCAGCGGCGAGGGGCTCGATTGGTCTGAATTCACCGAGCGGGTAGCCTCGCAGAAGTGGGATGTCATCGGGATAACCGCCCTTACGCCCGTATTCGACGCGGTCAAGCGTGCCATGGGCATCTGCCGCCCCCACACGCGATACCTCGTGATAGGGGGGTCGCACCCGATGGCCCTGTCCGAAACGATAATGGGTGAGAATCCGGAGCTGGACTGTGCCGTAATCGGCGAAGGTGAGCGGACGTTCGTCGAGATGCTCGAGATAATCGACTCCGGCGGGGACCTCTCAACCGTCCGCGGACTGGCAACGCCCGATTCGCCCGCCGAACCGCGCGAACCGATCCAACAACTCGACGACCTCCCGTTTCCCGCCCGGGACCTCCTGCCGACCAACAGTTACCGCTACGCCCTGGCCGGGCGCAGGCGCGTGGCGACGCTTATCACCTCGCGCGGATGCCCGTACAACTGCATCTTCTGCGACAAGGGCGTCTGCGGCGACCGCTGGCGGGCCAGGAGCGCCGCGAACGTGCTTGCCGAGATCGACGAGATCGTCAAACTATACCGCACGCAGTACATCATCTTCTACGACGACCTGTTCGTCCTGGACCGCGATCGCCTGAAGGAAATCTGCGACGGACTTGCAGAGAGAAACTACCGCCTGAAATGGAAAGCCGAAGCACGCGTCGACTGCGTCGATGCCGAAATGCTCTCGTGGATGAAGCGTGCCGGATGCGAAATCCTTGGCTTCGGCGTGGAAAGCGCCAACCCGCACGGTCTGGAGTATCTCCGCAAAAGGACCACGCCCGAGGTCGCCCGCGAGGCATTCCGCCTGACCAAAGCCGCGGGCATCAAGACCGTCGGGTACTTCATTCTGGGCATCCCGGTTGAAACGTGGGAAGACGCCCTGAACAGCATTCAATTTGCCATCGACATCGGCGTTGACTACGCGGACTTCCACGTACTCTCGCCGCTGCCCGGTACGCCCCTGTACGAACAGTCTATCGCCGATGGGTCCTACCGCGAAGTCGACGCGCAGAATTTTATCGAAAAGGACCGGAAGCGCCCGGTGATCATCTCGGACAACTGGAGCGAGGACAAACTCGTTTCGATCATCGCCGAAGCCCACAAGCGGTTCTTCATGCGTCCGGGCTACATATTCGGAAAACTGCTGGGTATCCGCAGCCTCGGCGACCTGATATCGCTGATGAAGCTGGGGACCCGGATGTTCTCGTGCATCCGCGAGAAGCGCAGCAAAGCCGCCGGGATGGGCGAGAACGGCAGCTCTTAGCTTTCAGCTAACGACCATCTCACGACGATACCCTCAGCCTGTTACCCCGAAGCGCATGCCAGGACGACATTGTCCCAGACGATTTTCGGATTGACGTTTCGCCAGAGGAGCTGCTCGTAGTTGGAGAGTTGCTCGATCACCCCGACCAGTTGGCGTGTCGGGTGTTTGCCCGCGATTGCCTCAATGGTCTGACGCTGGTCGGCGTTTACCAGCGGGCGGTCGGCGCCGGTGGCCAGCGCGATCGCGTCGCGGAAGCCCGCGGCTATCAGTTCGAGCATGACCCCCGTCGCCCGGCGTGTGGCCAGCATCTTCGACAACTCCGCGGCGCCGGCGATCTTGGCGGCTTTGACCGCCGCTACCGCCTGGGCATCGGTGATCTTCTGGAGCCGCTCACCCAGCCCCGCGTCGCCGCCGGGTCCCAGGGCAGCCAGTTCGTCCAGCATCTGGCACTTGATTGCGTACATCTCACCGCATGCCAGAGACAGCGACCTGCCCACCGACCCTTCGGTGAACGACGCCCAGAACAGCGCTTCGGATTCCGTGATATCCTCCAGGGTCAGACGGTTGACCACGAAATCGAGCGGTAGGGGTCCGAACCGTACCGCGTGGCAGCGGCTTATTGTTGTCGGAAGCATCTGTTCGCTGCGCTGGCAGAGCAGGATAATCGTCACTCCGGGCGGCGGTTCCTCGAGCGTCTTGAGCAGTGCGTTCTGGGCCGCCCCGCTCATCAGTTCCGCCTCGCGAACGACAAACACCTTGCCCTTCCCGCGCGACGGAGCGAGGTACGCCCCCTTGAGCAGGAAGTGCTTGATCACGTCGATACCGAGATTCTGCATTTTGCGGCCGCGAACCTGCGGGTCGGGGTGGAAGGCGGCGAGTTCCTTGGTGATGACCTCGAAATCCGGATGCGTACCGGCCTCGAGCGTCATGCAGTCGTTGCACTGTCCGCAGGCGTCGGTGAGTTGGAAACTGTCGTCGAGTTCGCCCAGACGCCCGTCATTGGGCAGAGTTTGCGGATTTTCGCAGAGCAGCGCCCCTGCGAGCGCAACCGCCGTCGTCCGCCGCCCAACGCCGTGCGGACCTATGAACATCAGCGCGTGTCCCATTCGTCCAGCCGCGAGGCGCCGCTGCAGCAACGCCACCGCCGCGTCCTGTCCGACAATGTTAAGCAATTTACCCATTGGCGCCGATTATAGCATCGATTCGCCGGCGATGGGAGTTCCGAGTGCGGATCGTGTGATTTTTCCACCGGTCGCTACGCCCAGTTCCACGCCTCTAGCGTGTCGCGGAGCTGCTGCTGGATATGGTCGACTGAGCCGGCGCCGGGGATTACCCCGAAGCGATGGGGTTGGTTTCGGGCCTGGGCGAGGAAGAGTTCGCGAACCTTGCGGTGGTACTCGATGTGCTTGGACTCGATGCGATCCGCCTGTCCGTCGCGGGCGACGCGGGCCAGGCCGATCTCCGGATCGATGTCCAGAATCACCGTAAGGTCGGGCATGGTATCTCCGACGGCGATGGCGGCCGCCCGGGTTATCGCTTCGGTGTCCGCACCTCCGGCGCCCTGGTAGGCGATGGTCGATGATACGTACCTGTCGCCCAGCACGCACTTGCCTTCGGACAGCGCAGGGACGATCACCTCGCGGGCGAGTTGTGCCCTGGAGGCCATGTAGAGCATCAGTTCGCACTGTACGCTCATCCGGTCGTGGCGGCGGTCGAGGAGGATGGTGCGGATTTCGTCGCCGATGGTTGTCCCGCCCGGATCGCGGATGCGGCAGATGTCGAGTCCGGCTTCGGTGAGGAATTCAGAGAGCAGCTCGACTTGAGTGGTCTTGCCCGCACCGTCGGGTCCGTCGATCACGATGAACTTCCCCGCGAGTTTTCCGACCGGATCGCTCATGTCTCTGATTCGTCGGGTGGATCGTATGGTTGCGGGGGATAGCCCGCCTCGACCGCCGTACCGCCCATGGTCTTTATGACCGGTTGGGGATGTTCTTTTTCGTGATTCATGAGCCTCGTTTCGAGGTCCTTGCGCTGCTCGTCGGTAAGCGTTTTCCACCCGAGCCGTCCGCGGCATTTCGGGAAGGTCGAGCACGCCAGCCACGGTCCGCGTTTGGAGCGGCGGAGATTCAGCGGCGCCTCGCACTTGGGGCAGGTCAACTCCACCTGCAGCGGGGGGGGCGAGGGCAGCTTCACGCCGCCCTTGCGGTCGAGATTCACGATACTCTTGCACTCGGGGTAGTCCGAGCAACTGAGGAAAGGCCCGTAGCGTCCCTTCCTCATTTGCAACGCCTTACCGCATACGCTGCATGCGATGTCGGTCAGCGCGGGTCGGGCGATCTTACCATCTTCGTCTACGGGCATGGTACTCTTGCACTCGGGGTAGCCCGTGCAGGAGAGGTATCGCCCGTTCTTGTTGAGGCGATATGCCATGGGCTTTCCGCACTTGTCGCACTTGTATTCGCTCGGCTCGGATTCGGCCTGCACGTGGACCATGTCCTCGGCGGCTTTTTCGAGGTTCTCGTGGAACGGTCCGTAGAAACGCTTGAGTATGTCGACCCACTCGACTTGCCCAGCCTCGACGTCGTCGAGCTGGTCTTCGAGATGTGCGGTGAACCGAATGTCGAAGACGCGGGGCATGTGTTGTACCAGGCGGTCGGTCACCACGGTCCCGAGGTGCGTCGGTCGGAATGTGCGTTCCTGGATGAGGACGTATTCCCTGTCCTGTATGGTCTTTATGATCGCCGCATACGTACTGGGCCTGCCAATGCCTTCGGCCTCGAGGGCCTTGACCAGCGACGCTTCGGTATATCGGGGCGGGGGTTGGGTGAAGTGCTGGTCTGGCTTTACGTCAAGCGGCGCGACTCTCCGACCGGTGGTCAGTTCGGGCAGTATCTGGTCTCCGCCCCGAGGCAGGCCGGCTACCTTGAGATGCCCGTCGAATTCCAGGCGGCGGCCCATCGCTTTGAATTCGGCATCGCCGTCCGGTGTGGAGGCGGTGATAAAGGCCTCGGTAACCTGCCATATCGCCGGATTCATCTGGCAGGCCACGAACCGGCGCCAGATCAATTCGTAGAGCCTCAACTGGTCATTGTCGAGACAACCGCGAAGTTGGTCCGGTGTGCGTGCGGCACTGGTGGGGCGGATGGCTTCGTGGGCTTCCTGGGCGCGTTTGGATGAACTGTAATGCGCGGGCTTCTCGGGCAGGTATGCGCTACCGAAACTATCGCCGATGAATCCGCGGACCTGCCCCAGTGCGTCGTTGGACAGATGGGTGCTGTCGGTACGCATGTAGGTGATAAGACCGACGCTGCCCTCGCCGGGAACGTCGAGGCCTTCGTAAAGTTTCTGTGCAACTCGCATCGTCCGCGAGGCGCTGAAGTGCAGGCGAACGGAAGCGGCTTGCTGCATCGTCACTGTGGTGAAGGGCGCAGACGGCTTGGACCGCCTCTGACGCTGCTTGATGTCGGTTACCGTAAACGGCGGTTGGGATCCGTCAAGCCGTGCAACGATTTCAACGCGATTGGCCGCCGGTCCCTTACCGTCGGGGTCTTCGGTGCGTCTGACCTCGTCGATGGCCATGCTCAGGGCCCGGACCACCTCCAGGGAAACTTCCGAGTCGGTGGGGCGGAACTTCTCGCCTCTCCAGCGAGCAAGTTCAGCCGTGAACGCGCTGTTGCCGGACAGAAAGTGTTGTTGGGCGTCCCTGGTCGGCGGGCGTCCCTTTTCGTCGCGCTGTGCAAGCAGCGCCGCGAAGCGATCGGCGATGTCGCCCGAGGCGTCCAGGTCGGTAGTAAACACTCCGCCGATTCGCCAGTACTCCTCTGGCATGAACTCGTCGCGCTGGCGCTCGCGTTCGACGATCAGGCGCACCGCAACAGTCTGGACGCGTCCGGCCGACAGGCCTCGGGCGATCTTCTTCCACAACAGCGGAGATACTTCGTATCCGACGATGCGGTCGAGGATTCTCCTGGCCTGCTGGGCGTTTACCCTGTTCATGTCGAGTTGGGAGGGATGGGAAAACGCTTCCCGAATGGCCCCGGCGGTTATCTCGTTGAAGATCACTCGCCGTATGCGATCGGCGGGGATCGTCAGGGCCTCGGCAAGATGCCACGCAATCGCCTCCCCCTCGCGGTCGAGGTCAGTTGCCAGAAACACCAGCGGGGCGGACTTGGCGAACCTCTTCAACTTGTTAAGCTGTTTTTCGCTGGCCGGCAGCGGAAGATAGGTCGGCGTGAAATCGTGTTCGATATCAACGCCCATTTCCTTCGGGGGCAAGTCCCGGACGTGACCGTATGATGCTTCTACGACATAATCATCACCGAGATAACGGTTTATCGTCTTGGCTTTGGCGGGCGATTCGACTATCACCAGGTTCTTACCGACCGCGGCGGACGAAGTTCCTTTGGAACTGCGCTTGGGGCGGCGGGCAGTTTTTTTCCTGGTCTGCGCCATCGAATGCTCCTGCTGGGTTTGCGTCCGCATCATTATAGGGATGCGTCTGCTAACAATTGGGCGACATCATTGGCCACAGCAGCCAACCTTGTCAAGCATACGGGGAATTATTTCGGCTCGATATGGGGGGTATGTTTAAGGCTAAATAACAATTTTTTTAAGGAGAGAGAAAAATGAGAAATGTACGAATTGCAGTTTGTTTAATGGTTGGTGTGCTGGCAGTCGTTTCAACGGCTGATGCGGCCACCCTAGTCGGCTGGGGGTATGACAACTATGGCCAGGCCTCCCCACCCAGCGGCAACGATTACACGGCCATAGCA
>CAZSLS010000102.1:0-21659 GCA_964607575.1 uncultured Planctomycetaceae bacterium | reverse complement strand
GGGTGGCCTAGTTTGAAGCGCCCATGAGTGGCCTAGTTTGAAGCGCCCCGCGACATGTGCGAATCCGGGCAAAGTGAATATTGCCCGGACCCTTACTCCATCAGACTCCCACAGCAAGCCGACCTATGGGCCGATGCTATAGACGAGGCGGGGCGTGCGTTGAGGCAACCGTACGCCCCGCCTCACTTTTGCGCCTCGGGGGAGTGTTCACAATTGGTTCACACTTTCTTACGGGTGTGACATACCCATTTCGCGGCCGATAATCGGAATAATCCGATCGAACGGACGATGTGCCGCTTGTCCGGATATTTGTAAGCGGCTGGGGTTGAAGATGTTCTGACAGTGGACTCAAATCTTCTCTTGCGTGATCGTTGCGAGTCGTTGTAGTTCACAGGTAAGGCGGTTCTTACCCCGTTGTGAACCTGTCAAACGGCCTGGGAATTGGGGATTGGGAGTTGGGGATTGGGGGAATGGCGAGGGCGGTCAGATGCTTGCCGTTGCATGTTTTCCCTTTGAAATACATGGATATGTGGTATACTAATGAGTCGAAAGACCCTCACGGATGGGAACGGGGCGATGGTGGCGTGTCCCCTGACTATGCGGGGTCTTCTTGCTGCGGAAAGGCGGTTGGGAGCATTGGGTTTAGGAATTGACGAGCATGGGAGCAGACCGATCCTGGAGGCGCTCGAGCCGCGCCTGCTGCTGTCGGGTACGATTGCAGGTCAACTGTGGAACGATCTGAACGCAGACGGCGTAAAGGACGCCGGCGAACCGGGCCTGGACGGGTGGACGATCGAGCTGACGAATCTAACGTCTGGCGGCGTCGATTCCGCCGCTACCGCCGGGGGCGGATACTACTCTTTCGACGACCTCCTGTCGGGCGATTACGAGGTGCGCCAAGTCCACCAGATCAGTTGGAGGCAAACTCAACCGACGTCGCCTGACCATCATCACGTCCAACTGATCGACGATGCCCTGGGATTGGATTTCGGCAATTCTCAATCGGGGTTGATCTCAGGTCAGAAGTTCCACGATCTCAACGCCAACGGCCTGCGAGATCCGGGTGAGTTGGGTCTGGATGGGTGGACTATCGAACTGGTGGAGTTCGAAAGCGGTCTGGTCGCAGACACTGCAGTGACCGCGAGCATCGATCTTGACAACTCGGGCAATATCGACCCGGAGACGGAATCGGGTTTGTATACGTTTCCAGTATCGAATCCCGGTCCGACGATCGAGCAGCCGGCGCTGCAGATAATCGAGAATGACGACTCCCCGGGATTCTACGGTGCGCCTGACTGGCGACCGACTACGATGGACTCCAATTCGTACAGCGACAGGAACAAACGTTGCCAGTATCCGGACTTGACGAGCGAATGGGTCTTCGAGGACCTTCCGCTTGCGGAGTATGAAGTCTGGGTGTGTTGGGGTTCGCGATCCGACAAGCCTCCGGCGTCGAAAGTGCCCTACAGAGTGTACACGGGCGGAGAGATAGTGAACTCACGATACGCCAACGGGGTCTTGCAGGACGAATTGATCGTAGACCAGACTGTACTGCCGTCGGACATGTTCACAGACGGCGTGTGGTGGCGGCGTCTGGGGAGTTATCGGGTCGGAGGACGATTCGCCGTACAAATCCAGGGTCCGCAAGATGTTCCGGAAGGCGAACTGCAGTTTGCATTTGCAGACGCCGTTCGTATTGAAGGGACGGCGTACAACTACCAGATTCGCGAGGTCGACCAGGCCGACTGGGCGCAGTCTTATCCGTCATCGCAGCTACATAGAGTCAATTTGCCCCGCGGGGGCGTGATGTCCGGTAATGATTTCGGCAACCACCAGTTAGCTTCGATCAGCGGGAGCAAGTTTAACGACCTCGACGGCGACGGTACTGAAGACGCCGGCGAACCGGGCCTGGACGGTTGGATTATCGAACTGATTGACGCTTCAACTCAGCAGGTTGTTGACACAGATGTTACATCCGGCGGGGGTCTGTACTCGTTTACTGGGGTTACGCCCGGAGATTACCAAGTCCGGGAGGTTCTCCAGGCCGGTTGGGCCCGGACGCATCCCGAGGAGAACTTTCACTCGCTCACGCTGATTAGCGACGATGCGATTGGCGATGTTGATTTCGGGAATGCCCGGTTGGCGTCGATATCGGGTATGAAGTTCGAGGACCTCGACGGCGACGGGGTCAGGGACCCCGGAGAAGGAGGGCTCGACGGATGGACTATCGAACTGGTTGATCCCGCGGGCGGAGGTGTGATCGATACTCAAGCAACCGCTGGCGGCGGGTTATATTCGTTTACGGGCCTCATGCCCGGCGATTACGAACTGAGGGAAACGGCCCGACCAGGATGGATACAGACGCATCCGATCACGGCGGTCTATTCGGTGTCTCTGGCGAGCGGAGACTCCGTTGCGGGCAAGGATTTCGGCAACCAGCCGCTTACGGGCGCCATTTCCGGAGCGAAATTCGAAGATATGGACGGGAACTCCGTCCACGACCCGGGCGAACCGTGGCTCGACGGGTGGACTATCGAACTGGTCGACCCTTTAACCGGTCTGGTGATTGACACGCAAGTGACCGGGGGCGGCGGGATGTACTTGTTTGATGCGCTGATGTACGGGAGCTACGTTGTGCGCGAGGTCATTCAGCCTGGTTGGGTCGCCTTGGCTCCGAATCTCTCCGGCCACACGGTCGATATTGCTCCCGATGAGACAAGGGATGACCTCCATTTCGGTAACTATCGGCCCGTCTCGATTTCCGGTCTGAAGTTCAGAGACCACAACGGCGATGGCGTCAGGGATCCAGGCGACGAGGGTCTGGGCGGTTGGACAATCGAATTGGTTGATCCTGCGACGGGCAACGTGATTGACACTCAAACAACCGCCGCCGACGGGTTGTACTCGTTTACGGGCCTCATACCCGGCGATTACGAACTGAGGGAAGCGGCCCGATCAGGATGGGCACAGACGCATCCGGGTACGGGGGGTTATTTGATGTCTCTGTCGAGCGGTGATATGGCCGAGGACAGGAATTTCGGCAACTACATAATTACGAGCGTGATTTCCGGTCAGAAGTTCGAGGACGCCAATGGCAACACAGTGCGGGACACCGGCGAACCATGGCTTGACGGATGGACGATCGAGTTAGTTGATCCTTTCAGCGGTCTGGTGATTGACACGCAAGTGACCAGTGGCGGCGGGTTGTATTCGTTCGGAGACCTGGCGCCTGGAGGTTACATCGTGCGAGAGGTTATTCAGGCCGGTTGGGCGGCCTCAGTTCCGGAACCCTCCGGCCACATGGTCAATACAGCTCCCGGTGAGACACGCGGTGATATCCGTTTCGGCAACTATCGGCCCGTCTCGATTTCCGGTCTGAAGTTCATGGATCACAACGGCGACGGCGTCAGGGATGGAGGTGATGAGGGACTCGATGGATGGACAATCGAACTGGTTGATCCTGCGACGGGCGATGTGGTTGATACTCGAACAACCGCCGCCGACGGGTCCTACTTGTTTGAGGACATCATCCCCGGCGACTACGAAGTGCGTGAAGCGCATCGATTCGGATGGGCGCAGACTTATCCGAGCCAGGAGATTTACTCCCTGATACTTGTAAGCGGCGACCCCGATGTCGAGAACAGGGATTTTGGCAACTACACGGTTCCGGACACGATTACGGGTCAGCTGTGGAATGATCTGAACGCTGACGGCGTCAAGGACGCCGGCGAGCCGGGTCTGGACGGGTGGATTGTCGAACTTACCGATCTGCTGCTGGGCAACACGACAACGGTAGTTACAGCAGGCGGGGGCCTGTATTCATTCGACGCTCTCCTGCCCGGCAGCTACGAAGTGCGCCAGTTCGATCAGGCCGGATGGATTCAGACTTACCCAACGGATTCGGGGTACTACGCTTTCGAGCTGAACGGCGGCGCCTTTGGTATTGATTTTGGCAATGTTGAGACTGGATCGATTTCGGGTGTTAAGTTCGATGACCTTGACGGCGACGGTGTCAAAGACCCCGGCGAGCCGGGCCTGAACGATTGGATCATCCAACTGGTCGACAGTTCGACCGGTCAGGTTGTTGAGAATGCGATCACGGCTACCGGTACAGAAGCGGGGCAGTACTCATTCACCGGCCTGATTCCCGGAGACTACGTAGTTCGCGAGGTCCGGAAGGCCAGCTGGCAACAGACGTTTCCTGTGGGTGGGACGTACTCCTTCGCGCTGGACTATCGGGATCGTGAGACAGGTATTGACTTTGGAGGCTTCCGGTTTGCCTCCATTTCGGGTCAGAAGTTTGAAGACACGGATGGGGACGGCGTGAAAGACGCCGGCGAGTTGGGACTGGACGGTTGGAGAATCGAACTGGTTGCCAGCGATACCGGAGAGGTCGCGGCTACGCCCGTCACCACCAACGGCGGTCTATACGCGGTCTCCAGTCTGGCTCCCGGGGACTATGAGGTCCGTGAGGTGCAGCGACAGGGCTGGCGGCAGACCTTACCTGCATCGCCGACATATTTGCTGACGGTCATATCCGGCGATGACTTGTCTGATTTGGACTTCGGCAACGAGGGGCTTTACGATTCGATTTCCGGGCAGAAGTACGAAGATCTGGACGGCGATGGTGTTCATGATCCGGGCGAACTCGGCTTGGACGGCTGGACGATTGAACTGGTGGACGCCGCTACAGGTGCGGTGGTGGGTACGCAGGTTACAGCCGGCGTGGATCTCAACAGTGACGGAACCATAGATCCGGAAACTGAAGCGGGGTTGTACTCGTTCCAAGACATCTCCTCCGGCGCCTACGAGGTAAGGGAGATACTGGTCCCGGGCTGGGAGCAGAGCATGCCGGCCAGTCCGGGTCCCGGAGTTACCGGGCCGGCGTTCCAACTCAGCGGGTACCAGTGGTGGTTTGACGCCCGGGGCCAGGCCGTTGCTATCAACAGCGCGGGCGAATCCGTAGCTGCCTGGGTCGAGAATGAGGAGGGATTGCCCGGGAGGATTCATGCTCAGAGGTTCCATGCTGACGGGACACCCAACGGCGACTCGTTCAGGGTCAGCATCTCCTCCACCGACTGGCAGGGCGAACCATGTGTCGCCCTGAGCGACTCGGGCGAGTTCTTGATTGCGTATGACCAATCAAACAGACAAGACGGCCGAATTGTTCACAACCTCTTCGTCCGGACCTACAGTGCCGATGGAACTCCAAACGGTGAGGCGATCCAGGTCAACGCGTACACAACAGGCAACCAGGAAGCCCCCGCGATCTCAATGGGCGCAGGCGGCGACTTTGTTGTCGCCTGGCAGAGCGAATTTCAGGATGGGTATGGTTTCGGCATCTTCGGGCGTCGATTTACCGCCGCCGGAGCGCCGATAGGCACTGAGTTTCAGATCAATACCGCCAGGATATTGGACCAGAAGCAGCCCGCCATCGCTACGGCTGACAGTGGGGATTTCGTGGTCGTGTGGCAGAGCGAGCTGCAGGATGGCGACGGGTACGGTATTTTCGGTCAGCGGTTCCACGCCGACGGCACGCGCGATGGCGACGAGTTTCGTGTAAACACAACGACACTGGACAGTCAACAATACCCGACCATTGGGATGGACGCCGCCGGAAACTTCGCGGTAGTCTGGAAGACCTACGTCAGCAGCCAGGATCCGGTAACCTACTACTGCCAGCGATATCATGCCGACGGCACGCCCAACGGGCCGGAGTTCATAGTCGACCAAACCACGTATACGCATCCATGCGAGCCGGATGTGGTGATGAAGGATACAGGCGAGTTCGTTATCGCCTGGTCGCGCATGGATGACCCCGACGGGGTGCATCGTCTTTACGCGCAGCGATACGCTGCTGACGGCGCGCGCCTCGGAGGCAGATTCGCGGTCGATACCGAGATCCAATGGGGGTGGCAGACCCAGCCGCAAGTTGCGATTAATGATTCGGGGCAGTTCGTGGTCGCCTGGCAATTCTCGATTTCCAGCGGACTCGTTAGGGGCAGTGTGGTCAAGTGGTTCGACGGCTTCTACGAACTCGGCGCACACAGCGTCGAGATCAACGGGCCTGGGCAGATTCTCAACGGTCTGGACTTCGGTAATTTCTCGCAGACCGGGCGCCTTAGCGGGCAGGTGCACGAGGATCCCAACGCCAACGGCCAGCGCGACGCCGGGGAGGCGGGCCTGGATGGTTGGACGCTGGAACTGGTCGACCCAGGCACGGGGACCGTCGTAGCCACCACCGTAACAGTGAGCATCGACCTGGACGACAGCGGCGAGATCGATCCCGAGACTGAGGCGGGCCTGTACGCCTTCGAACGTCTTGCCCCGGGAACCTACGAGGTCCGCGAGGTGTTGGCGTCAGGATGGACTCAGACGGCTCCGCCTTCTTTGAGCTATTCGGTTACGCTGCGTTCGGCGGAGGAAGCGTCGGGGCTTGACTTCGGCAACCTGGCTGTTGTCCCGGAGATTCGGGGACAGAAATTCGAAGACCTGGATGGCGACGGCGTGCACGATCCCGGCGAACCCGGTTTGGATGGCTGGACAATCGAACTGTTGGACGCCTTTACCGATCAGGTTCTTGCCACGACCGTCACAGCTGGCGTTGATCTTGACCAGAGCGGGGATATAGATCCGCAGACGGAGGCCGGCCTGTACTCTTTCACCGCGGTTCCGGGGCGCTACAAAGTCCGAGAGGTGCTCAAGCCAGGTTGGACAGAGACGCTGCCCCAGAATTATGACACCGGTATCGTCGGACCCGATGTCGTCCTTGATACTGTCAGCCGATCAGGACCACCGGCTGTCGCCATGAATCATTCGGGGGACTTCGTTGTCACCTGGGAGAACTTGGGTGAGGACGCGACGAGAAGCACCAGCATCTACACGCGGGACGTTTTCGCCCAGAGATACCATGCTGACGGCACTCCCGCGGGCAACATGTTTCTGGTAAATACGTATGCCGACCATAACCAGGAGATGCCGGATACGGCTATCGGAAGTTCGGGGGATTTCATAATCGTTTGGCACAGCAGACATCTGGATTGGGAATTTTCGGACATCCGTGCACAACGGTATGGGGCCGATGGGAGCCCCGTCGGAATGGAATTCGTCGTAAATACCTATGACGGGGGTGATGTCAAGAATGCCGCAGTGGCCCGCCATAGTGATGGATCGTTCGTAATCGTCTGGTGCAGCGAGGGGCAGGACGGTGACGGCACGGGGGTCTTCGGTCGGAGGTTCCATGCCGACGGCGCCCCCAAGGGCTCCGAATTTCAGATAAACACATACGCCATCGGCGATCAGACAGATCCGACGATTGCAATGGATGGAGCAGGAAACTTCACTGTGGTCTGGCAGAGCGACGGTCAGGATCGCGACGGGTACGGCATTTACGCCCAACGATTCGGCGCCGACGGCGTCGCCGACGGCGATGAATTCCAGATAAACGCGTATTCAGTCTCCAACCAGCAAAGCGCCGTCGTGGCCCTGGACGAAGATGGGCGTGGCGTGGTGACCTGGGAAAGTTATGAGCAGGATGGAGACGATTGGGGAGTTTACGCTCGGATGCTCAACCCTGACGGGGCGCTTAACGGAGATGAATTCCAAGTCAACACGTATACTCCCAGAGCGCAGACGAGTCCCACGGTAGCCATATCCGATTCCGGACGCTTCGCCATCACCTGGTGCGGGTACGATTCCAATGGGCGCGGCGAGCTGGATGTGCAGAAATTTGACGCCGACGGGACTCGCATCGGCGCCAACATACTGGTCCGTCTCAACACCGGGCATTCCTCGTATGGTCCGCAGCACCCGGACATCGCGGTGGATGGATCCAACCGCTTTGTCATCAGCTATACCCACGGCAATTCAAGAGAGGTGTTCAACCAGGTGACCGGGCTGCACGACCCCAGCTTGTATTGCGTCGAGGTCGCATTCGGGGATGTGGTCGAACTTGACTTCGGCAACTTCAACCCCGCTTCGGTCTCAGGGCGGAAATTCGAGGACCTGGACGGCAACGCTGTGCATGACCCGGGCGAAGTCGGTCTGGACGGATGGACTATCGAACTGGTGGACGCCGGTACGCAAGAGGTCGTGGCGACGACCGTGACGGCCAGTGTGGACCTGGATGACAGCGGCGACATTGATCCGGAAACGGAAAGCGGGTTGTACTCCTTCGTGGGTGCGTATTACGGAACCTACGAGGTCCGAGAGGTAGTCCAGGCCGGATGGACGCAGACGTTCCCTGCCGCCGGGACGTATCCGATCATCCTGGCTCAGGGCGACCAGGCAACCGGAAAGGATTTCGGCAACTACCCCATTCCCGCCAAGATGTACGGTCAGAAGTTCGAAGACATAGATGGTGACGGGATACGGGACCCCGGTGAGCCGGGCCTGGACGGATGGACCATAGAACTGGTCGATGCCGACACCGGTCAGGTTGTGGCGACGACCGTGACGGCCAGTGATGATCTGGATGAGAGCGGCGCCATCGATCCGGAAACGGAGAGCGGGCTGTATTCGTTCGAAGGCCTTTTTGTGGGCGACTATGAGATTCGCGAGGTCCTGCAGGCAGGTTGGGGGCAGACCACCCCGATCAATCCCGGTCCGGGAAGCAGCGGTCCGGTTTTCACGGTCAATACCACGACGGCGGACTATCAGAACAGCCCCGCCAGTGCGACTGACGCTCTTGGCAACTTTGTCGTCGTCTGGCAGAGCAAGGGGCAGGATGGCGACGGTTACGGCATCTACGCTCAACGGTATAGCGCCAGCGGAGCCCCCCGGGGCGGGGAATTCCTGGTGAACTCAGACACGACCTATGACCAGATGAATCCGGATGTGGCCATGGTTGATTCGGGAGATTTTGTAGTCGTCTGGCATCGGGGTCCAGGAGTCATCGATGAGGCCATTTTCGGTCGCCGGTTCAATGCCGATGGTACGCCCAAGGGCTCGGAATTCAGGGTCGATACGCCTACGGAGGGGGCCCGTTCCGCGCTAGCTTCAGTCGCAGTCAACAGCGCTGGCGATCTTGTTGTCGTTTGGAGTTCCACCGGGGACCAGGACGGTGAAGGGGCGGCAGTATTTGCCAGGCTCTACAACTCTGATGGCGCCCCCAGGGGTGACCAGTTCCAGGTGAATACCTATTGGCAGGGCAATCAGGGCAGCGCTGTAGCGGCCATGGCTGATTCCGGCGATTTCGTGGTTGTGTGGACCAGCAACGAGCAAGACGGAAGTTCATCCGGGATGTTTGGCCAGAGGTTCCACGCCGACGGTGCGCCAAACGGAACGGAGTTCCAAGTCAACACTTATTGGCAAGGCGCCCAGTCAGACCGGGATGTAGCGATGAACGATGCGGGAGAATTCGTCGTCGTTTGGGATAGCTATGGTCAGGATGGCGACAGGGGCGGGATCTTCGCCCAGAGGTATCTGGACGATGGTGCGCCTGCGGGAAGTGAGTTCCAGGTCAACACCTACGCTGTTAGTGATCAGGAATACCCGGCCGTCGCCATGGACGAGAACGGGAATTTCGTTGTTGTCTGGCGGGGGAGTTCCAGATACGGCGCGAACTACTCCGATATATACGCCCAGGCGTTTGCATCGGACGGATCATTCAGCGGTAATGAGTTTCAGGTGGATGAGAACAACACCAGCTCCGAGCACTCTCCTTGCGTGGCGATGACGGACAGCGGCGCATTCGTGGTTGCGTGGGCGGCTTTTGCGGCTGATGACGATGGCTACGGCGTTGGCGCCAGGCAGTACGAGGGGTTTAGCGACAGGTTCCTTCATCATGTCACCACCTCCCTTGGGCAGGTTGTCGCGGGCCTCGATTTCGGCAACTATAGGGCTGTTTCAATCTCCGGACAGAAATTCGAGGATATTGACGGCGATGGCGCCAAAGGCGACGGAGAACCGGGGCTGGACGGATGGAAGATCGAGTTGATAGATCCGGCCACCGACCAGGTGCTCGAAACGCAGGAAACATCCGGCGGCGGAATGTACTCGTTTGTCGACCTGATTCCGGGCAGTTATGACGTGCGGGAAACAGGCCAGGCCGGATGGATGCAGACATGTCCTGCTCTGTCTTATTATTCGCTTACTTTGATCAGCGGCGATCATGCCGCCGACAAAGATTTCGGCAACGTGGAATTTGCTTCGATTTCCGGAAAGAAGTTTGAAGACATCAACGCCAATGGAGTCGAAGACGCCGGCGATACGGGCTTGCACGGCTGGACGATCGAATTGGTGGATACCGCCGCCGCTCAGGTTGTCAGCACTGCAACGACCTCCGCTGGCGGATTGTACTCGTTTACCGAGGTGATTCCCGGCGAATATGAGTTGCGTGAGGTTCTCCAGGTCGGATGGACGCAAACCTATCCCGAGACTCCGACACACTCGGCGGAGATTGTCAGCGGCGCCGTCATTACAGACAAGGATTTCGGTAACGCCAGATTTGCATCCGTTTCCGGACAGAAATTTGCCGATCTGAATTCCAATGGGGTTCGGGACAGCGGTGAATTCGGTCTGGACGGTTGGACTATTGAACTTGTGGATCGCCAGAGCGGGCAGGTTGTGGCGACAAGCGTCACCGCCAGCAGGGACATCGACTACAACGGTGTTATCGATTTTGAGACCGAGAGGGGGCTCTATGAGTTCACGGGCGCCTTTTTCGGGGACTACGAGATTCGAGAAGTACAGCAACCGGGCTGGACGTCGATCTGGCCGATTGCTGTTGACGATGAATTCCGCGTTAACACGACGGTGACCGACGACCAGGACGGACCGGCCGCGGCGGTTGCTGGTTCGGGACGCGGTGTGATAGTATGGCAGAGTGTCGGTCAGGACGGTTCGGGAGACGGTATCTACGCACAGATATACAATGCCGACGGTACGCCTGCCGGGGCGGAGTTTCCCGTTAACGTAACCTCTGCGGGCAATCAGAGCGATCCGGAGGCGGCGATTGATGCGTCGGGCAACTCCGTGGTGGTCTGGACGGATGATGCGTTGGACGGCGCGGGCAAGGGGGTCTTCGCACGTATGTTCGATGCTGACGGAACTCCGCTGACAAGTGAGATTCCGGTGAATTCATACGTGACCGGCGACCAGAGCACCCCGGTCGTTGCGATGGACTCCAGCGGAGGGTTCACCGTCGCCTGGGCTGATTCGGCTCAGGACGGTTCTGCTGCGGGCGTCTACGCTCGGAGATTTACGTCCGCCGGACTGCCCGCAACCGGTGAGTTCCCGGTCAACGCTACTGCAGCCGGCGCCCAGCAGCATCCCGCCGTCGCGGTCGATGCGGCCGGAACGATAACTATCGCATGGGACAGCTTAGGTCAGGATGGAAGCGGTTATGGAGTATACGCGCGACAGTTCAACCCTGCGGGCGCCCCGATTACAGGTGAGTTCCTCGTAAACACCGAAACCGCCAGCCACCAGTTACTCCCATCAATTACCGCCAATGGCTCCGGGCGTTTCACCATCGCCTGGAACAGCTACGGACAGGACGGCGACAGCTACGGCGTCTACGCACAGCGGTACAACTCTGATGGTTCGGCCGACGGCGGTGAGCTCCGAGTCAATACCGAGACAACCAGCAGTCAGTCGTCTCCCTCTGCGGCAATGGACAATGCGGGCAATCTCGTCGTTGTCTGGGTCAGCAGTGGACAGGACGGAGACGGGCTGGGCATATACGGACAACTGTACAACTCCGACGGGAGTATCGCCGGCGGAGAATTCTCAGTCAATAGTCACACCATTGGGAATCAGATATCGCCCGTAGCTGCTATGAGTGGATCAGGGCGGCTGACTGCGGTCTGGTCTTCCAGCAGTCAGGATGGTGACGGTCATGGAGTATACGGCAGGCGTATGGTCGCGTTTGATACACCACGACACATAGTATCGCTGATGCCCGGACGGGACGTTAACGGCGTGGACTTCGGGAATTATGCGGACTTAGGATCGATTCGGGGGCAGAAGTTCCACGATGTTAACGTGAACCGCCTCCGCGACCCAGGCGAGATCGGCCTGGACGGTTGGACAGTTCAGCTGATTGATTTACCTACAGGCCAAGTGATGCAGACCACCGTTACCGGGACGATTGACGTTAACGGTGACAGCACGATTGATCCCGAGATGGAAGTTGGCCTCTACGAATTTTCGCAGATTCCGCCCGGCGTCTACGAAGTGCGCGAAGTCGCCAAACTGGGATGGGTGACCCGATATCCGTCTACTACAAGCTATACGGTAATCGTTGGGTTGGGGCAAGTTGTCTCCGATATTGATTTTGGCAATGCGGTCAACAACGTTCCGACTGTCACAGAACTCGCCGTGGAGACCGATGAGGACACGTCTGTCAGCGGTCAAGTCGCCGGCGGTGATGACGATGGCGACCCGTTGGTGTTTGAAGTGGTCGGTCCTCCGATTCACGGTGAAGTAGTGATGGATGCTGACGGCGCGTTTACCTACACGCCCGCAGACAATTACTTCGGATTCGACAGTTTCGACTTCAGGGCGTGGGACGGATTCGGATATTCGAATATCGAAACAGTGTCCGTCACAATCGCTTCGATAGGCGACGCCCCGATAGTAGGCGACCTGCTGCTTCGCGGCTCCATCGGTGCGACTTTAATGTCTCAGGTCTCCGCATCCGATCCCGATGGCGATCCCTATACTCTTGGGTTTGCAGTTCAGGCGGGCGGCGGTCCGAACCATGGAACCCTGACGTCATTTAACAGTTCAACCGGTCAGTTTACGTATGTTGCCGATCCCGGGTATGTCGGCGTCGACAGCTTCGTTGTTGAAGGCGCCAGCGAGCAGGGCGATTCGATGCCGGGCACGGTCAACATAGTATTGGGCGTGTGGGAGTCACAGGACATCGGCGGCGTGGAGCATGCCGGATCGATCTCGCAGGCGGGTTCGGTAACAACGATTGAGGGTTCCGGTGAGGATATTTGGGACTACAGTGACGAGTTCCACTACGCCTACTACCCGCTGTCGGGGAACGGTGAGATTATCGCCCATGTAACCGATGTCCAGTACACGGATATGTGGGCCAAGGCCGGTGTGATGATCCGCGAGACCCTTGCTGCCGACAGTAAGCATGCGATGATGGTGGCGACCCCGGTCCACCAGGGCGCCGCCTTCCAACGCAGAGAGAATACGGGCGGTAGGAGTCTGCACTCCGGATACTCAGGCTTCTCTCTTCCGTATTGGGTCAGATTGGTTCGCGATGGCGACTCGTTCAGCGGATATCTGTCGAACGACGGGCTGGCTTGGGTACTTGCGGGTAGTGACACCGTTGTTATGAGCGAATATGTCTATGTTGGTCTAGCGGTGACGGCGCACCGTTATTCTCAAGTCTGCGCCGCCACGTTTGAGGATGTGCAGATATACGGGAACCCCTGGACTCCGACGGTTACTGTCGATACTCTTGTCACCACTGATTTGACGCCGCCCCTGAGCGGTGAGGTGGACGATCCAGTGGCGACGATACTGGTCTCTGTTGGTGGGAACATATACCCGGCCGCCAACAATGGCGACGGTACGTGGAGCCTCGGTGACGACACCATATCGCCCGTATTGCGCCCGGGAACACATGACGTCACCGTTGTCGCTACGAACATAAACGGAAGCGGAGTTGACGCCACGACCGATGAACTTACGGTGGATTTCCCGACGAGCGTCGTCGACCGCCATGTGTTTTACAATAATTCGGCGTTGGACGGAAACGATCCGGCGGCCGGCGTCAGTGACGATTCCGCCATCGATGCGGACAAACAGGTGCTCCTTCCGGGAGGCGTGGCTTCGTTTGCCAACTACTCGAGCTACTCGCGCGGGATCAATGGCATGATGGTTGATATCCACGCATCAGTGGGCGTTCCTGCAGTGGATGGTTTTGCGTTCCGGGTAAACGATCCAGCCGACCCCGACACCTGGTCGCCCGGCCCGGCGCCGACAGTAACGGTTCGACCGGGCGAAGGTGTGGACGGTTCTGATCGCGTGACGCTCATCTGGCCGGACGGGGCGATTGTTGACAAATGGGTCGAGGTCACGGTGACCGCGGGCGGGAACATCGGCCTGGAGACCGAAGACGTGTTCTACTTTGGCAACCTGATCGGCGAGGCCGACGGCGACAGGGTGGTCGGCCAGAGCGATTACGACGTATTCGCTTCGCAGTTCGGCATGAGCGGGGCGGGTCTTGCCGCCGACTTCAACGGCGACGGTCAAGTGGACCTGGGCGATTTCTCGATCATGCAGGGCTCTCAGGGCGCCGTTCTGCCTGAGCCTCCGGTGCTGCCCGGCGACGCCGATCGAAGCGGTGTGGTTGACGACGGAGACTACGACATACTCATGAGTCAGTTCGGCCGGAGAGGCCGCGGACTCCTTGCGGACTTCAACGGCGACGGACGAGTCGGGCTGGGCGACTTTGTGATAGTGCGAAGCAACTTCGGGAACACGCTCCCAACCCCAGCGCCCGCAGCTTCTCCGTTAGCAAGTGCTGAGCCTGAATCCGACGATGTTGCTCCGGTGTCAGATGCTTTAGTAGTTGATGAGAAAGCAGTTACATTGACGATTAATACGCCTGCGGCGCCTTTGCCGTTCGTATCGGTGGACAAGGTCGCCTTGCCTGTTGCTGACGAACATCCGGTATCGACGCCTTCTGTCGAGCGTGAACTAGCAGGCGTATTGCAGGGCGACGATCCTGTGTCCGACGGTTCGAACGACTTGCTGGTCGATATCCTGACAGAATCAGGACTGGCGATCAATCTGTAGAGCTATACATCCCATGGATACGCGGGGCTGTGTGTCGACAATCCGGATATTCGTAAGCGGCTGGGGTTGAATATGTCTTGATATCGCGTTCAAATCTTCTCTTGCGTGACTCTTGCGGTTTGTTGTAGTTCACAGGTAAGGCGGTTTTTACCCCGTTGTGAACCTGTCAAAACGGCCTGGGGGTCGGGAATTGGTTGAATGGCGAGGTTCGTCAACTGCTTGCTGTTGCATGTTTTCACTTTGCAATACGGATATTTGTGGTACACTGGTTTAGAGCACATTGGAAAATTGAAACAGTCTCAGCCGGACATCGTCAGGGAGGCGGTCCTCCACTCAGAGACGGTGTACTATTCCGTGAGGATGACCTATGGTCCATACTTCGAGTGACAGCAGGGGTCGGGCTATTCTTGAGGCTCTTGAACCCCGTTTGCTCCTTTCCGGTTCAGTGTTGATCACTGAGTTTCTGGCCAGCAACGATACGATTCTCTACGACGGCGACGGTGTTTCGTCCGACTGGATTGAACTGTATAACCCGACGGCGTCTACGATTGATCTGGTCGGTTGGCATCTGACAGACGACCAGACGGACCTTACGAAGTGGGAGATTCCGGACGCCGGTGAAGTTGATCTGTTGCTCGCGCCCGGCGAGTACATGGTTCTGATCGCTTCGGGCAAAGGCGATGATCCGGATTTTACGAATCCGGCGGGGTACTACGTAGATTCTTCGGGCTATCTTCACACCAGCTTCAAATTGAGCGCCAACGACGGAGACCAGCACGAGAGCGTTTTGCTGGCCGACCCGACCGGCGCGCTCGTACACGGATATACGGACTATCCCGAGCAGGTGACCGACATATCCTACGGTCTGGAAAGCACAGGCGTGACCTTTGAATCGCTGGTGGAAACCGGCGAGGCGGCGGCGTATCTCGTGCCTACGATCGGCGATGCGGGGCTCGTTCCCGATCCGGGCGTCAGCGAAGGCTGGACCGCCGAGAGTTTCGATGATTCGGGCTGGACTGACACCGTCGCTCTGGATGTCGCCAGTCTGCTGGTTAGCGAAGTATCGACCGGAGCGGCCAAGAGATTTGTCGAGATCGAGAACGTGTCGGATGCGGCGATTGACACCACCGGCTGGCTCGTGTTGGTCAATGATGCTCCCGTGGCTGCAACGGCGGACATCAACGCTGTTAACCCGACGGCGTGGTCTCTGCCCGCATCGCCCGACATAAGCGCCGGCCAGGTGCTCTATCGCACCAGCGACGTGCTGGATGATTACTGGGGCGGCGAGATCAACTGGGACCCCGAGGGGCCCGGCTGGGTTATGATCGTTGACGAAACGGGAGACGTAGTCGACTTTGTGGCCTGGGGTTACAGCGACTCGGATATTTCGGGCATGTCGATTGACTACGGAGCCTTTACGGGCATTACCGCGGGCGGTGCGTGGACCGGCGTGGGCGCCGAAAACGGTACCGCGGACCTCGGGCCGGTCACCGGCGGATTTGTCGCATTCAACGATCATATTCGCGGCGGGGGGACGCATGGCAACGCGACTGAATATGCGGCCAACGGCGCGACTTCGGGTTTGCTTAAGGACGTTTCCGACGGAAGCAACACGTCAGTCACGCTGACTACTTCTCACAACGGCGTGAGCTTCGCCACCAACGGCGCCTCGCCGGCAAGCGGGACTGACGCGCACAACGCCTTCAACACGTTTGTCGATTTCACCGGCGGAAGCGGAAGCAGCCTGGAAACCGCCGGCGGCGATGATTACACCCACACATTCTCAGGTCTGAACACCGACGCGGGGGTCACCTACGATTTCATCGGTACGGCGATTCGAGGCAACTCCGGCTACACAACGCGATGGTCTGTGTACACCCTGGAGTCCGTCGTGTCGTTCGATGCGGCTCACAGCATAGGCGACGGCGTGGTCACCAGCGCGCAAAACGCTTCTCTGGCGTCCAACCAGGTGGCGCTCTGGAGCGGATACAACAGCGGCTCGGGGCAGGGTTGGGTGGCCCATTGGACCAATATCGATCCGGGCGCCGACGGCATGTTCTCGGTGAAGTCAGAGCATTACACCGGATGGATTCCTGCGGCGGTGCATTCCGGTCAGGTCGCCGACGGTTCCAAAGGCTACGGTATCGCCGGTCTCCGTCTGGAGGAACTCCCCCCGCAGGGTCCGCTTTCATGGTTAGTCAGGACCGGGAATCGCGACAACGACAACGCCGGCGATTTCGTTCGTTCGCGACAGGACTCCATGGGCCTGGAGAACGCCGAATTGGTCACACCGTTTCCAACAACGTCAACGGCGCTTACCGGAGTAGGTTTCAGCGACAACCAGCCGGCGTTCGAGGCCAATATCTCCACGGATGTCTATGACGACATGAACGCTCAGAACGCTTCTGTCTGGGCTCGGATTGAATTCCAGCCGACTACGCCCGATCCGTCATCGACGTTCGACCAACTGATCCTGAAGATGAAATACGACGACGGATTCGTTGCGTATCTCAACGGTGTGGAAGTAGCCGCCAGGAACGCTCCCGGACGGAATGAGGAACTCGGCGATATTGACTGGAACTCTACGGCCACCGCCTCCCACGCCGACGCCCAGGCTGTCGTCTTCGAAGATATTGACATCAGCGACTACATATCGCAGCTTCATTCCGGTGTGAACGTTCTGGCGATTCACGGGCTGAACATACTCGACACCGACGCGGACTTCCTGCTCTTGCCCGAACTGATCGCATCGAGCACTCTGGGGGCGCCGCATTACATGCTTTCGCCCACGCCCGAATACGCAAACCTCCCGGGTTCGTTGGGATTCGTCGCAGACACCCGGTTCAGCGTTGACCGCGGGTTCTACGACACGCCCCAGCAGGTCGCAATCACCACAGCCTCCTCCGGCGCGACGATCATGTACACGCTGGACGGAACCAAACCGACGACCTCCAACGGAACCGAGTATACAATTCCTATCGACCTTGCTGCGACAACGACCCTGAGAGCATACGCCTATAAAGCCGGATACGAACCCACAAACGTTGACACTCATACGTACATCTTCGTCAAAGACGTTGTCAGCCAAGACTACCAGGCCACGCTCGATGCGGGATTCCCGACCAGTTGGAACGGGACATCGGTCGATTACGGCATGGACTCCGACGTCATAGGTACGTTTGATGCAGACGGCAATCCCACCGGCGGCGACAATTACGGCGGACAGTACGCCTCGACAATTCAGGACGACCTGTTGGATATCCCCACGCTTTCGATCGTTATGGACATAGATGACATGTTTGGCTCCAACGGGATATATTCCCATCCAGGTTCACGCGGCATTAGTTGGGAACGAGAAACGTCGGTCGAACTGATGTACCCCGACGGTACCGAAGGCTTCCAAGTCGATGCGGGGATTCGCATCCAGGGCGGGCACTTCAGAGGATCCGGGTACAAGAAGCATTCTCTGCGACTGCTTTTCAAGGACATTTACGGGCCGAGCAAGCTGAACTACAACTGGTTCGGCGATGGCGCCGACGACAGCTTCGATACAATCACTCTCCGCGCCGGAGCCAACGACGGTTACGTCTGGAGTTCCGCTCGCTACACCGAACAGTATACCCGCGACCAGTTCGGACGCGATCTTCAGCGGGCCGCCGGAGGTGTCGCATCGCACGGAGATTTCGTGCATCTCTACATCAACGGAATCTACTGGGGACTCTACAACCCCGCCGAGCGGCCCGACGATTCCTTCTCCGCCAGCTACTTTGGAGGCGACAAGGAGACCTGGGACTCTCGCAAAGTCGGCGAGACGGTGGCGGGCAATTCAACGGCTTGGAATACGATGCTGTCCATGTCGGCGGCCGCCGGCAGCTCAAATGACGCCTTCCTGGAATTGCAGGGCCTCAATCCCGACGGCACGCGCAACGACGCCTATCCGGACTACCTGGATGTCGAAAACTACATCAACTATCTCGCCGTCAACGTCTGGGGCGGAAACTGGGACTGGCCTTGGAAGAACTGGTGGGCCGGGCGCGACCGGTCGGCCGACAGCACCGGTTTCAAGTTCTATTCCTGGGACTATGAAAACACCATGGGGAACAATCTCGGCCGCTCACCGCTTGACAAGAACGCCCTCAACAATAACTTCACCGGCAGTAGCAACGCCGGACAAGCCCATACCAGCCTGAAGTCGAATGCCGAGTACAGGATGCAGTTTGCCGACGAGGTGCATCGGCTCTTCTTCAACGGCGGGGTTCTCACCCCGAGTTCCCTGATTGACCGGTATTCGCAACTGGCCGATAAGGTCGAAAGGGCGATGGTCGGCGAGTCGGCGCGCTGGGGAGACACGAGTTCTTCCACACCGTTGACTTTGTATGACTGGTACGATGCGGACCAGTCTCACGCGGGGCGGGACTGGATCCTGCATACCTATCTTCCGGCCCGAACCGACATCGTCAAGCAGCAACTGATCGCTGCGAATCTGTATTCCTCGGTTACGGCGCCGGCGTTCAATCAGCATGGCGGATCTGTGGCTTCGGGATTCCAACTGTCGATCACTACGCCTCCGGGCACGATCTACTACACGCTGGACGGCAGCGATCCGAGAATGTTCGGAGGGGCGATTTCGGGCGATGCGCTTACGTACGGCGGGGCGCCGATCACATTGACTGAGTCGGTGACTGTCAAGGCGCGCGCATACAACGGCGGTGTCTGGTCGGCGCTCAACGAGGCCGATTTCCTCGTTGACTCCCAACCCATAATCGCCGGTCCGATCATCATCACGGAAATCAACTATTCTCCCTACGATCCGACAGCCGCCGAACTGGCGGTGAACCCCGCGTTCATCGCCGGGGACTTTGAGTTCATCGAGATCAAGAATATTTCCGCCGAGACTGTCGATCTGCTTGGGATGCACTTCACCAAGGGCATTACCTACAATCAGACGACTTCGGCGTCCCTGGCGGCAGGGGCTATCGCTGTGATAGTCAGAAATGCTTCGGCGTTTGCTGAACGATACGGCGGATCAGCTACGGTGCTCGGTACGTTCACGGGCATACTTGACAGCAGCGGAGAGCGGCTCCAGATGCTGGGCCTGTTCGACGAGGTGATTTTCGATTTCGAATATAACGACGGCGGCTCCTGGCCCGGCCGCGCCGCAGGAAAGGGCGCCTCGCTTATTTTGGAGGACCCGACAGTCGTACCGCAGTACGGTCTGCAGCATGCTGAATATCTCGAAGACAGCGGCAACTGGCGATCGAGTCCGGAATACGGCGGTTCGCCCGGCGCCGACGGCGTCACCCCATTCACAGACATTGTAATCAACGAAGTTCTCACTCACACCGACGCTCCCCTGGTCGACACGATTGAACTGCACAACACGACCGATCAGACCGTGAACATAGGCAATTGGTTCCTCAGCGACAGTTGGGGATGGGCGTCAAGTTTCTCTAACGGCAACTACAGCAAGTTCCAGATACCCTCTGGCACGATGATCGGACCGTATGGATATCTGGCGTTCGACGAGGACGATTTCAACACGTCGGCCGGTGTGGATCCGCTGGACTTCGCGCTCGACGGAGCCATGGGAGAGGACGTGTGGCTGATGGAGGCCGATGGGACGGGGAAACTCATTCGATTCGTCGATCATGTTGAGTTTACCTCCGCCGCCAATGGCGAGTCGTTCGGGCGATGGCCTGACGGAAGCGGATCATTGTATCCGATGGAGACTCGCACCCTCGGAGCAGACAACACCCCCAGCGGGCCGCGAGGACCGATGGATATCATTGTCAGCGAGATTGCGTACAACATACCCGATCCCGACGGCGTCGGCGGTGTGGACCCAGACGATCTCGAATTCATCGAACTATTCAACGCCACCAATCAGGCGATCACTCTGGCCGAGATGCTCACCAATCCGCATGACGCCACCCAGTATCTTGCCGATTGGCGCCTTCGAGGCGGCGTCGACATGGAATTCGATATCGGCTCGTCAATCGGAGCCTACTCGACGCTTGTGGTGCTCTCGTTCAATCCGGACAAGCCTGAAAACGCTTCACGGGTCGCCGGTTTTCGCAATTACTACGGTATCGACGCCAGCGTTCCTCTGGCGGGGGGGTACAGCGGTAAGCTGGACAACGGTGGTGAGCGGTTCCGGCTCAAACGTCCGGATTCGCCTCCGCAGGATGCTTCAGATTTCGTACCGCACTACATCGAAGACCAGGTGGATTACGACGATCTCGCGCCCTGGCCGACTTCTCCGGATGGAACAGGCGATTCACTGAATCGCCTGCAGTTGAGTTCATGGGGCGACGATCCGGGCATGTGGATCGGAGATACGCCCACTCCCGGTTCGGCGGTGTTGGCTCCTCCAAACGACCCGCCATTCGTGGTCAATCCCATTACCGATGTTACGGTCGATGAAGATGCGTCCGATACAGTTGTTGATCTGTCGACCACGTTCGATGATCCCGACTTGGGCGATACGCTCAGCCTGTCGATCTCCGGCGACACCGATCCCGGCTTGGTGACCACGAACTTCGTCGGAACGACCTTGATGCTGTCGTATGTCGCTGACCAGAACGGTTCGACGGACATCACAATTCGGGCGACCGACACCCTGGGCGCATGGACCGAAGATACGTTCACCGTAACGGTCAACCCCACGCCCGACCCGCCGACGCTGAACAATCCCGTCGCTGACTTCAGCGTTGACGAAGACGCCTCCGACACGGTTATCGACCTTGCAGCCGTGTTCGACGATCCCGACCTGCCCGGCGATACGCTGGTCTACTCGATTACGAGCAACACGAATATCAGTTTGGTCACAACGGACATTGTCGGTTCCGATCTTACGCTGTCGTACGCCGCCGACCAGAACGGTTCGTCCGAGA
>CAZSLS010000101.1:0-21759 GCA_964607575.1 uncultured Planctomycetaceae bacterium | reverse complement strand
TTGATTGAACACCAATCAGGTGCTACATTTATTGCACGTCAGTGAAATGTTACGCACCAGGTTGTTCGTGTAGCGGGCATGGTGACTTTGGTAGGCGTAGATCCCATAGTTGACGTTCGAATGCACGTCGAGGCGATCTACCAACAAGTAGTCGCCATAATAGGCATAGATACCGTATTTACCACCGGTTACTTCCATCCAGCTTTGGGGCGTCGACGGATACTTCACGCTCGTGGCCGTGCGAAGCGTGATGTAGTCGGCATTGCTGTTGACGCGGAACACGTACTTGCCATAGCCGGACTCGCCCCGGTCCATCGTCACCCCATAGGGCGAGGCTTCAAATGTCACCGGCGCCCAACTTTCGCCGCAGTCGGCAGCGGTGATTTCGATATTGCTTGTGAGGTTGTACGTTCCGGTATCGATCCGGACCACGTCCCCCGGGCCTAGAGTATAGGTGCTCAGGATCGCCTGCACCGTGGCCTTTGGCGCGGCGGGGCTGAGTCCGTCGTTGGCATCATCGCCCACAACCGTGCACCACTCGTCGTTGGTCGTCGCCGCGTCGTTCACATAGTACATTTTCGGAACGTCGTCGTTCTCGATTGTGCCCACGCCCTCGCCGTCCAGGATTGTCGTGCCGCCAGGGTTGCTGAGAACCACGGAGAACGTCTCGTTCTGTTCGTACAATGTCTCGCCAATGACCTCCACTGAGATAGTCTTGCTCACCTCGTCCGGATCGAACGTCAACGTCCCGCTCGTGGGCGTGAAGTCAACGCCCGCCGTCGCGGTGTCGTTGGCCGTGGTGTAGTTTACCGTCACCGTCCGACTGGTCGGATCGGACAGCGTCACGGGGAAGTCGAAGCTCTTCGTCCCGCTGTCGCCTTCGGTCAGGGACACATCACCGATTGTGATCGTAGGGTACTGGACCGTGAACTCGACCAGTTGCGGCGTATTGTCCATCGCCAGGAACAGTTCCTGGTCGTAGTCCGGATAGAGTGACGACACGTAGAAGGAATGGTCCCCGGCCGTGTCCGGCAACTTGTCGGCATCGAGTACGGCTGTGTACGAGTCTAAAGCGCCAGACGACACGGAGTGATGGACGGCGAAGCTCAGGTGTGACCACTGCGTGGCCCACGACGGGTTGTGAATCTGCACGTACCATCCGGGGTCAGGGGCGTCGGGCCGCCATCGCTCCGTCCCGGTATTCTGCACCTGAGTGGTGAAGGGCAGGTCACTGCCTGGTATGATGGGTATAATGGGACTGTCAACACTGACATCAATGAGCAGGCCGGCGTAGTCACCAGGGGCGGCTGCGGTATCGCCGTCCGAAGGCGCTACAGAAGGAATCGTCTCAAAGGCTATCTCTGCCTGTTGAAGCGCTGCCGACAGCAGCAGGCGCGGTTCGAGCGCCTCGAAGATCGGTTTGTTGCCATAATCGCTGATTACAGTATCCATGCTCGTCCACCTCGCACCGTGAGAAAACACGTTACCTGACCAAGAAGGGGACACAGCAGCCCTCGCCCGTCCCCAAGTCCTTTCTTGAAACGTTGAAGCATCAGTATACCACACATCCCCATATTTCAAAGAAGTTTCCTTAGAGACTTGGCAACTGGCAACTGGGAACTGGCAACTGGCAACGACAAACGGCGAACCGGCCGCAGGATGCGGCCGGCTTTGCCTGGTTCACTGAAGTGACCGAGGCCGTGCGGTAACAGTCGATGGCGTTCTCTGAATCTCTTGTCGTTTTGTGGCGGTAACAATACTTCGCGCCGTTCTCCGCGCCTCAGCACCTCTGTGGCGGTGTGTGACTGGTCACACACAGAGCAGGTGAGTGGTTGAACAGGTGAACAGTAGACAGACAACGGCGGACCGGCCGCAGGATGCGGCCGGCTTTGTTACCACATCCGTGTAATCCGTGTCATCCCTCCTGCGGCGGATCTCCGACCATGGCAAAAAGTTGTGGCCGTTCGCCGTGGTTGTAACCAAAACTTTGCGTTCTTTGTGATCTCTGTGGTAAGAAAAATGTCGTGGTCTACGAACGTAAAACGCCAATTATTTGCGGCGCATGAGGCGGATTTTCTTTCGGTACGTTCGAGTTCCGCGTTTGAACACTACGTTAACTTCGTCGCCGGGGTCTTTGTCCGCCAGGGCCCGGCCCATGTCCTCGAAGCGGTTTATCCGATGATCGTCCACGTGCGTTATCAGGTCGCCCGGCTTCATGCCCGCCGCGGCAGCGGGCGAACCGCTATAGACCCTGGCGATACCGCATCCGCCGTGCCTGACAGCGGAATAAAAACCCATCATCGGCCCGTTGCCGGAAAGCCACTGGCCAAAAATGTCGCCCTTCTTGAGGCGTCTCCACTCATGCAGAGGTGAACGCATCCGCGAAAACTGCATCCCGCCTTGGTCCACCATCTGATTATGCACGCCGACGATCCGCCCGTTTTCGTTCAGCAACGGCCCGCCGAGAATCGCATCCTTCTGTGCGAATCGCCCGCGGTATGTCCAGTAGCCCGACTCGTAAATATCGGTAATGTAACTCGTCGGAGACTTTCCGCCCTTGAATGACCGGGCAAACGTAAATCCCACGTACAGTCCCCCGCGAGCATGGGTATCATTCTTGCTGATCTCCAGGCCCTTCCACGGGCCCTTGTCGGTGATCTTGATCAGCCCGACATCGGCGCTGCGATAGACGCCGGCGATCTTTCCCTTTACCGTCCGCCCGTCGCTCAGGCGAATCGACGCGTCCGGACCGGCGCCGACAAGTACATGCGCGACGGTCATAACGTATCCCTCGTCGCCGACGATCACACCGGTGGCCTGGCGGCCGGCGACCGTGACCGATACGACCGCGGGGAAGCCTTTCTTCTGAATCGGAGCGGCCAGCACGCGGCGGGCCTTGAGATTCGCCTCGGCCGGCGTGGGCGCCGGAGGCAGGCGTTTGAAATCTGCAGGCGTCCTGGCCAGGTAGACGTGATCGAGTACGACGTGACTCCCGCCGCTGCACGCGACGCCGAACGCCGTTAAGTCCAGGCGGCCGAAGTCTCCGAAGATGTCGCGGTCCAGAACGATCCATTCGGGCGGAAGGTCGATCGCCCAGACGCTCTGTGCGGCCGGAGCGGTGGGCGTACCGATGCCCGCTTCGTAGCGGCATGGGCGTGCGGGCGACCCGACGTGCCCCAGCGACAGGGCAATTTGCCCCGAACCGTACTTGCGGAACGCGAACCGGATGTAACGAAACTCCCCTCCGATGGGCTTTGCGCGAATGGATATTATCCGCCCCAGCGCCAGGCGGTACTCGCCGCCGGGAGCGACGCGAACGGCGTGGGCGCCGGCGTGGCGGTCGTCAGAGACTAACTTGATTTTCGATCGGTCGGCGGAAGCGACTGGATCGAAGCGGCCGGTATCTTCGAAAATCGCATGCGGAGAGGCCAGGGCCTGCGAGGCGTCTGCGTTATCGGATCCGTATGTTTCGAACGGTTCGATAACGACGGGCACGGATTCGGCCCGCACCGGCGGCGGGTCGGCGGTGGCGAGAAGGCGGAAACGCCCGAGCGTCCCGACGCGCTGCTCGTTCCTGTGGGTCAACCTCTCGGGACCGTAGGAGAAGGTCGAGATGGCGTAGGGGTATGCGCGAGCGTGCTCAAGCGCGATGTCCAGACCTCCGCGGCGCGCGTCGAAGGGTCTGGCCAGCGTAAACTCGATCGCGTGCGACTCCCCGAACCGCGTCGAGATACTCCATCTGTTGGCGGACCACCCTTCTTTGCTGCTCGTGCGGTTGAGCCCCATACAACTCTCGGTGGACGAGGCGATCTTGAGCCTCTGCGCATCGGAGTCAGACAACTCGACCATCGGCACGGGCGCTGCGATATCCCTGCGCTCCCAGACAACTTGGCGGTCTGAGTCCATCACGGAGACAACCAGACCGCCCATGCGCCTGTGCTCGCTTTCGCCCGTGCGATTCCATATCACGATCCGATTTATCGCGCGCTCGACGCCGAGGTCCACCTCCCACCAGGGCGACTGCTCCTGATCGGTATGCGTAAAGTCGCCCCACACGTTGCCATTGACCGCCCTGCTCGCCTTGCAGTTGTATACCGTGCTGGACTGGGTGGGCTTCGTTCCGAGAGCGAGGTTAAGAGATATCGCATCGAGATAAGATTGCAGACGCGTGCGCTGGGGCAGGTCGCGATCGCGCGGGCGAATCTTCAATATGGCGATAACGTCCGCGATCTTATGGCCCGGGGCGATGAGGTTCTCGGGCGTTTTCGGTTGGCGGAGTGCGGTAAGCAGTTCGGCCTCAGGCGGCGGTGGAGCGAAGATCTGCACTTCGTTCATGTTCAGGATTGTTTCCCTCCCGGGCAGCGAGAGGCGAACGTATCGCCCGCGAAATGTCTTGCGCCGCGTCGGGGGAGTTGACGCGCGAAAATTCGAGAGGAGCACCCTGGCTGCACGTCCCGGACCGCCGCGCGGCAGGGATGAATCGGTCAGGGCCTCGAGGCGAATCGCAGTCACCCGCGGTAGATCGGTGGCGGCGCGGATATTGTAAGTATCGAGGGTGGGCATCACGTCCATCACATTCGGAGCCGCGAGGATCGAACCGTCATCCTGAACGGCAAGTTTCACGCCGCGCTGTGAAACGGCGCTGATGGTTCGCAGGACGCTCCAGTTAGCGGACGTTTTGCGGTCGACCAGCGCCAGGGTGGGCCAGTCGATCATCTCGTCGGCGTCTCCGGGGCGATAGACGATCTGCAGCTTGATATCCTTGCCCCGATACGCGTCGAGCGGTATGAGGTAGGGCGAATCGTAGCCGGCACGGCAGACGGGCAGATACGCCATCAGACGTCCCTCCGCGCGAACTTCAAGGCGACCGGCGTTGACCGGCGGACCGACCTGGCGAACGCGCAGCTTCAACCATCGCTCCTTCGGGCCGATTCGCCTGCGAGAGGTAAGCGTCAATCGCCTGCCGGCGGCGGACAACCCATGGACAAACCTCCTCCCGTCCCATCGCGAAGAGATCGGAACGTCGCGGCTGTCGCCCAGTGAGATTTCCCAACCCTTCCAGGCCGGCACGGCGCCTTGCACGAAGCGGACGACCGCGGCGCGGAGTTGACCCCGGTCGATATGCAACACCGGATCGATCCAGTCCAGCGTGTCGCGAATATCGAACGGATCCGCGCCGCGCGGGCGGTCGGCGTGGGCAGCGTCGGCTACCAGGATCAGGCGCCGCGCCTGCCCCCTGGCCGGCGGGAGTTTCAATTCGCCGCTGTCCAGGAGTTTGCCCGTGCCAACGATGATATCGCTGCGATAGAGCGGTTTGCTTTTTGTGGAGTCGAAGTAGACCAATGCGCGTGCGCAGCCGCCCCGGCCGGCGGCTGAGTCCAGAGCGACGCGCGTCCGAAACGATCGGGCGAAGTCGGGCAGCGTGAAGGTCAGTTCGTTATGGGCGTGAACGCCCAGCCCGCCACCGACTGACCGTCCGGCGACCATCAACCGGTCGCCCTCCACGTTCTGGTCCCGCCGCCAGAGCCACTGGAAACCGGTCATGGATTTCTGCACGACGCGGTCGGGGAATAATCGCGTCAGGGGCAGTTCGTGCGGTAGGAAGCAGGTTCGCATCCGGATCGTGTCGAACGGTATCCAGATCGCATCGGCGCTCCATGCGGGCTGGACAAGGTGGCGCCACTGTTCGGGCCAGCCCCCGGGCGGGGGTTTCGTTCGCGGTCTGCGCGACCTGCGCGACTTGCGCGGCTTGCGTCCACTGCCCATCCTCACCCTGAATCGTCTCGAAGAGCACGTCAGGATCAGACCGTCGGTGGTCTCGACTCGGAACAATACCTCGCCGCCGGGGGGATCGAGGATCGCAAGTTCCCGATAATACGTTTTCCACGGATCTCTGGGGGGCATGTGCAGTTGGGCCAATTCCGACAATGGAATGCGGCGCATACCGCCTTCATGCAGCACTTTTACCCCGTCGGGGAGCCAGCGAATCGACATGAACTTCAACCGCCTCCCGTCTCGAAGGAAGATCGTTGACGGCTGGAATGTCCGGTGAGGCTGGGCGACCCAGACGACCCTGCGTACCGCGGATTCAAAAACTCGCGCGACATCGCGCTTTGTATCCTTGGGCAGGTCGGGGTTGTACGCGTGGCGGACGCGCAGCAGGAGTGCTGCCGAATCGATACTGTCCGGATCGCCTCGCTCACTGCCCGTCACCTGCCCGGTCAGCCTGTCCCCGCCGACGAATTCGATGTATCCGTCCCTGCTCGCCGACGGGTTCCACACCTGCAGCGCCCTGTCCAGAAGCCATCGCAGCGGGCGTTTGGGATCATCCAGCGCCACATCTCCAAGCCGCGGGGAGCCCGGAGCCGCGCCCCAGCCCGACAACTCGTCGCCGGCGAGACGCCGCCCGTCAGCGAAGACCGCCAGATATCGCCCCTCCTCGCCCGCGGATACAGAAGCACCCGCCAGACAAAACGCCGCCAACAGTAGCAATCGAATTGTGAGTCTAATTCTCACGGGCACACCTGATTACGATACTACCCTGCAAGCCGGATACACCAAAGACATTTCTTGTAAGATGCTCCCTGAACGATACAATCGCAGAACGAGCGCACGATAGTCCTGCGCAACGGAAACACCAAATCATGCGTAGCAGAATGTCTAGTGTTGTCGTATTGGCTGTCGTGACTGCTTCGACAGTGCTGGCGGCGACCTCGATGGGCGCCCAGCAGGTACAACGGCGCACCGAATCCTTTGAGAAGGCCCCGGTCGGGCCGCTGACGAAACTCGCGACTACGGTAGGCCACTGGCGAGCCCAGTCCGGCCACGCCGAGATCACGCGTCATACGGCGCGGAGCGGACGCCAGGCTCTGCGCATTTTCGGCGGCAAGGAACGAACCGTCGAATTCATCCCCGCGACTAATCGGACCAATTGTCCCCTGCTGCGTTTCTGGGCCGAACGGTGGACGCGCCGCGGCCCGTTTCGCTTCCGGATCGATCGTTTCAGCAGCGGAAAGTGGCGAGCGCTATACAACGGTGACAATACCGTCCGCGTGGGCGGTTTTCACGTTCGGGTTGAAGTCGACCTCGCCGGCAAACCGGCCGAGAAGTTCCGCTTCGTATGCACCGCTCCGGCGGGCTCGGGGATACTGATCGACGATATGGAACTGGTCCCCGCCAAACCAATGCGCGTGGTTTCCGTCACCACCGCACAGCAGACCGCGCCCGTGCTGATCCGCAATCGCTACAATCCCGTTCTCGAAGTTCGCATCGCGACCGAAGGCAATCTGGGCGCCCCGGCCGTAACGGAATTGCAGATCACCACCAAGGGGACCGACGATCCGGGCGATATCGAGTCGATCGAGGTGATCTCGACCGAAGTACAGAAAAGGATCGACTGGCGCGGTGCGGAAATCTGGGCGCCAAAGGCACCAACGTTTGGCGCGGCGCGGAAACCGGCCTCGAAACTGACATTCCGCGGGAGTATCCCCCTGCGGGCGGGCGTCAATTCGCTCTGGGTCTCGATGAAACTCAAAGCCACCGCCGACATCGACCACTTCGTCGATGCCGGCTGCGAGGGAGTTGTCGTCACCGGAAAGGGCTCGGCGAAAACGCATCGCCCGGCAGTCGCAAGTCCGCCGGGCCGCCAGCGCCTGGGTGTAGCCGTCCGCAAGGGCGGCGACGACGGGTCAAAGGCCTATCGCATCCCGGGTCTGGTCACCACGAACAAGGGCACGCTCATCGCAGTATACGACGTCCGCTATCGCGGTTGGGGCGATCTGCCCGGAGATATAGACGTCGGCATGAGCCGCTCGACCGACCGCGGAAGCACGTGGGAAAAGATGAAAGTCATCATGGACACGGGCAAGGGGCCCAAGTGGCGATACGACGGTATCGGCGACCCGTCCATTGTCGTAGACACGGTCACCAACACAATATGGGTGGCCGCAACGTGGTCCCACGGCAACCGGTCGTGGCGAGGTTCCGGGCCCGGCCTGACGCCCGAGCAGACCGGGCAGTTCATGCTGGTCAAGTCGATCGACGACGGTAAGACCTGGTCGAAGCCCATCAATATCACCAGGCAAATCAAGGACCCCAAGTGGTGCTTCGTATTGGCCGGTCCCGGGCGAGGAATTACGATGGCTGACGGCACGATCGTCCTGCCCGCCCAGTATCAGGACCCGCCCGACAAGAAACGCCTGCCGCACTCGACGTTCATCTACTCCCGCGATCGGGGCAAAAAGTGGCGGATTGCAACGGGGGCGTTCGATGACACCACAGAGTCAGCGGTCGTCGAACTGAGCCCGGGCGTGCTGATGCTCAACTGCCGCTACAACCGCAAGAATCGGCGCGTCGTGATGGTCACCAAAGATATGGGCAAGACGTGGATCGAGCATCCCACCAGCCGCAAAACCCTTCCCGAACCCGGTTCGTGCATGGCTTCGCTGATCACCTGCAAGGCTCCGGGCGGGTCGACCAAAACGCCCTGGCTGCTCTTTTCCAATCCGAACGTCTCGAGCGGATCCCGGAGACGCACGACTCTGAAACTGAGCACGGACGCCGGGCTTACCTGGCCCGAGAAGCATCATCTGCTCCTCGACGCCGGACCCAGCGCCGGTTATTCCTGCCTGACGATGATCGACAAGAAGACGGTGGGCATACTCTACGAGGGCAGCAAGGCCCACATGACCTTCCAGCGAATTTCCCTGCCCGATCTGTTGAAAGGTTCCGGTCAGTAGCTCCGGAGTTCTCCGATCCACGGAATCCTCACGCCTCGAGCGTCTTGCGCAGGATTGCCACCAGTTTCTCGAGTTCATACGGCTTCTGGATGAAGCCAGCCAGACCCTTGCCCACGAAACGCTGGGTAACGTCCTGCTCGTTGTAGCCGCTCGACATGATCACGTGCACTTCCGGGTCGATGCGTCTCAACTCGCGGTAAGCCTGCTCTCCGTCCATGTGGGGCATGGTCAGGTCCAGGATCACACAATCGATTTCGTCGCTGCGATGGGCGAATATATCAACAGCTTCACGCCCGTCAGAGGCAGGGATTACCGTCATACCCAGGCGTTTCAGCATCATCGCGCCAACCGCGCGGACAGTTTCTTCATCATCCACCAGCAGCACCGTGCCCGATCCGCGCCAGTCCGCTACGGCATCGGCGCGTTTCGCCATCGCAGCAATTTTGCCCTCGACCGCCGGAAAAAGCACCCTCATCGTCGTGCCCTTGCCCATCTCGCTGTAGATCTTTACGGCGCCGCTGTGACCGCGTACGATGCCCAACACAGCGGCCATGCCCAATCCCCGACCGGTAAACTTCGTCGTGAAGAACGGATCGAACAGCTTGCCGCGAGTCTCATCGTCCATACCGCAGCCCGTGTCGGCCACTTCCAGTGTGACGTACATGCCCTCGGGCAGATTCTCGTCGAGATACGTCTCGCGCAGATACGTGCGGTCGGCCTGCATGGCCCCGACGCTAATGGATATGATACCGCTCCTGTCGCCAATGGCCTCCGAAGCGTTCGTGATAAGATTCATGATCACCTGGCGGACCTGAGTGGCGTCGCCCTCGAACGGTGGAAGATTGTCGGCGAAGTTGTACTTCAGGATAGCTTTCTTGGACACCGAGACCTCGAGGATATGGGCCATCTCTTCGACCACCTCGGACAGATCCAGGAGTTCTATGACGAACTTGCCCTTGCCCGAGTAGGCCAACATCTGCTTGGCCAGTTCGGCCGCTCTCTGAGAGGCCTTCTTGATCTCCAGGAGATTCTCGCGCACAGGCGATACGCGCGACAAGTCCGTCAACGCCAGATCCGCATTGCCCAGAATAGCCATCAACAGGTTGTTGAAGTCGTGGGCAATCCCACCGGCGAGCACACCGAGGCTTTCAAGCTTCTGTGCATGCTGGATCTGTGCCTCCAGCGCACGACGTTCTTCCTCGGCACGTTTGCGTTCGGTTATATCCGTTAGAACGGACATGAAACCTGTCACACATCCGTCCGCATCCCTCAGGTAATTCCAGACTACTTCGATGTCCCTTTCCACCCCCTGTGTTGTCAGGATCGTCTGATAGTACGGGATGGGCGGGGGCTGATCTTTCACCAACAGTGCCAGATGACCTGACAACTCGATGCGCTGCGACTCACTGGCAAGAAAATCTATAATCGACCGTCCAATAAGGCCTTGCCCGCTCTCGTAACCATACATCCTGTGGTGGGCCTCATTGGCGAAGATGATGGTTCCTGAAACGTCTATTTCCTGAATCCCGTGCGGATTCCTATCGACAAGAGTGCGATAGCGTTCTCCCGACTCTCGCCGAGCCTCTTCGGCACGCTTGCGTTCGGTGATATCGTGTCCGTAAATATTGACATAACCACTGTCGACAACCGGTGCAAACACCAGGCTTAGAATACGATCACCGGATTGTTCTTCGAGTTCGGTCGGCGAGTCGAACTCCAGTACTTTAGTAAGGACCTCCCGCCACCGGGGCGAGGCCTGCGCCAAGTCCGTTTCAGGCTGCTCCTCCAACATCTTCTTGCCTGCGGTATTGGCGTAGATTATTCGCCCGTCTGATGCGACCCGAAGGACCGGATGGGGGTTCTCTGAAGGGAACTTCGCGAGATCGGCTATCTCTTCTTCGGCCTGCTTGCGGGCCGTCACGTCCTGCATGATGCAATGCGTCTGCCTGAAGCTGCCGTCAACATTGTACCCGATCTGCCCGTTGAACATAACCGTAACCGTCGTGCCATCCTTGTGGAGCATTTCGAACTCGACACCGTTGACGGCGCCATCCCGCTTAAAGCATGGGAATCGATGCCGGAAGGCCTCCTGATCGTGCGGGCCCAGAAAATCCCCGAACCATTTTCCGATAACCTCCTGGCGTGTGTATCCCAACAACGACAGCCAGGCCCGATTGACCTCCATGAAACACCCATCGACGTCGAGCGATTGATAACTCAGCGGAGCGTTTTCAAAAAGCCGTCGCAATCGCTCCTGGTCAGCTATGAGCCCACTGATTTGCTGTTCGTTCTGAGCGGTGGACGCTTCCAATTCGGTAATACGCTGACGCAACTCGGCCGCCTCGGCGACCAGCTCAGCCTTCGTCTTGCTGCCATCCGACATCGTCAATCTCCCAGAATCATCGCAAAGACGCGGCGACTTGGACCCGAACAACTTGCCTGCTCCGCCCCAAGCGATTGTCCGATATTACCGATCATATTCAGTTCCCACGCCATGTCAACGGCGATGTCGTGGCTAAATATCTTTACTGGTGACATGATCGCCCGTATAGTCAGCGGCCTGTTGACTCCAGCAGGGCGTGTGCAAGATCGAGCAACACCGAACGTTTTCCAGGTAGACGGATAAGGAGACACTCAATGGACGCCAGGAAGCAATTCAAAGATCGGGAAGTACTTTTCACAACCGTTCTCGCCGCGTCAGTAGCGGTAGTGGTGCTGACCTGCGGTGCGGTGTGGGCCGAAGATTGGCCCGGGTTCATGGGCCCTAACGGAGACGGCTCGGTCAGCAAGGCGTCCCTGGCGAGGACCTGGTCTGAGGGCGGGCCCAAGGTGCTCTGGACGGTCAAGATCGGACCGGGCTTCGGCGGACCGGCGATCGCGGGCGGGAAGGTCTACCTGCTCGATCGCGTCAAAGGCAAGGCCGACACGCTGCGCGTCTTCGACCTGAAAACGGGCAAGGAAGAATGGTCGGCTTCGTACGATGCGCCCGGGCGCGTCAGCCACCCCGGATCGAGATCAACGCCTTTCGTCGACGGCGATCACGTGTATACCGTCGGGACGTTCGGACATCTGTACTGCTTCAGCACCAAGACCCACAAGCCCGTATGGAACAAGAACATCAAAGAGGAATTCGGCGCCAAGGCGGGCAGGTGGGGCTTCGGCCAGTCGCCCCTGGTCACCGGCGACCTGGTGATTGTCTCGATCCAGAGCGGTAAGCACGGTCTGGCCGCCTTCAACAAACTCACCGGTAAGGTCGCCTGGAAGTCCTGGCCAATCGGAGGCGGCGAGTGCTACACGTCGCCCATGCTCGCCACCATCGGCGGGGTCAAGCAGATCGTCATGTTCCACAAAGGCGTGGTAGGCGGCGTCGCGCCGGCTACTGGAAAGATCCTGTGGGAGTACGGGGGGTACGACGGCAAGCGCCCGATCCCCAACCCGGTTGTCATGCCCGACGGGAAGATATTCCTGACCAGCGGATACGGATTCGGATGCGCGATGATCAAGGTCACCAAGTCCGGAGACAAATTCACCGCCAAAGAGATCTTCAAGGACAAGCGCAGCGGTGCGAAGGTGCCCCCGGCGATATACTACGATGGGCATATCTACTCGAACACGGAAACCGGAGACTCCCTGCAGTGCTTGTCGGCGGACGGTAAGATCAAGTGGAAGACCGGCGGGAAGCTGAGCCTCTCGTTGGGCAGCCTGATAATCGCCGACGACCTGATCTTCGTCCAGGGCGGAAGCAGCGGAGTGCTTCATCTCGTCGAGGCCTCGCCGAAGGGTTTCAATGAACTCGCCCAGGCCAAGTTGCTCTCGGGCAGGGAAATATGGGCGCCAATGGCGTTGAGCGACGGTTTGCTGGTCATTCGAGACCAGTCACAGATGAAGTGCATCAACGTCGCGAAGAAATAGTCCGTTCAAAGCGGTCGGCGTATTTGCGTTCCGAGACACACATGCGGTCGAGCACCGCTCGACCGCTAACGGGGTCTCCGGAATTGAGACGACGACGGAACCGGGCAAAGACCCACGCACCGCGTTAGACCCTACCGGGCTTTCTTCGGGGTCTTTTCTTCCTCCCATCCGCGGAGCGTCATTTCCCACATCTTCACATTGATACAGGCGATCTCAATTGTCGCGGTTTTGGCGCGATGACAGCCCATCGTCCAGCACTCCATGAAATAGTCATCCAGGTAGAGTTCCAGCATCCCCCGCCGGACCAGCAGACGCATCGACACGGTCTTGCCGAACTTCAACATCCGGTTGGCGCCATGCTTCCTCTTCCAGTTGGCGCCGTCCGCGTCGACCGTTCCCATCTCGACAGAACCGTCGTAAAGCATGCGAACGATGTAGTTCTGCTTGTCGGCTTTGATCTGAATATCGACCGGTTTGTCGTCTTTACCGCCGGGAAGCCGCACGGTCCCCTCGACGACAACGCCCTTACCGAAATCCAAATCGACGGCGGTCTTGAGAACGTCGCCCTTGAGAACATCATTACCCTTCCAGTATTTCCATCGCAGAACGCCGGCTTTGTCGACCATGGCGACTTTCAGCGGTGAGGCATAGGTTTCCCATCTGATCAATCGGCGTTTCGTCTCGCCCGTCATCGCGTGATGGTTCACCAGCAAGCCGCCGGGAGTCGGGAAGAAACGGGAGAAATACGTGTGCCCCCTCGCCAGTAGAAGCGGGTTTATCTTGCATCGCTTATAGGGCCCGGTGAGCTTGTCCGCCGAGTACGCCCACATGTTCCCGCCGGCCCCGAACATCGCGTGGAGACGATCGCCAAAAGGATAAAACGCGCCCGATTCGTAGACTCCCGGTTCCACGATCGGCGGCGGGATGGCCTTCCAGGTCACACCGTCGGTGGAGTAACCGAGACCAATGGTTCGCGTTATCTTGGACCCGGTAGCCGTCCACGTACCCCAGTATCCGCCCTCTTTTCGCGGGATGGCGAAAATACAGTCCCAGCGGCCGTACTCCGCGTAATGTTCCGTGTCGACCTTGAACATCTTCTCGTCGCCGAACTTGGTCCAGTGAATCAGGTCCTTCGACCAGGCAAACAGGATGTTCTGCGTTCGCTTGCCGCCTTCCTCCTTTCTATGCTCGGAGTAGTTGCAGAGGAACCGCCCGGTCTTCTTGAAATCGGGCGACTTCCATACCGAGCCCGTGCCCAGATAGTAAGTGTTCTTCTTGGACTGGCGGATGGCCCAACCGCGATCCTTCCAATGCACCCCGTCTTTCGAGGTCGCCACGCCAAAACCTTCACCGGTTTTCTCGGTGATGAGATAGTAAAGGTAGTACGTTCCATCATGGTAATAGCACCACGTATCCCACTGTCCGGTGACCGTGTCGGACTTGAAAACCATACCGTCAGCACTACCGCCGAAACCGATCGCCGCGAGAACGGCTGCGACCATTATGAATTGTCTTGTTCGCATGGACGTTTCCTTTCCGGGTAACTATTTGGCTTTAGTGTAAATCGATTTCATCTTCCAGGCTTTGACATCCGCCTTGATGTTTCCACCCTCGGCGAACAGGTTGACGCCGACGTTGGCCTTGTCGTGTGCGGCCATGTAGACCGCCCCCTGGCGGTCGTTGACAAATACCTCGACCATGCTTTTATCGAGGAAGATGCGAAGCTTGAGGTCCTCGCCTTTGGCGAGTTTGAACGGAGGAGCGATCTTGCCCATGGTCAGCACCTTGCGGCCCGGGTCGATGGCGATCGGGAAACCCTTGCCCCCCTTGTCGCAGAATACGGTCACGCCATACTTCCTGGCGTCAGTGGCTTTGATGGTCACGCTCAGTTCGATAGTGTCGCCGGAGATGCCCTTGAGTATCTGCGCCGCGCCGTCCTTGACAGTGATCCCCGTCAACGTTTTCTCGTCGTAACGGAGCTTTTCGAGTTCGCGCAGCGGTTTGATCCGCAGCACGCCGTCTTTGGGCAGGCTCAGTTCACGGGGCAGCGACTGGATGGCCGTCTGGACGCCTCCGCCGAGTTTGCACCAGGCCCACATGACCCTCCGCCCGTCTTTGGTCAGCAGGGATTCGGGGGCGAAGAAGTTCCATCCGGTCCAGTTCATCATGGCGTGGAAGTCGGGCAGGTATTTTTCATCTTTGAAGTCGCCGAGATAGTAGCGGCAGCCCAGGCGATGGCTGATGCAGAGCAGCATCCATTTGCTGCCGATCTTGAACATGTTGGCGCACGAAATATCCTCGCCCTTCTTCACGCCGAGATTCGTCGGGAAGTCTTTGTGCAGCACGTCGCCGAGGTACTTCCATTTCTTGAGATCTTCGGACTTCAACAGTTGCGGGTTCCCGCCGCCGGAAAGTGCGTAGAACGTGTCGCCGTTTCGCCAGCAATCCGGGTCCCAGTGTCGCATCTTGGGCGTCTTGCCGTCCTTGTCGGTGGGCATCACCGGCTCGGGCATGGTCCACTTGTCGAGATTATCGTCCAGCGCGTAAGCGATATGATTCCGACCGGAGCCCTGACCGTGATAGATAATCGCGGGCTTGCCCTCCTTGGTGAAGAAGCCCGTACCGCTGAACATACCGTGGCCCGTTTTCGGGCCGACCAGCACCGTCGGATGCCACTTCCAGCGGACCATGTCGGTGCTGGAAACGTGTGCAAATGCGAATCCATGCCTGTTCCGGTAGATGTAGTGCAGATGGTAGCGCCCTTTGTAGAAATGCGCGCAGTTCGGGTCGCCGGGGAACCCCCTTCCAGGACCCGGATGGGCCAGGTGATACGTCAGCCAGTGCTCGGGCACGACGGCGGGCATGGCGGGCGTTTCGGGTACATATGGACCCGCCGCCGCGTGCGGACTGCTTCCCCCGATGGCGGATTTGGCGCCGGCCTCGGTCACCGCGGCGACCAGTACTGAATTTTGGGCGAGAATGAGTTTGCCCTTGTCCAGTTTCGCGCCTTTCGTTCGGCTATGGAGAAATCGCCCGGCGCGATCCTTTACCTTGTCGCCCTCGAAGTCCCACCAGGCGTAAGGTTTGATTGTCGACGGTTTGTTCGGTTGGAGCGCCTTCAACTGCTCGGCGGTCAGGGCCCGGGCGTAAATGCGAGCGTCTTCAATGACCCCGGCGATGCTTCCACTTGCCCCCCCGCCGACGTGCCTCACACCGAACACTGCGACATTGCCTTTGCTGCTGAGCAGGTCGATGTTCTTTGCGGAGTAGTCGGCGTACAACTTACCGTTTCGATAGATCTGCACCTTATCGCCTTTGTAAACGATCGCCATCTGCACCATGGTCTTGCTGTCGGCGGTCTCGGGTGCATTTTTGTCCTGGTCCTTCTGCGTACGCCGATACCAGTCGCTTCCGCACATCCATTTGTCCGAGGTCTTCTCGGCGAAGACGATCCCGTCGAAACTACCGCCAACCTGCACGGTCAGAATGCTTCCCGCCCGATGGGCCTTGTTGGTCAGGGTGACCCAGGAGACCAGCGTCTTGTCCGTTTTCGAGGTCTGGGCGCCGCACAACGAAGCCACACAAACGATCAGCAGCGCACCGACAACAATTCTTCCTGACGACATAGCATCTCTCCTGTTCTCACGATTCGAGTAGGCGGACATTTCCCATGTACTTGCAGGGATTATACCGACCGACCCGCCGCCAGCCAACTATTCCGCTACGCTTGCGGCTTAACGATTATCTCTGATGCAGTAGGCCGGGCGGCTGTGGCGGGTGCTCTTTTTGTATTTGGCGTATGTCGCATCCGTCCAGTTCGACTTGCCCCAACACGATCGCCCCGGGCCTCCTTTGGACGCGAAGGGACGCTTCGGTCCGGTGCGACCGACCATTACAAATCCTGCGGTCTTGTAAAATGGCACGAGGTTGGACATCTCGCTGATAAGTTCGATCCAAGGCCAAGGCGCCGCCTCACATGCGATGCGGAGAAACCACCCGCCAATACCCGCGCCGCGGTAGCGCGGGTCGAGAACCAGGCGGGATACGCATGCGAAGTTTCTATTGATCACCCCGGCCTTGGTGGAAGACATCTTCCCCCCAAGCCCGAACAGTCGGTTGCGTTGTGCGCTGGCCAGCGGTCCGAAGCCGAATATGCATATCCCTACCTTCTCTTCGCCGTGGTACAGCAGGTTGACGCGTCTGACCGGACCGATACCATTGCCCCTGTAATGCCACTTCGCGAAATGCGGCCAATCGGAAACCTTGCCCTCCCGCAAGTCGAGGTCGTCGCGAAAGCTGATCGGTCCGCGAGGATGCTCTCGGCGGTGAACCTGCACGTCCACCGCGCCGGCGCCCTGGCAGCGGACGATCAGGTCGGGGCGGAGATCGTCGATCAGATCTTCTCGCGTCCCCGCCAGCAGGAACCCCACCCCGCGAGCATCAGCGAGCCTGCGGACGTTGTGGCTGATGACCTTGGTGGTGACCCGATCGAGCGTGGCGCACCATTCGTCGGCGATGACAGTCTTCGCCCCGCCGGCCAGACACCGCGCCAGGGCGTAGCGGTAGCGTTGTCCGTCGCTCAACTCCCCCGCCGATCGCAGCAGGCTCATCGCCTCGGACAATCCGCAGATGCTCAGGCAGTGGGCGGTTTTCCGGGCGTCCGGTCCGAGCGTGTCGATGATCGCCCGCCGGTCGTCGAACGATTCCGCCAGTCGCACCGCTTCGGATAGGTGCCCCCCCGCCGCTCGCAGCAGGCTCGACTTCCCACTACCGCTGGGGCCCGCAAACAACACGATCCGCCCCGGGCGATAATCGATCTCGACGTCGCGGGCGATCACATTGGGCCCGGTCTCGAAATCGATGCCGAACATGTCGCGAATGTACGAAGTATTGCATGTCGGACGCTTGGGCGCCGAGTCGTAGCTGCATGAGAGTTTCATAGCTCCTCCTCGAAGTGTACGTGCGCCGAGAGGTTATGGTTGTCGATCAGGTGATCGAGATGCTCCCGGGCGGTGGCGTACTGCTGGTGGTCCATCTCGAATACGATCACCACGTCGGGAACTTCGCCGGCGCCGCCAGGCGGTTTGATCTCGTTCAGATCGCCCAGCGGGCTCAGCGGCTTGGGCGAGGCGTTTTCGGTTTTACGTTTCATGCTGCACGTCCCTTCTGTTGTATCGATCAATAACTGTATCCGCACTCGCAGGCGCCCGCGTCGGCGTGGAAGTCGCCTGCCGCGCTGCACCGGGGGCATACTCCGTTTTCTATGGCGAACTGGCGGCTGTGGTAGTCGAACCCGCCAATCCAGTCTTCGTTATCAAGGCCATGGCCCTGCCAGACCTCGCGGAGCATTCTGGCGTACTCGTACTGGGCGATAGCGTTCGACAAGACGCGCGATTCGGGGATCTCTCGTTCGGCGACCCCGAGGTCCGCCGCGAGACAGCGGCGTGCGATTCGATGGGCAAAGGCCTGCACTTTGTCGCGAGGAATCCTGTAAATATTGGATGCGATTTCAGCGGCTACATCTTCTCGGATCGACGCCGGTATTCCGTGTGCTCCGCAGATCGCCAGCACCATTCGCCACAGGTTCCGCCTGCGTTTGGGGCGCGGGGGGCGCGTGAGGGTCGTCGTATTCGTCATTTGGATGTCTCCTTTTCAGTTTTGGGGGTCAAGGCGTTGTTGTCGGGTCTCTTGCATGCGTATCAACCAGTCGGGTACGAGTTCGGGGCGGAGGCGCATCTTCTCGATCCATCGCCACAGTGTCCTGTAATGGGAAGTGATCGCATCGGCGACATCGACGAGGTTCAGCCCGCGACAGAAAAGCCACATCGCTTCGTCGAGGTGAGTCCACTGACCCCCGTTTGCGGCGCAAGCCTCGATCCTGTCCCAGTGCGCCATCCAGCACTCGAAACAGAGGTTCTGAGGCGCGTGCCCGGGCGGACCGACATATCGCGGGTCGCCAATCCACTGACCGCACCCCGGTCCGGCACATCGAAACCCGATCTCACCCTTGGTCTGTTGAGTCTGCGTCTGCATCAATTATCTCCCTGAAACTTTCCGTCGCCCCGCACTCGTCGCAGAGCGTGATATACTCATCGGGGCTGTCCATGTCCGGATGCCCGAGATGCCTACCGCTAACCGTCCTGCGCTGGAACTCATCGTCGCCGATCCGCCCTGCAGCAACCCGGCGCCCGCATCGCTCGCACACCATCATCCGCGGGCGGCGGGCGTTCCTGACCGACGGGTAAAGCCTCTCCCATCGAGCCCGCAACTCCTCCACCGCCGGAATGATCCGCCCGTTCACCAAATCCGCCAACCGCTGCCCCGCTGTCATATTCTCGTGTCCCATTTCTGCCACATACAATCTCGATCCTTTACATTTCTACTACTATTGTAGTCTTTTTGTAACACTTTGCAAGGATAAAATGTTGCATTTGTAACTTTTTTGCCCCTATTCTGCACCCCCGCAACGTTATTTGCGTGGGTAGCGTCAGTTGTGGCGGGAAAAAAAGATTCAAAAAAGTTGCACGCCCCTTCTCCCGGCGCGTAGAATATCAGACATGATCAACGGGAAAGCAGTTCGAGATGCCCGTATCGCCGCGGGGTTCAGGACCCAATCGGACCTCGCCGCGAAAATCGGCTGTTCACGCATCACAATAAGCCGCGCCGAGAACGATCTCGGCGGAACGGGAATCCTCCAGAAGATCGCCAGTGCAACCGGAGTCCCGCCCAGGGTCCTGATGCAGATTTCGGGCGCCTCGGACACTATGCCCGGGACCAGGCAGGAGCAGGAACTGCTCGCCGCATTCCGTAGACTCGACCCGATCCTCCAGGCCAGGGCGAGGGGATTCGTATCCGGGCTGGCCGCCGGCGGCGGGACCGAAGAAGGCGCACAACTCGGAGCAGAACTCAGCAGCGACCTCGCCGCCGCCGAAGCACGACGCCAGGCAGCCCAAAACCAACCGAAGCAACAGACCGGCGACACATCGGCGTGAATTAACGCAACAGCGCCGCTGGGCAGTTGTCATTCGTCAGCTCATAGCTGACAGTTGATGCCCCTTGAAATACAGAATACAGGTTATCGGTCTGTCTACGGCTTGGTAGCTTGCGGGTAAGACCGGCCCCGAGAGGATACGGCGAGGCCCGCTCTTATCAAACCGGGGTTAACCTTCATCGCAAATATCCGTTTCTGTGTCGGAAAATACATAATTCCATTGGCGGACACAGGCGTAATCGACTCGGACTTCATACGACACTTTCCAACAATCGTCTTCTTGCGCCCCGCCTTAAAAGCCCACAGCGTCCGGCGTCTCTCGGTGCTGACGAGTATGATTCCATTAACCTCAAACGCCGAGCAGGTCCAGACCCCCGCATCCATCTGGTGGACCCAATACGACTTGCCCGTCACCGCGTCAATACAATGCATCTTTCCGGAACGATCCGGTACGTACGCCAGCCCTTCATGAATCAGAACATTCGCCAGGCTCCGGTCAACCTTGCGATTTTCCCACAGTTTCTTGCCCGTCTTACCGTCGATACACGTCAGTGCTCCCTGACCGGCCCCGTGGACCGGGCTCTGGCCGATGGTCGTATAGATCTTTCCATCATAGACGGCCGGTATCCCAATGATCTCACTGGGACCATCGGGGCTCTTGGACCGCCAGCTCGAATAAGCTATCGCCTTGCCGTTGCGAACCTGATATTCCTTCGGACAGCACTCAACCTGCCATATCTTCTTGAGCTTGCCGACCGGCGCCTGGGCGGTAGCGGGCTTGAACGGTTCAAACGCATAAAGGAACCAATCACCTCCGGCGAACAGCACCATGTCCCGCCCGCCAAATCGCCCGACCACCGGCGACGACCAGTTACCGTGAACGATCCGACGCCCCATCTTCTCGCCCTCAACCGCCGCCAGCTTACCCGTTCGCTTATCCAGCACAACCAGACTCGGCGCTTTGGGATTCGCCACCCTCCTGTGGCGCCCGTCCTGCCCGTTAGACGTACAGGCGTAAACATAATCACCCAACACGACCGGCGAGCTGCCGCAAACATCATGCGGAACAACATCAACCTCCTTGATCAGGTCAAACCGCCAGACAATATCCCCATCGGTCTTGCCAAGTTTATATCCCGAGGCGGCCTGCATGTACTTCAACTCATCGACAAACGGTCCGTCATTGCCGTCTCCCTGCCCGCGCCGATCGACACACAGCACCTCACCGGCGGAACTGACAATATAAATATATTTCCCATCCCCATCGATCGCCGGCGTGGAGCATATCCCGCACCGCCAGTGATTGAAATGATACGGCTCGACAGTCCCCGCCATATTCCGCGGTACGGGCAACTGCCATATCATCCGGCCGGTCTTTTCGTCCAGACACATGAGAACTCCGCCCCTGGTCCGCTTGACTGCCGGATGCTTCAACGCCGAATCATCGACTCCTATAAAAATCTGCCCGCCGTCAACTTTTGGGATCGTGTACTGATGCGTCCCGAGTTCCATCTCCCAAAGCAGATTCTTACCATTGAAAATCTCGGGCAGAGCGGGCTCCGCCCCCTGGGACGGCGAACAAACCCCGCCAAAACCCGAAAGAACCAGAAAAGCGAAAACAATTCTCTTCATGATGCCATGTCCTGATAGAGGAATGTAAAGACGGCGGTTTTATAGAATACCGGAGTCTAAACGATCGCAACATCCGCCGCAACGGTGCCGGAAAAGCACCGCGGTGCGATGATGCATTGTAGACTCGCGCGGGTCGCCTCGGCGAGAACGTCAGAACTATTCTATTCCTCCCGTCCGCGCCAAGGACGGAGCCGCGGACGCCGCGTAAACGACGCCAGCCGCGCGTTGGTGGCATACCTGGCTCAGCGGCGATTCAGTTATTCAACGAACCAGGTCGCCGAGGCGCTGGGCTACCGAAGCCACAGCGGGGTATTCAGCGCCATCGCCCGAATCGAATCGGCCGGACCCGCCATCAAACGCACAGCCCAAAAACTCGCCCGAAAACTACACCAAAATTACACTAACGTCTAACATTTGTCCCCTTGCTTACCCCTTAACGGCTAAATGCGCTCTGACCTAATGGCACTAAGATAAGGGAATCGTCAT
>CAZSLS010000100.1:0-21842 GCA_964607575.1 uncultured Planctomycetaceae bacterium | reverse complement strand
TTGATACGGCGAATATCGGTCACCGCTATGCGGCCAGGAATCTGCGCGTGGGCATCTTTGCCACCCCGACCAGCGATCGGCCCGCCGCCGGAGCCTCCTACTGGGGCATCCTGGATCTGAGCGGTAATATGTGGGAGCGCGTGATGGTCGTGGGCAGTCACTATGGACGTGAGTTCGCCGGCAAACACGGGACGGGTGTATTTGGGACCGCCGGTCCGCGACTGTGGGGCACGGGCTCAGGCCTGCGCGGGGGGATAGGCTGGCCGGTCGGCACCTCTCACCATGCCGTCCGACCCATCGACGCCATGCGAGTATCGAATCGCAGATACAGCAGCATGATATCGCCGTACAATCGCGGGTGGTACATGAATCGAGAACCCAACCTGTGCACCGGCTTTCGCTGCGTGCGCACGGCGATCATCGGCGCTGCGGCGGGCGATGCGCCGGCTTTGCTTGCCCTGCCGCGTCCCATGAAACCGCCCGTCTTTAGGGGCAAGGGAGATGCGGGCGGAAAAGTGCTTCGCAAAACCGCAGTCATGACGAACTGGAAAGTCGGAATCGACAAGGTAGCTGTTGCAGCCGGCGGAAAGACCGCCACGATCACATTCGACATCACTTGGGAAGGATCCTGGCGCGATGAGCACAATCATGACGCGGCATGGGTCTTCTTCAAGGCGCGGGCGAATGAACAGGCCGAGTGGAAGCATGTAAAGTTGGCGGCCGACAAGGTAATCAACCCAACAGGCTACGGTAAAGGTACGGGCACGGCGGTGGATCTCATCGTTCCGGGCGGCAAGGACGGCTTTACCGGCCTGTTCGTGCGTAGGGCCGGTCCGGGCGAGGGCACGCTCAAGACGCGAGGCGTGAAGGTCATCGGGAATCTGGCCAAGACCGATGTTCGCGCCTACGGGATTCGCATGGTCTATGTTCCAAAGGGGGCCTATTTTCTCGGCTCGGGCGGCGTGGAGCATGGTGGGTTCTTCAAGTATACCGACGGCTCCCAGCGCACCGAGCCCTACCAGGTCACCAGCACCGCGGCGATCCCCACCGGCAAGAAGAACGGTCGGCTCTGGGTACGCAAGCAGGGCGGCCAATTGGAGGATGGAGGTGAGATTCCGGCGGCTTTTCCCAATGGGTTCGCGGCGTTCTACGCCATGAAACACCAGATCACACCGCCTCAATACGCAGCTTTTCTCAACTCGCTGCCCAGGGCCCAGGCGGCCAAACGCTATGCCGGCAACGAGAATTGGGACAATGTATCGAAGCCCAGTGACATTGGCGTTAACAAGGATCACTATTCAGGCGGTCAGGGCCAGGTTATTCGCAGCAATGATCCGAAGGCGCCATATGCCGGCCATGTGCGCACCTCACGAGCGGGGGCGGGGTGTTTCGGTCTGTCCTGGGCCGACGGCGCGAGTTACGCGGCCTGGGCTGGCTTGCGGCCGATGACAGAGCTTGAGCTTGAGAAGATGGTGCGCGGTTCTCGTAAGCCCCAGCCAAATGAAGTCGGTCGTTCCTATTGGGGAGTTTCGGGCTTTAACGCCTGGAACTGGAATGCCTTTAAGAACGACGCCCAGTCCGAACGCGCCGTCACCGTCAGCAACGAAAAAGGACTTGGCTTCAAGGGCTCCCACGGACTTGGCTCATTGACCTTACCGGCAGACTGGCCGCAGGCCGATGCGGTCGGTTCGGGCATGCGCTGCACGCTCTACGGTTATGGTATCTTTGACCTGGCGCGTCCGCGTGTCTCGGATCGTTTGTTGGCGGGTATAGCTGAACCCAACCGGCGCCCGTCGCATAAATGGCGCGGCCTGCGCACAGCGCCGAAAGAGGTCGGGCCATGAACAGTAACCAGCGATCAATCCGATCCCATCCGGATCGCCAAGCGGAACGACTGATGGCCCGGACCACCCTGAGAATGAATGAGGTAATACAATGAAGATTCATTTGGCGCAATTGATAGTTGAGCAGGATATGTCGCGTAATTGCGAGAACATCATGCGCGTTCTGGCCAACGTGCAGGCTGGCGACTGGGTCGTATTTCCCGAGGCGAGTTTAACCGGTTATTTCCCCGAAGACGCCGACTTTGTCGCCCGCTTGGATCCCGACGAGATCGATAGTGCTATCGACTCGATTCATGACATCGTGCGCGATCGAGGTTGTCATTGCCTGTTGGGAACCGTGCGGTATTCGGACGCCGGCTGGCGGAATGTCGCGGTCTTGTTGAACCCCCACGGACCCGTCGACATCTATGCCAAAATCCAACTGTCGGCGTTAGACACCAAGCATTTTCGTCCCGGTACATCTCTGCCGGTCTTCAGGATCAATGGAGTGCGGATGGGCATCCAAATCTGCCGAGAACTTCTCTTCCCGCAGCAATGGAAGCTGCTTCGACAAGCCGGGGCTCAGATCGTGGTGCATTTGAACAATGCGATTAATCCGCACGATGCGATCTGGGAACATCTGCTCATCACCCGGGCGCTGGAAAACGCGATGTATGTATGCAGTGTCAACAACGCGGCGGCGCCGCAACAGCTGATGTCCTATCTAGTCGCACCCGACGGAAACGTGATACTCAAGGCTGAACGACAAGTAGAGCAGGTCCTCAGTGCCACGATCGATCTCACAGAAGTGATACAAAACGTCAGCGAGCGAACCGATTTCTGATGCGACAAGGAGCCGCCTCTGTTCCATCCTCCGTTTACACCATCCCTGGATCCATGGTGGGTGGGGTTTTCGGACAAGCCCAGCGCTCTACAGACGGTGAAATTCAGACCTTGGAAGGCAAAGAAGCGTGGGAGTAACTGAAATCCCCCCACAAACGGACTTCGCCACCGCCGGCGGCAACCGGGTTTCCTCGGGCGCGTCCTACTGGGGCATCATGGATATGAGCAGGAACGTGATGGAGAAGATTCCGGTGTCAGTCGGAAACACGAAGGGGGCGATTGATGCAACCACACAAGAAAGCGGGCTCAGAGTTTCCGCTTGCGCCTCAACAGCGCCACTCCGCCCATGGCCAGGAGGATCAACGTCGTCGGTTCGGGTATTTTGGTGAGTTGACCACCGTTTTCGAAGACCGTACCGCCCAGGTTGGTGAGATTGTCGTAATAGAGCAATTGCCCGTCGAGATCGAGCGATGCTCCCGGACCGATGATAAGGTCGTGTACATAAAGCGCCTCTCCGCCTGGCCAACGCAACTGGTTTGTGAATGCGTCCACCAGCCGCAGGTGGCCTGGCTGGGCCCCGCCGATCTGCAGCGTACCGACAGCGAAGTTCATTTTCAAGCCGTCCGGCGATGCGCCCAGGTCCTTACCGGCGACTTCGAACGGATCGACCACAAGGTCGCCGCCCTCGAATATCAACGTCGTCCTGGTCAGGTCTTCCAGCGAGCCCGGGGTGTAGCTGTGGTTGACGAATGGCGAGCCGGTAAGGTGGATTACGCTGCCCGCCGCCGCGTCGATCTGGCCTTGGGAAGATACGAATAGTTCACCGCTCACTTCGACATACGCGCCCGGATCGAGGATGGCAAACACGCCGGGCTGGTCGCCATCGTCGTGGCTGACACCGACATGCACGTCGCCGGCGTGAAGTTCTCCGGCCTGTATGACATACTTCGCCATACCGCCGAGCTGTCCCACGTACATCGCATCGGGCTGGAAGTTGCCCGCGTTCTGCTCGAACTTGTTGTCGATCCTGGCTGTGACGCACGCCAACTGGCCCGTGCCATCGAGGAGATACTCTCCGTCCAGGTCGAGGGCATCGCTGAGAACGACCGATCCGGCTGGATGATCGACGTCACCGCCGACCACCATATTCGCCGTGGACATGTCGGAATATACTTCCAGCGTCGCGGACGGCTCGACGTGTACCTCGGCGTCGATTGCGGACGTCGTCATCCCGCCGTCCAGGCGAGTTACGTTGCTTTCGACGATCAGCGTGCCGTCGTTGGCGGTCGCGCCGCCCAGAGAAGCCGGACCGCGAAAGACCAGTTGAGCGCCCGGATCGACGGTAATCGTACCGCTTCCGCTGTAGTCCTTGTTAATGACCAACTCAACGGCGCTCGCCCGCAGGGAACCGCCGTTGGCCATTTCGGCGTCGAGAAGCCCATAACCGCTGAAACTGCCCGCCGAATACACACTCAGCACACCGGTGGGGACCTCGACTGTCCCGCCACCAAGCGTCATAGCGCCGTCATCGACAAGACCGACTGCGATGTCGCCATTGACCAGGAGATGCCCGTCACCGACATTCCACTGGCCCCGACTGCCCGCCGCGGCGCCGATCCAAACGTCTGTGCCAACCTCGACTGATGCGCCGGAGGTCTGCGAGATCGTCCCTTGCCCGGCTCCGCCCAACTGGACGAAAGACGTCGTCGTCAGCGTCCCGCCGTTGATCATGTACTGCCCCTGGGACAATCCGTGATAACCAACCCGCAGAACGCTAGTGGTCACCGAGCCGCCCGTTTGCGTCATCTCGCCGCGGTCGCTATCGCCAACGACAAGTTCGCTACTGACGTTTGTCGTGCATCCGTCGAGGGACAGCTTGCCCAGCCCGTCAACGGCGACCCGCAGCTTGTTGACCGTGAGGGTCTTGCCTGTCAGCGACAAGTCGCCGCTGCTGCCGGCGCGCAGACCGATGTTGAGTTCCTTGACTTCCGCCGACGGGCCCGTAAGCGTAAGCACTCCGCCATCAACGTTGAGCTGGCCCGATCCGGCGCCGTTGGAGATCTCAAGGACACTCAGCGTACCGTCCTGGAGATCGTAAACGCCCATGCCCGCAAGCTGCTGACCGAAGATCAGTTCGTTATGGACGGTTACGTCACCGCCGGTCTGCGTGAACGTGCCCTCGCCGCCCTGTCCCAAACGGAAGTCCGTCAGGCGAATCGTCCCGTCGTGAAGATCGTAGGTTCCCTTACCGCCCTCGCCGCCGGCCACCGCGAGATTGGGATACGCCACATCCGTGTTGGCACGCGTTACCATACCGCTGAGTTGCGTCACAATACCGGTGCCCGCGTATCCGACCTCGAACGCCTCACTGCTGTCAGTGAACCCCACCCACGGCTGGAAGCCGCTGTCTGTACTCATAATCATCGTACCGGACGAACCGACGTTATAGCCCAGGTAGAGGTACCTCGTCGTCAGCGTACCGCCCCGCATGTCCAGCGTGGACGTCAGATCGTGGCCCACCGACATCAGCGATCCGACTACGATGTCTGAACGGGCGGTCTTGAGTTGTGCGTTATGGTTGATGCCCAACCGCCACTGTCCGCCGACCTCGACTTCCGCGTCCTGGAGGTCGGCCTGGGACCAGTCGTTCAGGCCCGCGTCGATCGAGTTGCCCACAACCAACTGCCCGTGGTTCTTGATGTTGAGCCACCCGTCCTGGACCATGCCCGTACTGATATCCACCGTGCTGCCGCTGTCCTCGATTGCAAGCGTCGTCAATGGCTGCATTGTCAGGCCATATCCGGTGCCCGTCCGCAGGTCTCCCATGCTGTTTACGGAGATGTTACCGGCGCTGTCGAGACCCACAGACGCCTCGAACAAGCCGCCACCGACGGCCTGGATTACTCCCTCATTTGTGATGGTCCCGCCGACGGAAATCGTGCCCCCGTCGGCCCGGATTACTCCCTCATTTGTGACGGTCCCGCTGACGGAAATCGTGCCCTCGTCGGCCTCTGCGATGCCCCCCCGGCCGATTTCCAGGCCGGACAGAAGGATACATTCGCCCGAAGCGTTGTTCGCCGACAGTCGCGATTCGGTCAGGCCCGCCGGGCCGACGATTGCCCTCTGGTATACGGTCAGGCGATGGGCGCCGGTGAAGACACTGTTGCCTTCGTGGATCTCCAGGGTCCCCACTTCGCCGTCGTTGACGAGTTCGACGTCCCCGCCGTGACGGACCTTCACCTCATCTTCGTCGTCCGGCGTCTGGCCGCCGGACCAGTTCAGCGCCGTGTTCCACTCACCGTCGCCGGTATCGAGGAAATCTTTCCGGGGCAGATCGATGTCGCTCCAACCAACGGCCGCGGCGATAGCGAGTACGTCAGTGGCGCTGGGCATGACCCGCTGCCCGGCGCCCCCCTCCCGGGACATTAGCGCCAGTTCGCTGGCGAGATGGTACGGCCTGACGGTTGAGTACGTTTCAGCGGCGACCGTGGCGCCCCAAACCTGATCGCTGTTGAAGTCGTAGTCCCCGTCAATAGACCACCCGGCGGCTGTTGGGGAAGCCATCCCCAGAGCGTGTCCGAATTCGTGCAGGATTACGGTGAACATGTCAATGTCGCTGCTGTCGGGTGCGCCTGAAGCATCTCCGCCCATGTAGGATGCCTCCAGCAGATCGGGCGGGAAGTCGTTGTACCAGGCGCTCCGGTTGCCCGACGACAGATCGCCCACGGTCGTCTGCGACATGTTGTATTCGCTGTGGTCGAAAGGCGTCGAGTCCTGGTACCAGTCCTGGATGGGCGTGGAGTCGATACGGATGCGGCAGACTGTGGGCTTGACGCCATCGTTACCCTGCACGAGCGTGTCGCCGAGCTTTTCGGGGTCAGCAGTAAAGTTCTTATAGAAAAACGTCACGTCGATCGTGTGCGAATCTTCGATGACGTCCTCCCAGTAGATCGCAGCGGCCTCCATGAGATCGGTCAGGAGAGCACCGCTCGTGTCGAAGGCCGCCGTCGCGGCCTCGGGTGCAGATGGGTCATAGGTCAGCGTAATGTCGAGCGCCGAAACCGAAATAGTGATAACCATCACCGTACAACACGTGACCGCTGCACGAAGAATCCACATCTTCATAGCATTGCCCTCATTTCTACAGGATACGATTATCAGCGCCAAATGACGCCAGGCTCACCCGGAATTGTACCACAGGCCCCCGATTTAACCAAACACATATTGGGGTATTTCGGAAAACCCTCACGCAAAACCGGTGCTCGCCTCAGCAATCATGGGCTAACAGCAAAGAGTTTCTCTACTCCGGTTTGCAGGTTTCTATTATTTCGTCGATATGTGCGGTCGCCACGCAGATGGACGTGTCTGCCGCCCCGTAGTAGACCTTCACCATTCCGTCGTCTTCGACGATCGCTCCGCAGGCGAAAACAACGTTTCCGACGTCGCCGATTCGCTCGTAATCTTCGCGGGGCGAGAGCAGAGGGGGGAGGCATTGGGCGAGCACGCGAGCGGGATTGTCGATGTCCAGCATTACCGCCCCGGCGCGGTAGATCGGACCGGCGGACGTCATCTTGACACCGTGATAGATTTCCAACCACCCGTACTCGGTGCGGATCGGCGGGACCGACGCGCCGATACGGTAGGAGTCCCAGTATCTCGCGCGCGGGGCTAAAATGAACTCGCTGCGCCCCCAGTTGATCAGGTCCGGCGAATACGATATCCAGATGCTGCCCACGCCGCCGCCGATCGGACGGTCGAGACGGGCGAAGAGTCCGTTGATCTTCTCGGGAAACAGGATCCCGTCTTTGTTGCCCGGACCCGAGGCCATTGCGATACGCTCGTAGTTGACGAAGTCTTCGGTGGTGGCGATTGCTATTCGGTGTCCGTGGCGGCCGCAGGCGGTGTAAACCACGTAGAACGTGTCGTCGATCTTCGTCATTCGCGGGTCTTCGATACCATGCTCTTCCCATATCGCCCACGGTGCGCTGATCGCCGGTCGCATGCAGGGCTCGGGGTCGACGATGAATTTGTACCCGTCGTCACTGCGTGCCATGGCGAAGAACGAATATCCCTGCTGTCCCTCGATTCGAAGCAGCAGCAGGTACTGACCGTCAACCTTGATCGGCGCGCCGTTGAAGACCGTGTTGCACCGGTAGGGAATGTCCATCAGGGTCAGCACGGGATTACCCTCGTAGCGGTACAGAATATCTGGTCCGGGATCTGTTGGTCGGGCCGATGACGCGGGCATATCAGAACTCCCTTCCGCTGTCAAAGCAGGTCCGCACGATAACCTCCAGCGGGACCGTACCCAGACAGATGCAACTGTCGGACGCGCCGTAGTAGACGTTCAGCGTCCCGTTATCGAGCAGTACGCCCGTGGAGAACACGACGTTCGGAACGTCGCCGATCCGCTCGTATTTCTCACGCGGCGCGAGGATTGGAACGTTGGATCTCGCCAGAACGCGCGACGGGTCGTCGCGATCGAGTATAGCCGCCCCGAGGCGCACCAGCGGTCCGGCACTGGTGCCCTTCTCTCCGTAGTAGACCAGCAACCAGCCCTCGGCGACTTCGATCGGCGGGGCTGACGGGCCTATCCGAGTTGAATCCCAGAACCCTCCGCGCGGTGTCATTACCGCGGTGCAATCGCCCCAGAACTCCATATCTTCCGAGTAGCTCAACCAGATACTCGATCCCGGATCGGGGCGCTTGAGGAGGACGTATTTTCCGGCGATCTTCCGCGGGAACAGCACGCCGTTCTTGACGTCCACCTGCGTGAGATATCCAAGCCGCTCAATGGTGCGGAAATCCTTCGTTCGGGCCAGGGCGATCCGCAGACCGTGATCGCCGTCGGCTACGTAGGTTATGAAGTATTCCCCGTCGATCAGAGTTATCCGCGGATCGCGAATACCCACACTTTCGTAGATCGCATCCGGACAGGACTGCTGACGCACCATGAACGGTTCGGGGGTGATAGTGAACTCCTCGCCGTCGTCGCTGTCAGCCCGATAGATCGAGAAATTGCCCTCGAGTTCCTCGACCGTCAACAGCATGAGATACTTGCCTTCGAATCGCACCACCGCCGCGTTCCAGATATCGCCGGCCCGGAACGGGAGGTCCCCCAGAGAGATCAGTGGGTTCTTGCGGCTTCTGGTAACTATGTCGCGGCCTGTTTGACGATCCATATTTACATCCTCGAGCAAATCAAGCAGATTGCTCCGGCGCCCCTGGGACCACAAACCACTGACCACACAACTATCACCCGACAATACGCTTATCGGTCTGTTCTACCGGGAATCTGAATAACAATTCGCCTCGCCAACCATTCCTGGTCTGGGGCAAACAAAGCCAAGCCCCCGCCTTCTGGCCGGGGGCTTGGGGGAAGTAGTCTACAGGTTTTCGGTGCGGTTAACTCAGGTCAGCATCATCGGCGGGGTCGGGCTCGCTTGACGGTTCGATATCTGCGGCCAGTTGCGGTTCCCGCGGGATTGGCGCCCCGGTCGCCGGCCGGCCGGCGGGGGAGGGAAGCTGCTGTCCGCGGTATTCGTAGAACGTGCTGTAGTTCTTCTTGAGATACCCTCCGGCGGTGGTGCGAACGCCGTTCAGCACGGCGCCGACGACGTGTGCGCCGACGTGGAGGAAGATATTTCGAGTGCGTTGCAGGATTCCGTGTGTACTGGTTCCGGCCCGTATAACGATGATTACGCCATCGACCTGCGAAGCGAGCACCGATGGGTCGGTCACCACCAATGCCGGTGCGCCATCGAAGATCACCTGGTCGTACTTGGCGGTCATTTCACCAATAATCGTTCTCATCTGTTCGCTACCGAACAATTCCGCGGGATTGGGGGGTAGCGGTCCGGCGCTCATTATCGAGAGGTTTCCGTCGACCTGGTAGACGTTGTCTTCCCATCGCCCCTGTCCGACCAGGGCGCTGCTCAGCCCGTTTTCCGAAGCCTGCGGGAACAGTTTGCTCAGTGAAGGTTGTCTGAAGTTGGCGTCCACGACGAGGACTTTTCGCCCTCCCTGGGCGATCGAAGCGGCAAGATTCAGTGTCACCGCGGTTCGTCCGTCGCCTGGTGAGGGGCTGGTGACCATCAGTGACCGGCGTTGGCTGGCCGGTCCGCTGAACAACAGGCAGGTGCGGATTTGCCTGTATGCTTCACCACCGAGAGAATCCGCATTGGTGAGCATCAGGGTCCTCATGTCTTCGATCTCTTCATCCATGTCGTCTTGGTGCGGAATCATTCCGAGCAGCGGAAGGTCGATCCTTCTGGAAATGTCGGCGGGTCCCTTGATGGATGTATCCATCAGTTCCAGCAGGAACGCCAGCCCGAGCCCGAGAGCCAACCCCAGGAAAACACCGAGTGGTACCATGATGGTGTACTTGGGCCATGATGGTAAGCGTGGTATTTCGCCCGCTGCCCGTATACTGAGGGGGATTTCGTTTCGTGCGATGCGGAACTTCAACCGGGCCGCCTTCACCTGCATGGCGCTTTCCTGCAATCGTTCAATGGCGTCTTCAAGTTTGCCGATCTTGGTCAGAGACGCACCCAGGTCGCGCATAGCCTGGGACTGTTCGTTGTACTGGTTCCCCACCGCCATGAGTCGCTCACTGACCGCGGTGACCTGGGATTTCTGTCGCTGCATCATGGCCTGGATCTGCTTCTTGACCAGTTCGGCTTCCAGTACCTCCATCTGCTTCTTGACGGTCGCCAGGCGGGCCCTTGTGGCTTTGACGCGCCGGTGTCCCTCGCCGAGGCGATCGAGAAAGCTGTCGAGTTCTATCTGGATATTCTTCACGGTCGCCTGCATTGAACGGTAGGTGGCGTCTTGTTCCAGCGCCTGCATTACCTCGAGCGAGCTGGAAAGAGTACCGTCTTTCTGCTGCTCGCTGAGACTTTCCAAAGCCCCTTCGGTCTGGGCCTTGACGAGTCTGAGTTGGGTCAGTTCGGCGGTCAGAGATTGCAGGGCCAGTTGGATGACAGTTCGATTCTCGCGCATCTGGGTTACGTCTGACTGTCCCTGAACCTCATCAATATCTTTCTGCAGGGCTGCAATTTCACCTCTGATTTGATCGAGTTGGTCGTTCAGGCTCTTCATTTCCTTGGCCCGTGCCGCCCTGGATTGCTGCATCGTCACGCTAACGAGAGCATCCCCGACGGCGTTGACGACTTCAGGCAACTCCTTGCGCCTTGGTCCGCTAAGTGATATGCGGATGAGGTTGGTCTCTCGGATCGCCGCAACGGATAACTTCTCCTGCAGCAGGCTCATGGTCTTGTTCAGGTCCCCGCTGAAATACGACGTTTTCCGGATTCGGTCCAGAGCCAATCCGCCATCAGACGTGCGTATCCGCTCCCGAGCGGATGCTACATCAGTATCTTCTTCTTCAACTCCGTCCTTGTTTATTGCCTTTCGCAGCACGGCTCCGACCGTTGCGAAGCGCACGTAGGATTGCTTGAGGATATCCAGGTCGGCAGCGACGTTTCTGGCGTCGGTGCGATAGACGTCCTTGGGCGGATGGACCCTGAGCAGGACAGTAGATTTGTACGTGGGTGCATACTTCAACCACGCCATTGTACCGCCGATCGACATGAGGGTGAACACCGTCAGGAGAATCATGATGAGCCACAAGTGTTTGCGGATGATCCGCATGACGTCACGCCCGGTCATACCACTGCCTCCGGCAGCACGACCTGGTTTGCGTATCGCTGACAGGGGCGTATTTCCCGCAGCCACAATACTTGGTGTATGCTCGTGTGTTGGTAGTGTTGTCATGTGCGTCCTCTCGGGACCGAGTTATATCTTACGTGCCAAGACGCTTCAATGCGCCCTGGAACTGCTTGTAAAGCGGCGCGTGCGTCTGGGTGCGGATCAACTCCATACCCAGACGGTATTGATTCATCGCCCGCCTTTTGTCTCCAGTCTGCTCGAGAACCCATCCCAGATGGTATCTGCAAGCAGCCAGTTCCGGATCTCGCTCAATAGACCGCTGAAGGTATTTTTTTGCCTCGGCATACTTCTTACGTTTACCCATCACCCATCCATACGTATCCAGAACGTTCGGATCCTGTGGCCTTAGTCTGATAACCTTTCGGACATAAGGCAAGGCCTTTTCCGGTTCATTGAGGTCATCGACGTACAAATAAGCCAAATTATTCAGCGCAGCGTGGTTGCCTGGCGTGATTTCAAGGCATTTCAGGTACGCTTTTTCGGCTTCTCGCGGTTGACCGTTGTCATAGTAAGCCTTACCAAGCCGATTGGACAGGGCGGCTATATCGGCGGGCTTCTTGGCTTTTGCCACGGCGAGAACATAGTTGTCGATCGCCAACTTCGCGTATCGGCTTCTCTCGGCAGCGGTGAGTTTTTCCTCGCGATCGGTTATCGCCGTACTGCACAACCTCGCCAAAAGCACCCTGATGTACCAGTCGGTGGGTTTCTTCTTCGCCTGAGTCACCACTGTTTCGATAGCGACCTTCGAGCCATAGGCTTCTCGCATCTGAGACACGACGAAAGCCAGTTCGTCCGCACGAGCGTCTTCGACTGACTTGATAAACACCTCGTTGGCCTTGGCGTCCTGCTTCTTTACTACCATGATCCTGCCAAGAACCGCATTTACCCACGCGCTCCAGAGCGGTTTGTCCTTGTAGATATTAACGACAGTCAACGCCTTGTCGTATGCCTTCGCTTTCAGAAGCCCCAGCAAGTACACCCTGACAAGCGGCATGGACTCCTTACCTAATTCATAGGCTTTGTCCAGTGCGACAACGGTCTTGGCGCTCTGCCCGCGGCGCTGCCACATCTCGGATTCGATCATCAGGTACCTCGGTTGCTTGGGGAACCGTTTCTGGGCTTCGGCGATGATGCTTTCGGCGTTGGGCCAATCCGCGTTCTTCATATGTATACTTATCAGTCTGTATACTGCCGCTTCGTAAGTCTTGTACTCGGCCACTATTGACTTCAGGACGGTGAGTGCATCTTCATCCCGACCCAGATTCGTGTACACGTTGACGAGTTCCATGGAAATCTGAGGTGTCCTGCTGAGTGCGCGGGCAGCTTCCAGATCGTCCTTGGCTTGTTCGAGCTCACCCATTACGAGGTATGCACGTGCTCTGACTGCGAAAGCGGCGGAAAATTCCGGGTGTTTATCGACGGCACGTGTGGCGACGGTAACAGCTTTTGCGGGACTTCCGCGTAATGTGAACAGGACCGCCTTCAGTAACAATGCTTGAGCATCAGTGGGATTTCGGCTGAGAATTGTCTCAAGCGCTTTTTCCGCCTTTTCATACTGCCTGCCATTGATACGATACTGTATCAGGGTCTTCCGCCCTCGCATGTCTTCGCCACGCCTTGCGACGTAAGCAATCATGTGTTCGATAGCCTTTGGCCACTTTCCTGCCCTTGCATAGAGTGCGGCCTTAGCCCTGAAAGGCAGAGGGTTTTGGGGATCGACCAAGGAAGCCTGGTTGTATGCCCGCAACGCCTGGTCGGGGTTGAACATTGTCAGAAAATCCCCGTGCATGACGAGCCAACTGACTTTCGCCGGCGCGCTCTTGGACTCACTGATGCCCGCCTTCAAGATGGCCTCGCCTTTTGCGGGCTCCCCGTTGCGGGCGTAGAAGAACGCCAGTGTCCTTCCCCATTGCAGGGAGTGGGCGGTTTTTTCGTAGGCTTCGCGGTAGAGTTCTCCCGCCCGCGTCAAATCGCGCGTGCGATACTCGCATAGCGTGGCGAGACGCGCCAGGTTGTTGAGATAATTGGGATCCTTGGGTCCGAGCTTGTGAAGTTTTTCGCGCCGCTCGATGATCTTCCCGATTTCGTCACCGGTCACTTGCGACTCGCGGATTTCCAGATGCCGCCTGTTGATGTAGGGGTGTTTCCGCCCGGTGGGCTTTCGGTATGCCCGCATGACGTAGCCTTCATTATCCTTCAGGCGACCCTGGCGCTGGGCGACAATTGCAAGTCCGATCAAGGCAGTGACGTCACCGGGGTCGTTGCTTTCAAGGACGCCGAAGACATCTCCGGCCTGTTCGATCTGCTTGGTCGCAAGATAGCATTCTCCGAGCATGCGGAGGACAAACTTGGAATCCGGATTATTCTTGCGAAGCGGTGCGAGTACTGTGATTGCCTGAGCGTGTTTGCCCTGGCGGACGAATAACTCGGCGCGCATCGACTTGCCCCTGAGTTCGCTGATTTTCTCGACGCGCTGAATTACTGCAAAAGCCGTATCCCAATCCTTAGTATGCACCGCGGTGCGGAATTGCACCGCGGTAATACTGGGGGCATCGGGTTTCAAGGCAACGGCCTCGGCGAAGAACTTGCTGTGCATTTGCTTATTACCGGCGCGGGATGCGATGCGCGCCTTGGCCCAGGCGCGGACGAACGGATCGGTGACCTTCTCGTCGATGCGCGCCAATTGCATCTCGAGTCGCTGCTCGGAAGTTTTGTCGATCAGCGCGGTCTGGAATTTCAGATTGTCGTTCTCGGGATACGCCACCAACATTTCCTTGAGGATCGCCTTGGCGCTGTCCTTGTCGCCCAGCATCAGATGCATATTGATCGCGCGTTCCGCCAGCAGGAGGTCCTTGGGCAAGGCTTTTCGCAGATCCACGAGCATCGCCAGCGCCTCTTTCCGCTGTCCGTCGACCCATTTCAGATCGGCCCGGGCTACCATAGCCCTGACTCCAGCAGTCGACAGCGCCCCGGCACGAGCGCCGGAGACCTCTCTACCGGTCAGCAACTGCAGCTCACTTTTAAGTTGCCGGGCGGATTTGTGTTGTGGATCAATGCGTAACGCCTTGTTAACGAGGATGTCGGCGGCTTCGTAGTCCTGATAGCGGATCTTGAGACGCACCAATGCCAGCACGACATCGACACTGTCCTGGAGCCTGGGTGCATTCTGCAGTGATATGAGCAGCTTCTCGGCTTTACCGGGCATACCGACAGAGTCGTACAGAGTTATCAGCAGCGCGGGGGTCTGTAGATCGGCCAGACCAAAAGCCTTGTAGGCCCGTTCGAGACTCTTGATCGCCGCGGTGCGATCTCCGCGGATTACGGCGAGGCGTCCCGAAAGTTTTGCCAGATGCGGCGATTTGGCAGGAAGGTTATCAAGCTTCTCAAAGCTCTTGCGGGCAATCTTCACCATTTCCACTTGTTGCTTCTTGTCGCCGAGGGTTCGCCTGCAATCCAATGCCGCATTGGCCAGGGCAAAGTTGAGCCGGTTCATCCGTTCGGTCAGCGACTTGGTTCGCTTGGACGCCGGTTGACTCGCCGCAGCAGCCGAATGAGTGGGCTCCAGCGCCTTGACTCCATCCTGGAGCGCCTTGACCGCTTCGTCCAGCTTCTTGGTGGCGCGATGGATCTTGCTCCGCTGTAAGTAAATCGCAGCCAGGGTCGAATCGATGGCCACCGCAGCTACCAGTTCCTTCAGCGCCGCGTCGTATTGCTCGGAGTCCAACAGGAAACCGGCCATTGAAATGTGTCCTCGGGGACTTGTCGGCTCGCACTTGATGGCTGCCCGCAGTTGTTCTTCGGCCTCGTCGGAGCGATCCCTCCTTCTCAGGTGATTGGCGTACATTATTCGTAATCCGGCGGAATTGGGTTTGGCTTTGAACGCTTCCAGGAATCCGGCATCGACGTTGATTTTCGCATCCTTGGGCTGGGCCCATTTCAATAGCGTCAACCACGCCGCCCAGTAGTCGACATTATCAGTGTCGAGTGCGATAGCTTTGCGGAAGTCGGCAAGTCCTTTCCTCCATGCCCTGGTGTCGCCGGTGTGTTCTCCGATGCTTCCATGGGCTACACCTCGCCTGTAGTAGGGTACAGGGTTGTCAGAATCGATACCGATCAGTGCGCTGGCTGCGGCGATAAACTGCGTCCAGTCGACACCAGTGCGTCCCATCCGCATCTGCCCATAGGCAAACTGCCAATGTATATCGTAGAGAGTCTCGTGTGGAGCGAGATATGTGCGGTCCAGCGTGGTAGCCTGTTGCATGGAACCGAGACATCTCTTCAGGAAGTCACTCTTCTGGGACTGGCTGAGTCCTTTGTCCTTCTTGATCCACTCGAGGTACGTTCTGCCCAGATCGTAGTAATACTCAGCCTTGATCTTCTTGGCTTCGTCGTCCTTGGTGTTGGCGGCGCCCGCGGCGATGCTCAGTTCCTTGACAGCCAGCTCGTACTGCCCTTTCTCGAGAGCGTCCAAACCGGCTTTTGCATGCGGAACAGGATTCTTGGGAAACAGGTCATTACGGAACTTGTAAAGTCCCAGTCCGACCACCAGCAGGAGCAATACCGCCACCGCCGAAAGAGCGGCAACGAGTTTCTTATTGAGTTTCTTTTTGCGTTTAGCCATCGCATATTCCGTTCTATGTCAAGATAACTGTGTTAGTTACTGTCTTTTTCGGCTCAAGGGGCGCCAGACTCCAATTTTTTGACGTCTTCAGCCATGGGGAGCGCCTTGAGTACCTCGGGCAACATGTACTTCACAAACTCCTCCGTAGCCTGCTTCGCTTCGTCCAGATCTTCGATTTCATTCAGCGAATTGAACTGGATCTTGGCGAAATAAGTGTACTTGCCAAATATTGATGCCGTCTTCAGGCGAACCGCCTTCCACGAAGACTCGGGGTATCCGTTCAAAGAATATACGTAATACTGCACGTGGCGGTTCTCGAAACTTCCGCGGGGATTGTGGTATTCCACGAATCGGCAGGTGATGGGATTCTCCCCCCACCTCCCCGCCGCGTCGGGAACTCTGAATTTCACATCACCCATTTCGCCCAGGACCATCCCAGCGGCCTTGAGGCATCGCTCCGGGAAGTGAGGCGCTTTGTCCATCGAACCGGTGTAATACGTCACGTCCAGTTGCCACAGTCGGTATCTCCGCCCGCGAGGCTTCTGCCTGTCGACATACGTTCTGGAAACGTACCACGTACTCTTCCTCTCGCCGACAGCGGAGCGATCCAGCGACGTACCGATCGCCAGAGACTCCAACACCTCGTCGATAATGGTCCGTTCGCCGTCCGGTTCACCGTCCAGAACCGGTTTCCCGCTATCTTTGTACGTCACTTCTTTCAGGTCCCCTGTGAATAGCTGCCGACCGGAGGACTCCTTGTAATAGAGTTCGCCGTTTCTCGCCTCGAGGAGCTTTCCGGACGTCGTGACGAACAACTCGCCGGTGCGAGGAAAGAACAGTTCGCCATCGCCGGCCAGTTCGAACCGATTGTCCGGACCGAAGCTCGTGGCGAGAGAAGTCATGCGGAATGTGATCGGATCGACTTCAACATCCCGAGGCCACGCGACCGATTCCTTGTGAAAAAAAAGACCAATCCAAGACATTATGATCGCCCACCCGATCCACACAACTACCAGAATAGTCGCCACGACCAGGAAGTGACGGTCTTGCGAACACCACTGTCTGATGGAAACTGCACTCGTCGGGGAATTCCCGGTTGCTTCAGTCATGCCTGGACCCCCTGTGGGTTATCCGAACCGGAAGATACCGGCGCCTCGACGTCCTGGTCCTCGTCGTCTTCATCTTCATCACTATCAACATCGACAAACAGGTGATTCATCAACCAACTGAGCCCAAGCAACATCAGCAGCGCGGGAATCAAAAGCATCATTCCCATAAATGTGTGCATAAAATCCTTGCCCATTTCGGGGCGGTCAATCACAAACATGGTAGAGGTCGCCGTCACGCGGAGAATGTTGCAGAGTACCGTGATCGGAAGCGAAGAAAAGATCAGGACCAACCGCTGCCATACAGGACGATCGTCAATGTACGCCATCGCCGTGCTGAGGGCCACAAAAGCCATCAGCGACCTGACCCCGCTGCATGCCTCGACAACCTGCAACGGATGCACTCGACCACTGATGGATGTGATGCTCAGGCTGCTGGCGCTGACTTCTATCTCCACGTTGAAGAGCTTCAGGAGAATCGTAGTACCGTGGGCGGCGAGTTCCTGCAGGGGATAGGCAATGTTCTGGTAGAGTATGTCAGGAATCGGCATCGCCAGCAGCAGAAAGACAATGGGAACCCAGGTGATCTTCAGGACCTGCGGACCGCAGAGATACAGCACGATCCCCAGAAGCAGTGGAATCATGCTCAGTTGGCAGAACCAGTATACTCCCAGCGGGAAGAACGAATACACCAGCACAAAGAGGCTCAGCAGGAAAATCGGTAGTCCCCAGAGACATACCCTCCGCCTTGCCGCGGTCAACTGGTCCCACCTGGTGTATATGAGGTATATGCTGAATAAAGGGATCAGGAACCCGTGCGACCAGTTCGGATCGATCAACCACCCGGCATAGAGCTTCTTGAACTGCCAGAAGTTCAGACCGCAGAACAGGATCGCTATAATGGCGATTTTGATAAACGCCAAGGGGGTAAAGGCCTGGTCTACAGGGCGGATTTCGGACACACCGACCATGTCGACCAAGGATCCCCCCGGCCTCGACAGGCCGCCTTCTGCTTGGTGGGAGTTATGGGGCATAGTCTTTATATGATCGGCTAGAAAGCCTACCAACGTTTGAAACGCCAGCTATCCATATTTTCGCCTTCTCGCGTTGTCGCACCGAAGTTCCGGTCGTAGATCATACCAAGCCCGTACGAAACACGGAAAGCATTGCGAACAACCGCCAGGAATGACGTCTTCCAGTGAGTACCCACTTCCAGCACATCGTTGGGTTTGAGGAACTGGTCAGGTTCCTTACCGGCACAGATTGCCCTGAGATTCAGTGGGGTAGTTTGCTCTTGATCCCGCCCGATTCGACGTACCAGAGTGCAGTTTTCCGGCCAGGCCAGCGGACCGAGGTTACCGGCGGCCGCCAGGGCCATCTTGATAGTCACCTTTCGACCGGTGAGCGTATAGACACCCGGGCGCTGTACCTCGCCCATAACGTAGAACTCGCCGACCTCGAGCGACGGTACGCGGATGATGTCATTGTCGCGGATCACTATGTTCAAACGCGCATCGCCCTGGCGCAAGCGATCGAGATCAATGAAGATCACCCTGGCAAGGCTGCTTTTGTCGGCGGCCTTCCAGTTGTATGGGTCCTCGAACGTCTCATCGCGACGGCGGCGGCGGCGGGGGGCGACTGACACTGCCTGGGTCCGGGGTACTGACCGCACGGGGGCCACCGCGGGGGTGCCCCTGCCCGATGGTTGAGTCGCCACGGCGGCTTTCTGCACCGTCTTGATCCACTTACCGTCAACGAATATCCACTTCTCACTCCGCCCGTCAGCTTGGGGGTCAGACTCGGCGGACGTGGAGGCCGCGACAGCTACCGAAGAGGTCTCGGCAAAGGTTGGCATCACTACCGGCGCCGGCGCGGTATCACCATCCGGTTGGGTTGCAGGGGCGGTCGCGGGCGTACCGCCAATAAGTTCGCCCAGTTCGCGCAAAGCCGCCGCGTTGTCCACTTCCTTGACCGTCGCGGGACCCTTGCCTGTCGTCGGGGCGGTCGCGGGGCGGCTGTCGACTGCAGGTGTGGTCCTGGTGACCGCTTTGGGCATTACCGCTTTACCATTATCGCCGGTTCCGGTCTTCTCCGAATGTATCACCTTGGCGGGCTCGGGGCGGATAACGTAGATGTACCTGATGTTCTGTTGGGTAATACCTCTCGCCGATGCAAGGGCGTTGAGCAGTCGCAGGTCTCTGCGCTCAATCTGGTACGTCCCGGGACCGGCTACCGCACCGAGGATCGAGTAGGTACTCTGCCTCTTGGCGGCAAGCGTGACAGCCACGACCGGATTCCTGAGGATATCGCGGGAGTAAGCTCTCTTGACAATCTCGGTGAGTTGTTCCTTATTCTGCCCCTGAACCAGAATCTTGTCGGGCAGCAGCGGAAGATCGATATGACCGCTCGTGGTAACCTGGCGGCGAAGTACCGTTTCGACACCGTTTTCCAGAAGGTCCAGGATAGAGATATCCAGAATATCGGTCGGTCCGATAATGTAATCGCGGTCGCTGTAAGTGAGATCCGCCGGAGTGGGCGGTGTGGCGTTGGGGGGTAACTCTTCGGTGATATCCGCATCGCCGGAGTTGGAATAAATCGGCGTTACCGGCGAACCGTCCTGGGGCTCGATAACTTTCGACGCGTCCAGGAACCGATACTTGCTGGTCTCCAGCATCTTCCCCATCCGCTCGCAACCGCTGAGGAACACCACAGCAGTAAACACGACCATCGTCAGGCATATCTGTTTCACGTGCAGCCTTTCAGGCAAAAGTACTTCCCGGTACGACCAACTCGCCAAGGAGTCAACCATATACCGATCTCAATGTTTGTCATGTTAACCAGAGACAATGTAAACCACTACCAGAAATTACCAGAAATCCGCCAGCAATCGGACGATTTCCGGTACGCGATGGGCCACCATCGCCAGCGGCGCTACCAGCATACCCATCGCAACCAGCAGCATGGCCACGGCCATTGCCTGCGTTCGCGCCGACGTACGGGCGACCGCGGAACCTAATTCGCGAGCGAAACTACGACAAAGCTCGCGCGACCCGCCGGTCAGATGCACCGAAACGTTATGAAGTATCCAGAAACCGCTAACTCGCAAGCTAACGTCATGTTCGTCAACACAATAACCCTCTGCCGTCGCGCGATACCGCCAACCCATCGCGTCCATCGCCCTCCGCAGGACGCGATCCGCCTGTCCGGGCGAAAGGTTATAAACCACCCAACTTCGCCCTCCGGGACCAAACAACCACACACCGGCGGCAAGGACACCCATCGCCGCGACTGCCCCGCCGGGGGTCAACCCGAAGCGTTCCAGCATCGGCAGGACAAAACCCGGACAGAGTGCCAACATCAGCAGCGAAAAATCCAGACGTCCGGTCAGAATCTGCGGACGCCGCCTGGTATTGAGCATACCGAGGATAAAGAAGTACCCAGCCACGGGCACTATCACAGTGGCCACTCGCACCGAAGCACCAAAATATTCGCTACCCAGCAACATTGTCTAGATCCAATTCAAACGCGCCGCCGACCTGGCCCGTTGCGTCTATAAACACCTCAAAAGTATACACCGTATGTTATACGTCTACAATCATTGTATGTTTTCCGGTTCCGCAACTTTTCGGTAGCCCAGGGCGTGAATAATATCCAACACCTCGGTCCAGGTGGGAAACGGGCGTTTGTTGAGGCGTTTGTACTCGTTGATCGCCATAAGAAAGCTGAACTGCTCATCGTTCATCTCGCCTTCTTCCGCCGATCGTCGCGCGTCGCTGCGCCGCCTTCCGGGGCCTCGGCGCCTGTTGAGTTCGGCGCGTCTCTCGTCGGATTCGCAGTCGCGCATGCGATCCCGGCGGTCCACCCCAAGCCGCTCGTCAACCACGCTCCTCCGCTCGTCGTTACGGCGGCCTTCGCCGCGGCGTTCCGGGTCTTCGGAAACCTGGTCGCTAATGTTCTGCTCGCTGCTGTTGTTATCTTCCATGATCTGTCTCCGCTCAAGTCCTTCAATGGTCCTACACTACCCCTATCGGCATCCGGGACCGTCGGGAGTTAATATTCATCAAACTCGTCATCGAGTTCGTCGTCGAGTTTGTCCTCAAATTCGTCGTCGTCAACTTCCGCGTCCTCGCCGGAAGCGCCACCGAGAACGTCGTGCCCGCCGCGAGGCGCGTCCGCATCGTCAACTTCGATATCTTCATCGAGTTCCGAATCGATGCCCTGGGCGAAGTCCAACTCGTCATCATCGTCTTCTGTTTCATCGTCCTCGTCGAACCGGAATTCGGCGAGATCTTCCCGATCGGATATCACAAGACCGGCTTCGTCAAGCATCACCTCTTCCACCAGAACCGCCACTCCTCTGGTCATACCAACCCCTTCGCCGGTATTGACGCGGACTTCAGCGTCCTCCGTTTCGACACCGTTGTCAGCCACTATCCCGACAATACCGTGATCGGCCAGAAGATCGCAGTATCGCTGGGCATCTTCCGCATCGCGGGCAAAGACCGCCGCAACAAGTTCGGTATCATCTTCGCCATCATCATCATTAGTCTCAGAGTATTCCAGGTCGTCTGAAGACATGCTGACTCCTTCAGAGGCTCCAATCACGCCAATGACAATCTATCACGTACACTTAAGTATTCGGTCAGACCAGAGGTTTATTCAACTTTTTGTAACATTTCACTGACGTGCAATAAATGTAGCACCTGATTGGTGTTCAAT
>CAZSLS010000099.1:17976-22027 GCA_964607575.1 uncultured Planctomycetaceae bacterium | reverse complement strand
AAAGCGGTAACCTGACTCTCATTCACAGTGGTACAGAAAATGGGGGCAGGTCATTCCTGCGCCGCTCGCTGACGATCTGCGCACGCTGCTGTTCCAGACGGCACAGGAATTGCTGCGGAATGTCGTCAAGCATGCCAGTGCCCACAAAGTGAAAATCATAGTCGATACGGGCAAACCGGACCTTGCGAAGATATGCGTTGAGGACGATGGCGTCGGATTCGACCCGGCGAGAGTCAGCAGCACCAGATACGAGATCGGCGGGTTCGGCCTGTTGAACATCCGCGAGCGATTGGCGTATCTCAGTGGTCGCCTGGTAATCGACTCGGAGCCCGGGCAGGGCGCGCGCATCACCGTAACCTTGCCTCTGGACCCTTGAAACAAGCAGCACCGGAGTGAACACGTGAGCATACAAGTATTGTTAGCCGACGATCACCGAGTACTTCGACTGGGCATGCGGGCACTGCTCAGTACCGATCCGACTATGGAAATTGTGGGCGAGGCGGCCAACGGACGCGAGGCAGTGGAATCCGCCCGCGAACTGTCTCCGGACGTCATCCTCATGGACATTACCATGCCCGACCTGAACGGCGCCCTTGCCACCCGTCAGATCCTGGCGGAACAACCCGGTATCAAAGTTGTCGCCCTGTCGATGCACTCAGATGGAAAGTACGTTTCCGAGATGCTCAGCGCGGGCGCCTCGGCTTACCTGCTGAAGAGTTGCGACGTTAAAGAATTGATACACGCAATCAATCTCGTTTGCGACGGACAGAAGTATCTTACCCCCGAGATAACCAACCACGTGATAAAAGATTATATGCGAGGTGTCTACGAGTCATGCCCTGGCGGTACGCCGGAGTTGTCCCAGAGGCAGCAAGAGGTCCTTCAACTTCTGTCCGAGGGATTGGCATCCAAAGAAATCGCCGCCCGCCTCCACATCAGCGTCAAGACCGTCACCACACACCGGCAGGACATCATGAGCAAGCTGAACATCCGCAGCGTCGCCGAACTGACAAAGTACGCGATTCGCGCGGGGCTTACCTCACTGGAATCGTGAACTCTCGCGCCGGTGACGAGAAACAACTCAGTCGGCTATCGCTTTCCAGCCCTGGTTGATATCCTCAAGCAGGGCAATGACCTCGCCAATCATCTTCGGATCGTTCTTGATATGGGCCTGGGTGAGGTGGGAAATCATGAAATCGTAAAGGCGTCTGAGGTCCGTGGCGATTTCGCCGCCGCCCTTCATATCGAGAACGCTGCTAAGCTCAATGATGATGTCCGTCGCCTTGCCGATACACTCGCCCTTTGAGGCGGGATTCCCATCCTCAAGCGCAGTGATCGCCTGGCGAAGGGCTTTGATAGCCCCGTCATAGAGCATGACAATCAGTCCGCCCCTGGACTGGGTTGTTATCGCATTATTCTGATAAGCATCTATAGCGCCCATAGCAGCACCTTATTAATTATCGTCGCTGTTTCTCATACTGTCCAGGGATGCGAACACCGCGTCGAACGCAGCCCGCTGGGCATCCAGTTTCGCCAATGCCGTTTCCATTCGTGCATACTTCTTTTCAAGATTCGTCTGCTTCGTCTCCAAGAGACGCTGCTGGAACTCAATGTTCTTGTCGACAGTATCAATCGCCGAATTGTAGTGTTCTCTCTTGGAGGCGATTATGCCCGTCACATTGTCCAGGAGGTCCGAGACGCGATCGTACAGTACGTTTCCAAACCCCTGGCGAACGCGGACATCGCCGGAGGCCGTATATGCACCAGTAGTATCCCAGACCGCGGCAAGCTTGAGATACTGCTCGGCGTTGTCAAGCTGTCCGGTCAACGTGTTGTCGGAAGCGTCGATGGTCAGGTTTCGCCAGGCAGTCTCACCGTCCTTCCTGATCATAGCCAGGGTAACCGTACCGCTCGCGTTGAAATCGACCCGGACATTGTAAGTACCGCCCTCGGTACTATCGTGAGAACTCGTGAACTGGATGTCACTATTGTCAGACGTCCCAGTACCCGATCCGCCGATCAGGTCCACGACGGCGCGATAGTCCGACGAAATGGCCGAACTGAGCACCGCCTCGTCCAGGAACATCTTGCCAATATCCTCGAAGACAGGCAGCCCCGCCAGGTCGGTCGAACCGAACGCCAATCCAATCTCCGAAGCAAGCGTGAAACCGTCCGTGCCGGCAAGGAACCCCGGAACTGCGGCGGTAACACCCGATCGCAACGTGTCAAGCAGGCGACTAATACTCGAGTCGCCCTGAAGGACGCCTCCCGTCTCGGTCTCATCGTTATACCCGGCGTATGCGGTGATCTTGTCGACCAATCCGTTATAGACGAGCGTCAGGTTCGACAAGTCCGATTGCAGTAGACCGGTGTCCCGAGTAACATTTATCGACGTCGTGCCTGTCGTGTTGGCGGTGATCGTCACGTTCGGAATCACATCCGTAACCGTGTTTGAATCGCGAGTTATCCAGGCGGCCGGCGGATAGCAACCGTACCGCCCAGGCCTGTCACCAGGTATAGCACCACCGCACCGCCCAGCGCCCTGGCGCCACAAATGAAGATGGGCACGCCATTGAACCATCCAACGAACGCAAGGGCGAAAAAGCCGATGACCGCCACCATGGACGCAAGTTGTCTCATGCCTGAGGTCTCCGCTCTGTCGTGTCGTGTCGGGTTAACGATACCATTTCAGTTCTCCGATCCGTCAACTCGGGGCGCCAATCGTCTCCAACTCTTGCGTTTCGAGAGAAATCGTAACCGCAGATTCCACCTTCGTACCCGGGAGAATTTCGTCGTAGGCAACAACCGGTAACTGCGGTAGCTGCCGCGAAAGCAATGCCGCCAGATGAGGTCGCAACCGACGGTCGCAGAAGAGCACCGTCTGCTCGTGTCCGTTTCCGACGGCGGTTCGCCATCCTTCAACGATCTCTCGTCCCAATTCGAGGATTTGTTCCGGCGGTACGTTCAGGTTCTCTCCATCGGCGCCGCTGGCGAGGCTGTTGCAGAGTTCGTATTCCAGCGAGGGGGCCAGGACGATCGACCAGATATTCTCTTCAGAGTCGAGGCTTCGTTCGGTAATCGTGCGAACCAGCGCCTTTCGCGTCAGTTCGGTCAACATTCCGGGGTCCTTGGTTTTTCCCGCATGATCGCCCAAGGCCTCGATAATCTGCGTCAAGTCACGGATCGGGATACCGTCGCGAAGCAGATTCTGGAGTACCCGGTGCAGCAGACCCATCGGCACAAGTTCGCCGATGACCTCATTTACAAGTGTGGACTGTTTCTCGCGAATCCGGTCCACCAACTCCTGAGTATCGTCCCGCGACAGGAGTTCGCAGGCATGACGCTTCAGCGCCTCAGACAAGTGGGTCACCAGGACCGATTCGGGATCCACAACGGTGTACCCGTTGAGTTCGGCTTGGGTCTTCTGCTCCGCGTCGATCCAGATCGCCGGCAGGTTAAACACCGGTTCTTCCGCACTTTGCCCCTCGATCTCCTGGGTCACCGTGCCCGGATCCATAGCCAGGAACTTCTCCGACTCGAGTTGACCGGTCCCGATAACGTGATCGTGCAGGCGAATTTCGTATGTGTTGGGTTCGAGCGTTATGTTATCTCGCAGGCGCACGAGAGGTAGAATGATACCGTACTCCTTTGCGAATCTCCGCCGCAGTGGTGCGATGCGATGAGAGAGGCTGTTCTTGTGGCGCGGATCGACGGTCTTGATAAGCCTGGCGCCAACCTGAATCGCCAGCCTGTCAACGTCCAGCAGATCCGCCACCGGAGTCTGTTCGCTCTCGTCGCTGGATTCTACGGGCTCCGTCTCGGCGGCCTGACTTTCCTTGCGGCTGAGCGTGCGCGCCAGAAGACCCATGCCCACCGATAAACCTATGAGCGGAAGCTTCGGGAAACCGGGCACGAAGATCATCAGCGCCAGCACGAAAGCGGCGATCCCGAGCGGACGACCGCGGGAGAACATCTGGTGGATCATGTCATGACTGAGGCTGTTCTTGGAGTTGGCTTTACTGATGAGGAACCCCGAGGCCGTTGAGATGAT
>CAZSLS010000099.1:0-17966 GCA_964607575.1 uncultured Planctomycetaceae bacterium | reverse complement strand
TGCGAGACCAGACCGTCGCCAATAGCGAGGACCGAGTAGGTCCGGATCGACTCGCCGGCGGTCAAACCTTCGGTCATACCGACGGCGAAACCACCAACGAGGTTAACTCCGGTGATGATCAGCCCGGCGATAGCGTCACCTCGAACGAACTTGCTGGCGCCGTCCATAGCCCCGTAGAATTCGCTTTCCTGCGCGACTTTCGTGCGTCGCTGACCAGCCTCCTCGGAGCCGATCACCCCGGCGTTCAGGTCCGCGTCGATGGCCATCTGCTTGCCCGGCATGGCGTCGAGATTGAACCGGGCGGCCACTTCGCTTATCCGCTCGGCACCTTTGGTGATGACGACGAATTGGATAATGACAAGAATGAGGAAGACCACCAGGCCGATGATCAGGCTGCCCTGGGCTACGAGATTACCAAACGTCTCGATAATCGCCCCCGCATCGGCCTGGGTAAGAATCAACCGCGTGGAAGCCACGTTCAGCGACAGGCGAAACAGCGTAACGAACAGCAGCAGGGAGGGAAAACTCGACAGTTCAATCGATTCCTTCGTGGCCAGGACCACCAGCAGGGTGGCTAGGGCTATCGCGATGCTGCACGACAGCAGTATGTCCAGTATGAACGTCGGAAGCGGTATGAGCAGTGTCGTCAGCACCACCATCAGACCCATCGCAAAGACAACGTCGTTGTGCGAAAGGAACCAGTTCAAGCCCGTTGGCTTGCTCTCCAGCAGCGGGGAACCGGTCGGATTGTTATTCTTGGGACTCATTATTCGCTAGTGTCCAGCGACAGCGGAGGCGCCTTTTTCTTCAGGCGATAGATCGTCGCCAGGATCTCCGCAACGGCTACGAACAATGCCTCGGGTATCGCTTCGCCGGGCTCGGCCGCAGCATACAGTGCGCGGGCCAGTTCGGGCTTCTCGATGATCGGTACGTCATTGGCCCGCGCGATTTCCTTTATCGTTTCACACATGAAATCGGCGCCTTTTGCCACTACCTGCGGCGCTGCCATTTCCGTCGCCTCATAGCGAATGGCAACGGCGTAGTGGGTGGGGTTGGTCACGACAAGGTCGGCATCGGGAACCTCCTGCAACATTCGCTTTTGCGCCATCGCCATCTGCATCGATCGGATTCGACCCTTCACTTCCGACGAGACCTCGTGCTCTTTGCGCTCTTCCTTCACCTCCTGGCGGGTCATTTTCAATTGGCGCCTGTGATTCCACCGCTGGTACAGGAAGTCTATGCTCGCGATCGCCGCCAGCGCCACGGCGATTCTGATACCAAGACCCAGAACAAGCCTTGCGATGGTGTAAAGCGTACCAGGCGCCGAACTCCACTGGAGCGAAAGCAGCAACTCCATCCGCGCCCCGAGGTATTGCCACGCGATCGTCAGAAAAACCGTGAGTTTGGCCATGGCAATCAGGAGCTTGACTATCGACCGCAGAGAGATAAGGTTCTTGAAGCCTTTGGTCGGGGACATGCGCGACAAATCCAACCGTATCGCTTTAGGAGACCATGCCACCCCCCCCACCATGATACTGCCCACGGCCGAGGCGACCGCCATTACCAACAGAAACGGTAGCAGCACAACGAGGCACTGCACGCCCCTGGCGCAGAGTACTTCCCCAAACGTCTCGGAGGATATCGACCCGTTCAACCGGAACAACAGACCTTCGCGCATCTGAGAAGTAAACCACTGGTACGTATACCCCGAAGACAGGACCAGTACGAGGATCAGCGCTCCGATCATCAGCACGGAGGGGACCTCCTGGCTTTGGGCGACCTGCCCTTCGCCCCGCGCTTTTTTAATTCGCTGCGGGGTCGCCTCTTCGGTTCGTTCTGATGCGGGTTTTTCCGGCATATCGCCTCGGGTCCCTTTCTTATGCGATCAGGTGTCTCTGCATCCACTTGGCCAGTTCGCCAGTGAATGCGTTGAGTGAAGGCATGATCGCAGCAGCCATGAATATTCCCGCTCCAACACGCAGTGGAAAGCTAGCCATCAGGATGTTCATTTCCGGTAGTACCCGTGCCATAATGCAGAGAAACACAGCCAGGACCAGGAATCCGGCAAGGAGCGGTGCGGCGAGTTTGAGGGCAAATAGCAGCATGGTCGAACCGGCCACTACAACCCCTTCGGTCAATAGAGAGATGTTCGGCGTAGCGGCTACGGGGAAACCTTTGAAACTGCGGGCGATCATCAGCAGCAGAAGATGATGCCCTCCAGCAGCCAGGAAGAGCAACGCGAAAATCATTTCGAAGAATGTGGCTATCGGACGAGCCCGAGAGCCCGAGACCGGATCGATCACCCCTGCATCGGAGAATCCCATCTGCTGAGCGGCGATCATGCCACCCTGCTGGACAGCCGTATACACCAACCTCGCCGCCAAACCAATGCCCAGACCGATAATCACTTCCTGGAAAATAAGTACGGTCGCACGCAACCAATTTACTGACGCGCCGTCGACCACCGGCGGCATGTTTGCGCCAAAGAACACGCTTAACAGCAAGACAAACCCTACTCGCACCACTACCGGTATGGCGCGCCAACCGAAAATCGGGGAGACCATAACGAACCCGCCCACCCTTGCGGTCAGCAGCACGAACGGTAACAGAATGGCAAACCAGGCTTCCATCGCTATCCTCCAAGCCCAACAGCCTGGATATGGTTGAACACCTCGGTCGTGAAGGCGACCGCTACCTGCATCATCCACCCGCCAAAGGCCATCAACACTATACCGACACAGGCAATCTTGAGGACCAGGCCCATCGTCATGTCGCGAACCGAAGTAACCGCCTGAAGCATTGCGACCACCACGCCGACAATCAGCGCGCTGGCCAGCACGGGCGCAGACACCAGCAGCGCCGTCTCTAAAGCCCTTCGTCCTATGTGCAATATCAGGTCCGGGTTCATGTAGCACCTCAGCCGAAGCTTGTCACCAATGTCCTTACTGTCAGACGCCAACCGTCGACCAGCACAAAGAGGATGATCTTGAACGGTAGAGAGATCATCACAGGCGGGAGCATCATCATTCCGGCACTCAGCAGTATGCCCGAGGTCACCAGGTCCACCACCAGGAATGGAATGAAGATGAGGCATCCCATCTCGAACGCCTTGCGGAATTCGCTGATGGCGAAGGAGGGAATCATCACATGTGCGGGTATGTCGCCGGGCGTGGCGGGCGGATCGCTACCGGATATTTCCAGCATGAACTCGATGTCCGCCGGTCGGGTCTGACGCAACATGAACCCCGAAAGTCTGCTGTACGCCGTTTCGCACGCCTGGGAGAACGTAATGCGGTCTTCCAGGTACCGGACAGCTCGGAGTATCCCAGCGGGGCGGGCCTGGTGGTAGGCGCGATGGCGGGTTTGGTAGTAGGCGCGATAGCAGGCCTGGTAGTGGGCTCGATGGCGGGCTTGGTAGTGGGTCTGGTGGTGGGCTTGGCAGCGGCGCAGAAACCGACCGCCGTCAATACAAGCACAATGGCAATGGTGTAACCGGCGGTCTTTCTGATTCGGAGCAATGGGCGCAAGTCACTCATAGCAGACAGAGTTGCACATAGCATGCCAAAGTGGAAATAAGCAGTTTTCAGGCCTAAAAAGCCCGTTTTTTGCCCCACATCGCCCTGTTTCAACACTGTCGCGGCGTAGAAACCGCGCAAGAATCAGACACCCGGACGGGCAAGTGTCGAAAAACTTTACGGTCTGTCAGGGTTGTTCTCAGGCCTGTCCCTGGTCGCTGGCCCGCCGTCCTGGGCCTGGAGACAGTATCTTGTTGATACGCACGCCCAGACGGTCCTCGATGACGACCAGTTGCCCGGTGGCAAACCTCACTCCACGGAGGAACACATCCACAGGTTCGCCCACGCTCTTGTCGAGCTTAAGCACCGACCCTACAGAGAGTTGAAGTAATTCCTGGACACGAAGATCCGTCTGTGCCAACTGCACCTGAACCGGCATCAGCGTCTCGAGAAGAATATCAATCTGCCCACTCCCTTCGCCGAGGGGTTGCTCTTCGACTTCGGGAAGCTGCGCCTCATGGACGCCAACGGAATCGTCACCCGCCTGATCGGTCGGCTGCTGGGGCTCTGCTGTCTGTGCTTCGGTCATCAGTATACGCCCATCGCCCGTTCGGCGCTGGCGGAATCCCAGAGGCCGGGTGGGTGGACTTCATGGTCCTTTGTTACCGAGGCCAAGCGGGTTTTCATCGGTCACGCCTGGACCGACGCCGACACCGCCGTTTACTGCCGGCGCGCATCGGGGGCCGAGTGGCGAAAACTGAGCCGCGAAGTATACGTCGCCCCCATTCTAGGCGTGCTGCCCCGGCACCCCGCCGGTCCGTACGTCGGTAACTGTCGCGTCTATTCAGCGCAAACGCCACTGAAGACCACCACACAACCGACGACCAAACCAGCACCCCATTAAGACCATACAGTTCACCGCGTGATATCCAGCACTATCGCCGGGATTCCGGAAACGCGGCTACCGGCGTACTGCCCCACGGAGCGGCCGCCTAACGGGAGAATGCGGGAGACTCTCTCGACCCTGCGTGCTACTACTACGCGCACGGGAGAAATCTCTCGCCGTTGCGTGCTTCGCGGCAGGTGGACCATTGCACCACTTTGAACATTCGAATCAGATAGGAGACTCGCTACCATGATGTTCCTCCTGCGCGCTCTGTAGCGCACTCTAGAGCCCGGTCTGCGGTCGCGATCCCGCGGGGTTTTTCATGCCTGTCCCACGGAACGCAACGTGCAGGCCTCTCCTGGAAGAGTCGGCTGTCGTGCTATAAGCACCCCACAGCCGGTACGTCACCAAGAGAATTATAATATACAATCGCCGACACGCCAAAAACCGACGTATCCGCCCGATTCTGATGATTCTATTGACAGAAGCTACAGACCGGTTAGGATCATGCCAGAGGATCGCGCACCAGAGGCGTCTGGAGATCGAATGCAAACGCGTCGGCCGAACCGGTGAGGATTAAACGATGACCGAAAGACTCTTCAGCACATACCAGATCGCCAAGCTGCTGGGCACTACGCTGGGTTCCGTTGCCCAGTGGATGGAAAAAGGCTCCCTGAACTTCTGCAGCATGCCGGACGGCTCGGTACGAATCACCGAGTCAGACCTGATCAAGTTCCTCACGCAACAGGGAATCGATCTCGGCGAGGTGCTCGCCAAGGCCGGTTACACGAAAGTTGAAACCGTTGGCTCCGACAGCAGTCTGCTGCCTCGACCCATTTCACTTGGAACCGCCGGCAACCTCACCGAAGCAGCAACCACAACTGAGCCCCCGGAGCCTGTCGACGATGAACCCTCCGAGGAACCTTCTATATCGCAAATGGTCGACGCCGCGCGCCCGGACCTCCGGGCCGAACAGGTCTGCGACGCGATTCTCGCCGACGCCGTCAGAAGCGACGCGCAGGCCATCTGCCTCACGCCCCACCGCGACCATCTTGTATTGCAACTGCGGATTGACGGCGCGCTGCGCGACAAACTCAACTTCGATCACCACCTGCCCGACGACCTCAGGCGACAGACCATCGCATGCCTGCTTAACCTCGCGAATCCCGATGTCGATCCCGAAAACCTGACCGTTCCGCTCACCGCGGAGTTCACTCAAACGATCGACGATCGGGAGTTCAGCCTGCGCCTCTCAGCCATTCCGACCGCCCACGGGCCCAGGCTCGTGATTCACCTGCCCCCAAAAACCGCGGACATCGAGTCACTTGCCCTGGAAGACGCCGCACGCACGCGACTCGAAGAACTCCTGCAGGCCGACGGGCTGATACTTGTCGCCGCCAAACGCAGAACCGGGAGAGATCTGATGCTTCGGGCACTGCTCAACGCCGCCGACACCGATGGACGCACCGTGATAGCCATCGAGCAGAATCCCGCACCGGATATGGATAATGTCGTGCAACTGCAGATCAACCCCGCCGCCGGACTTACATACGCAATCGCGACCGACGCAATGGAACACCAGGACGCCGACACGATTATGCTGACCGAACTTCGCGATCCGGAGACCGCCCTCAAGGCCTTCGACGCCGCCCATGACGGCGCACTGGTCATCGCGGGGGTCAACGCTACCTCCGCTGCGGAGGCCATCACTGAACTGCTGGCGATGGGCATCGAGCCCTGGCCCCTGGGAGGCACGCTGAAGGCGATCGTCGACCGGGGCGGCCGATCAGACAGGGCGGCGCCGAGCGGCGTCACTTTTGTCGAGGGGCAACTGGCAGAGACGATCCGTCACAACCGAACACGCGCCCGCCGGGGTGATTGACGGCTCACATGTCACAAATGGTTCACAGCTTCGGCCCGGTCTGGAACCGGTCGGTCTCACCGCTTGACATGACCGCACAATCAACCTATCAGGCCGTCACATCAATATTTACAACATATCCTCATCGGTCGATTCGGCATGATACGAAGCAGTCTGAACCAGCGGCCTCGTCAAGAATGGGAACCTGTCGCCCAGCCCGCCGACCGTAAATATCCACTCCGTATATTGCTCTAACAAACTGACCGTACATGACTTACGGCAACGCAACCCGCCCGGGGCTTTCCTCAAAAACCCATTTGACACCTTCTGATATGTCACAGCCTATTAACTCCTGCTATACCAAGCTGTTATATCATCGACATGGAGCAACAATCGACCTGCCCGCTCCTGGCCTTGCCACTTCAGTGGACCAGGAATCCACACGTCTGACACAAATCCGAATCCCCCCGGACACCGTGCCGCAGAGTTCCGTCCTTGACTGATACCGGATCGGGCGTTACCTTGTCTCTACTCGATTCGGGACAGGAGGTTAACTATGCGACCGGCGATGGCGACTCTCACAATACTGCTGGCTTCGGCGATTCTTTGTGCCGCGGAAAAAGATGCGGCGGACGTGATGCAGGGCGACAAAACGCTCGTGGCCTGGTCGCCAAAAGATGCATAAATCCCAGACAGTCTCGTTTGCAGTTCCTCAAAACTTTCACGCTCCCGGTCTAAATCCGCCGCGGCTTGCATTGACGCGGGGTTTGTGGGCGGATGCTCCATATACGACTCTCCTTCACTTTCTTAAGGAACCGGTTTTAAGGGCAATCAAAAAACGTCTGCTATCAGACTTGAAACCGAAACGCAACGACATTTGGCGTTCTTCGTCGCCGGTCGCGCTGCCGCTTGCTTCCAGTCTGGGGGGCCTGGCGGTCACTCTCCCGTGCCGCCCTGCCAGTTGTTAGTCTGGAACGGCGAGGCGGGAAGCCCTTCCTTGTTGACCAGGTTCGGATTCGCCTTGTTCCGCCAACCGAAGCGGACCTGGGTCGGCACGGCGATCGCCTTGGCCTCGACAACCACCACATCGCCGTCGATGGTGGCCTGGGCGGGAACGAACTTGCCGTCCGCCCCGGCGATCTGGAACTCGCTGAGCGGTTTGCCATCCCGCGACTTCAGCCCGCCGCCCACGTGGGACAACGACACCCGGATCTTGCTCCCCTTGATCTTCATCGACTTGTAGAGCGGTCCGGAGTAGACGAGGTCCTTCCGGTAGTCTCTGGCCAGCGCCCACAAGGCCAGCCGGTTGCCCACGTCGAACTTGTTCTTGGGGTGGATGTTTCTGATGCTGTCGACCAGGTCGGTCGTCACCACCATGCCGGTACCGGGGATTTTGAGGCTGGCGGCCTGGGCTTCCCAAAGCCGCGGCAGGCTGCCGGACTTGTAGCGCGACCAGGGCGGGAGTTGGACGAAGTAGACGGGAAAATCGTAGCCCCAGACCTTGCGCCAGCCCCCGATCAGGATCTTCATCTTGTTGGCATACTTCAGCCCGTCGCCCACATTCGCTTCGCCCTGATACCAAATCGCCCCGCGGATGGCAAAGGGTTTGACCGGGGCGATCATACCGTTGTACCGGTCGCCGCCTTTGGGCCCGGCGACGGTCCAGGCCTCGATGGTCGTACCGCCCTTGGAGGAATTGATCAGACCCACCGGCACGTGCAAATCCTTGTTGAGTCGCTCGCCAAAGTAGTAGAGTACCGCTGCGAAATTGGGCACGGTCTTTGGCGTGCATATCTTCCAGGCCAGACCGGGTTTCGCGGGAGGGGCGGGGCTGCCCTTCTTCCTCTTGCCACCGCCGTCCTGCACAATGTCCATGTCCCCCGCCGGCTTCGACGCCTTCGCCTTCCCGACGTTCAGCAGGCGGATCTGCGGGTAGTTGGCGGTGGCGATTGCGTCCTTGGCCCGCCCGCTCCACGCCAGGCGGAACGACATATTCGACTGTCCGGACCCCAGCCACACATCGCCAATGAGGATGTCGACCAGTTCGATCTTGTTCTTGCCGCGGACGGTCATGCGGCGGGCCTTACCGTCGGCCTTGACCGGTGGGAGCACGACCTTCCAGTTGCCCCGGGCATCGGCCTTGGCGCTGACCTTCGTCTCGCCAAGCGTCACGGTGACCTCTTCGGCGGGGTCCGCCCAGCCCCAGATCGGCAGCGGTCGCCGGCGCTGCAAGACCATGTGGCTGCCGATCACCGTGGGCAGCTTGACGTCAGCCCGCGCCGGGCCCGCGCCGGACAACGCGATGAGCAGGGAGACAACAACAGACCACAATACGCACTTCTTCATGACAGACCTCTCACTGATAGGAAATTTGATTTCGTATGCACGTGCTTGAGTGGCCTGGGTGTGAGGGGCTGGGGGAGAATCGGAGCGTTCGGCGTTCTGCACCAGCCCTGTTGGTCACCTGGAGCATCTGTTTGGCCCGTTTCGCGCATTGGTTGAGTCCCAGAGACCGTCCCTGAGTCGACTGGAAGCAGTATGACACCCGATCCCGGTTCGATCAAGGGCGAGATTCGACAATCCAGCGGCTGATTCAGTCAGCCAGGAGGCGTCGGCGTTAGTCTTACGGGCACGTTCACGGGCCCCCGAACTAGTCCTTACCTGAAACGTTTTCCTTCCGGATTCTTTGGTTCGGCCTGCGAGGTGGGCTCCGTATGTTCTCGACGGGCGATGGCGGACATCTTCTTTACGATCTCCGGATGCTTCTTGGCGAGGTTGTCCTTCTCGCCAACATCCTTACTGAGGTCGTAAAGCTCGAAGGGTATGTCCTCTTTGAGCCTCACCAACTTCCATTTGCCCATCCGCACGGCCTGCTGCAGGCCGTTCTTTACGTAAGTGAATTTCTTCCAATTGGCTACGCGGGTATATTCCCAATAGAGAAATTCATGCACTTTCTGTTCGCCGGGTCGCCCGGTGAGGGTGGGCGCTGTGGAAATACCGTCGATCTCTTTGGGCAGATGCTTCGTTGTTCCGGTCAAATCAGCCAGGGTCGGCATGACGTCGGCGAAATACCACGGTAGATCGCTTTTAGTTCCAGGCGCTATTTTCCCCGGCCAGCGGACGATCAGTGGAATGCGAATCCCGCCTTCGTACAAGTTGGTCTTCTGACCGCGGTATGGCCCGTTCGAGCCGAAGAAATTACCGAATGCAGGATACCCGCCGTTATCCGAACAGAAGAACACTACGGTATTGTCATCGATCTTCAGTTCCTTGAGCAGATCAATGACCTCGCCCAGATGCCGGTCAACCATCGCAATCATGGCGGCGTAAATCTTGGCGGGTTTCGGCCAGCGTTTATCCTTCAGTGCGGCCATTGTGGGGTCGTCGTTGGGGATTTGCCACCGCCCGTGCGGCGGGGTCCATGGACAATAGCAGAAGAACGGACGGTCCTTATTGGCGCGGATGAACTTCTTCGCCCGCTCGAATATTACATGATGAGTATATCGTCCGCTGCTTCCGATCTTGCCCTTAAGCTCCACCTTCTTGCTGTTGCGCCAGAGGTAATTGGTCCAGTAATTATGGGCGTGGACCTGATGGTAATAACCGAAGAACTCGTCAAATCCGTGCTTCTCGGGCACACCGGGAGTTCCGACTTCGGCGATACCCCATTTGCCAAAACCGCCAACCTTATAACCGCCTTGCTTGAGAACCTCAGCGACGGTTACATCGGTTGCCAGCAGGGAAATCCCACCCAGATTCCCCCGCACCGTCGTATGCCCCATATGCCTGCCGGTCATGAGGACGCTCCGGGCCGGCGCGCAAACGCAACAACCGGAATACGCCTCAGTAAACCGCATTCCCTCCCTGGCTAGCTTGTCAATATTAGGAGTCGGGAGCTTTTGTTTGTTGCCACCGTAACACACAGGATCCAGCGGCCCCATATCGTCAACGATAATGTATATGACGTTGGGATTCCTGGCCCTGGACGCGGTGTTTTTCCGGCTTTGCGCCCGAACCTCTGCGGGCGAATAACCGTTAAGGGCGCCCAACGCGGCGCCAACGCCAACCGACTTAAGAAAGTTCCGTCGTGAATTCATCAATTCCACAATTAACTCCTGCGATCGTGCTATAACGATTGATCTTTCGACTTCCCAGTCCGGTCAGATAATTATCGAGATATTCTTCACAATTTCAAATTGCATCCGATGCGGCGCGTTGGGCAATCTGAATCGGGACTCCGGGCATCGGGCAAGAGCGGTGTGAGCAGTTTGTTCAGATCAGCTTGTGTCCTTTGCTTACCTTTGTGTCCTTTGTTTATCTTCGTGTCCAAGCCGTTGATTGTGCCGTAGCCGTTACCTCTTCGCACCGTTCTTTGTGCTCTTTGTGGCAAAAGCCGTTTGTCGTTGCCAATCGCCTGCCGTCCAAGCTATTATGGGGGCTAAGGCTACATTACGCAGGTGAACAGCATGCAAGAAATCATACGAAACCGCTTTGAAGGGTCCGTCTCAGTTGTCCGCCAGGTCGGCGAGAGGCTGTCCGGGCGGATCGAAGAAGCCGCTCAACTCATCATCGCCAGCTACAACGCCGACGGCGGGTTATATGCGTTCGGGAATGGCGGATCGGCGGCTGACGCACAGCACATCGCCAGCGAGTTGGTCGGGCGTTTTCTGCTCGATCGCAAGGCCCTGCGCGCCGCGGCCCTGACAACCGACACGTCGATCCTGACTTCGGTCGCCAACGATTACGATTTCGAGACGATTTTCTCTCGCCAGTTGGAAGCATGCGGCCGGGCGGGCGATATCGCGCTGGCTATCAGCACTTCGGGCAATTCTCACAACGTGCTGGACGGGCTCCGAACGGCCAAACAGATCGGAATGAAGACAATCGCCCTGACCGGTCCGGGCGGCGGGCAGTGCGCTCAATTCGCCGATATCCTGCTCGACGTCGGCGACGCCGGGGTGCCCACAGCGCACGTTCAGGAAGCACACATGGTGATCTACCACATTCTCTGCGAACTGGTCGAGACGGCGATGGCCGAAGCGCAGTAGAAGCAGCCTGGCTCGCAGACGCGGCGTCTCGCCGAGTTATTCAAAGCGGCGAGACGCCGCGTCTACGATTGGGCTGGGCAGCCAGTCGTACAAGGGACGGGTCGTGCCGTCTTTCATCTTCAAACCGGCGTGATGGGCGGGCCAGCCGGCCGGCGTCGCTTTGTACGCAGCTTTGGTCTCGATGGCGTGGATACCTAGTCGGGCAATGTCGACTACTTCGCCGCGGTCGCTGCGCCCGTTGCTGTTCCGGTCGAACCAGACGGCCAGACCGCGAAGCTCCGAACCGCTCAGGCGCCCGTTGCGATCGTCGTCCAGAACGTTCAGGGCGTGGAAGCCGTCATTGAAGAACATCCAGAACGTAACCGAGCCGAACAACTGACGCCCCGACGTGATTCGGCCCCGCCCGCTGGGGTCCCAAACGAGTATGCCCGTGGTCGGCTTGACCCAAGGCCACCTCTGCGCCCGCCCGTCGCCGTCGAGATCGAAACGCACCGTCAAGCCATCGGCCAGCAGGTCCCGCGGGGCGACTCCGGCGTCGAACGAGAAAACGATCGGCGTGACCGGGCCGCGAGGCTTGTCGCTGAGTCCTTTCAGGGCCTTCTTGACCCGCTCGACGATCTTGGCCTCAGCCCTGGTCGCTCCGCGCTTATCCACGAGGCGCAGGTAGGACTTGCCCGATTCGAAGCTGACCAGGGTCATCAGGCCGCGCAGGGGTCGGTGCCTGATCTTGCTGTCTGTCTTGATGGCCAGGTCGTGTGCCCGGAGGTATTCGCCGATCGCCTGCTCGGTCCAGTATCCGCCCAGCAGTTTGCGAACGCGGGTCTGTCGCTCGGCATTCTTGTCGGCGGCGAAAGCCATAAGCGTCTTGGCGGCTGCGGGCATCTGCGCCGCGAGCTTGCTATGCGCCTCGTCTCGAATCTTGCTGTCTTTGTCGCCGAGTTTCACGATCAGGGCCTTCCATTGGGCGACCTGCTTGCCCGTCGACGCGGGGCGCGGTTTCTCGCCGGGCGGCGTGCCGATCTTGTAAGCGATTTGCGAGCCCTGTTCCAGGATATGCGCCAGCCCGAGGCGGTACAGACCGGAGTCCGGCTTCATGGCGATCGCCTTGCGGAAGTTGGCGATCGAATCGGTCACGTGCTTCTTGAGTTGCTCTGCCTTGAGGGGCGACGTCTTGGACGGGCGACCCTGGTACAGGTCCAGGTGCGCCAGAGATTTGGGCTTGCGATGAAACGCCCGAAGCTTGTCGGACTTCAGCGCGAAGGCCAGCGCGTTGATCCGGCCTGACAGGTAGTAGCCTTGCGGGTCGTTGGGGTTTTCCTTGACGCAGGCGGCGGTGTTTGCGAGCAGGCGTTCGACGGGGATCTCCGGGGCCCGCATGAACATCCCGGAAGCGACCGAGGCGGATGCGGCGACAACACACACTATCAGCAAGTTCCGAAGCATCGTTCTATCTCCTGTTGGCCAACATTTACCGGATAGTCGCTCGCCCGGCGAACGCATGCAGGGCTTCTATAGTGATTGTAGCCGGTGCGATACGTTGGGCAAGACGGATCCGAAATTCGGGCCGCGGTCTGCGGGGGCTGATGGGGCCAGACGTGGTTATGAAAAAACCGGGGGGTCGGCACGTTTTGACAGGGAAAGAACTCTGAAAGTATAATGAAACCCTGCGCCCACGACCATGACGTATAATCAGTTGGGACAACAAAATGATTGAGAAGCCAAAGCAGTTGCATGTCCTGACTCTTGTGGTCGGTTGGGGAATGGTTGTGTTGTCCGCTTTCTTGTGCGGCTGTGACTCTCGCAACAATGACGATCCCGGCGCAGATGATGTGGCGGACGACAAACCGGATGTGGTACATTCGGAATACCGCCGCCGCAAGGAGACCATCGAATCCGCCAAAAAGGTCGCCGCGGGCGAATCGGATCACACTGAAATCTCCCGCAACAAAGCCGGCGCCACGCCGGCGACCCGCCGCAAACCAGAAACCCCAACCGCGAGCCGCGGACGCACCGACCAACGGGATCGCGACGACCGGGCAAACCGGCAGGACGTTGCAGAAAGCATGGAGGATACAGTTCCGGTCAGAGAGGCGCGAGCCCTCGTGGCCAGGCTCGAAAACGAGCAGGGCAAAGCGCGAAGACAAGCGGCGGTTGCTCTGTCGGGCGCGGTGCGCAAAGTTGAGAATAAGGCGGCGCTGGCCGAATGGATCTCACCGCTCATTGAAGCGAAGCTTCAAGATACCGATGTGACTGTGCGCGAGTATGCCGGGCGAGCGCTGATGAGCGTTTTGCAGGGAGTCAACGACCAGTGGGCGCTGCAACCGGCCGTCGAGGCCCTTATCGACACGCTGGACAGCGGTTCGGCGACTTTGAAACAGCGTCAATACGCGGCCGTCGCACTGTCGGTCGCCGTGCGGAAGATCAAGAACGAGGCCTTCCTGGAGAGCATTCTGCAGCCCCTGGTCATGGCGACGACCAAAGATCCGGACAAGGGCGTGCGCGAGTATGCCGGGCGAGCGTTCCTGAGCGCCCTGAAGAAGGTGGACGACGAGGCAGTGCTGGAGCCGGCCCTGGGTCCTCTGGTCGAGACGCTCGGGCACAAAGAGGTCAAGATGCACCGCTACGCCGCGTGGGCGCTGGCAAATCTCGTGCCCAAGATCAGGAAGGAAGCGACGCTGAAACAGATCATCGCCCCCCTGACCAACGCCGGAGTGAATGGTCGACATCGGCACGTCCGCGAGTACTGCCGACGGGCACTGAAGAGCATCCAGGCGAGGCTCAAGCCGCCTGCGGCGACAGGCCCAAAAGAATGACGGTGAAATAGAGGATGCTGCTCGGTTTAATGGTTACCGCAGCCGATCTTTCGATTGATCCTGCAACGGGCTCTGACCCCATATTCTCCAAATCAATCCCCGGCGGGGAAAACGGTTGTCGGGCCCAGGGGTCGGCGAACTGAGGAGCGGTGTATTCCCGCTTTCATCGCCATCATCAGACCGGCGGCCTCGATGTAATTGTCCACGAAGATGAATCGCTCATCGCCGTCGGGGTATTCGTTCAGGACCGACTTGTTCTCTCTTACCACCACGATTGGCACGCCCCGCTGGAGGCAGGCTTCGTGCGGCTCGCCGAGGCAGCCGGCCGGGCTGATCATAACATCGATATCCTCGACACCTAACGATCCGTTCTTCTTGGTATCGCTGAGCCTCGGGGCTTTGTTGAGCCCCTTCAGCAGGCAGTGGATGAAGTTCAAGGTGACGATTTCTATCGCCGTTCTTGGATCCACGATCTCTTCAAACCCCGGTATCGCGTAATCGACAGGCCCATGCGCCACGGGCTTGTTGAGCGCCGAGGCGATCAGCTTGGAAGCCACCGCCTCGACGCCGCCGACCGGATTCACGCCGCCGACTTGAAAGTACTTCCTGAGCGTGTCCTCATCGATAGTGATCGGCGTGGCGATGCCCAGCGCGTCGAACTCGTATTGCTGCACCTGCTCGACGAGCGGTTCCCAGTTGATCACTTCCCCGCCGGCCAGCCCGTCCTTCATCTGGGCGATCAGTCCAAGCGGTTTGTCCAGCTCGACGATTTCGACGTCCGAGCCGATAGTCGCCCTGGCGCCGGAGACAGCGTTGATCGACTGCCAGTCGGCCTTGTTGACGGCGATGAGAATCTTGTTGAGGCGGGGCCTGTCGAGATAGATCTCACCCCTCAGGAACCGGTTCAGACAGCTCCCCTCGACGTACCAACTGTTGGGCGGCATTTCGTTGACGTCGGACGAGTTTACCACGTTGGGGTGCAGGATCAGGTTGTCGCAGCAGGCGCCTATGAGTTTGGCGACCGGATTGGCGTCTCCGGCATGCCCGCCAATTTCACATCCGATTCCTGTGGGAATGACAAGTACGATATTCATGGATAGTTATTCCTTCATCATGTTATTGGCGTGACGAACGTCCAACATGGGCATTTTGCACATTAGAGCAAGTATGTTCAATGTTCCTGTCGTGTACTCTTATTATGGAATCCTTTCTGATGGGCTTGTGTTTTGGGAATTCGGCCGATGAGTTCTTTGACACGGGGGTTATATCAGCCGATAGCATTAGTAACTGAATCGACAATCGCAAACAGCGGCCGGCGAAGGAGACAGACAAACAGTGAAGTCATCAAGAGTATTGGTTTTCCTATCCGTTTCGACCATGCTGGTTTGCCTGCCGGCGCTCACCTCGTGCGATCGCCCCGCTAAAACGCCGGACGTGCAGCCCCCCGCCAATACCGTGGGCGCTGGCGGCGGGACGATCACAATCGACGACCCGGGCAATCCAATTAACGGAATGACCATCAAAGTTCCCAAGGGCGCCTACGCAGCCGAGAAATCATTTGCGATCACCCATCGCCCGTACACGGGCAAGAAATCTGAAGCGATCACGCCGCTGACGCCCGTGATCCACGTTGACAACGGAGGCGACTTCGCCGAGGAGATCATGACCGTCACGATCCCCGTTACCGTTCCCGACGGTATGTTCGCCATGGGCTTCTTTATCGACTCAGACGGCAAGCTCGAGCCGATGCCCCTTATCGATTTGACTCCCACGTCGATAACCCTGGCCACTCGCCACTTCTCGGAGTTCTTCGTCAGCGCCATCTCGGAGATGCTGCTTGCCGGGAAAATCGACACGAAGTTCCGCCCGGAATACGACGATTGGCAGTTCCCAAACTATGGTTCGTATATCGAGCCCGGGGGTCACTGCGCGGGCATGACCACCGCGGCGGGCTGGTATTACTTCGAGAAGAAGCGAAAGGGCGAGCAGAAGCTGTACAACCGCTACGACAACAACGGCGGTGATCCCACCCCCAAGTTCTGGTACGACGACAGCCTGGCGTATCGGCTTGTTTCCACCGTCCAGAAAGATCTCAACTTCAAAGCTCTTATCCACAAGGTCTTCGAGGCGTATTCCGACACTTCTGAAACGCTCACGTGGAAAGTTTTCTTGTACAGCATGTATGTCACGGGCGAACCGCAGGAGGTGGGAATATACGACACGGATAAAGGCGGCGGTCATGCGCTGATGGCCTATGCCGCCGACGTGGACAAAGGTGTCCTGCGCGTGGCGGACCCTAACTTCAAGGGAAACCGCGCCAGAGGGATATTCTTTCTCAACGGAAAGTTCGTACCCTACAATTCCGGGGCCAACTACGCCGAGATCAAGAAGGGGAATACCTCGTCCTATGAGAGTATCCTCTTTAACGCCAGAACCGCACTGGTCCCGTGGAAGAAGATCACGGAACGATGGGCGGAACTCGAGAAGGGAACCGTCGGAAACGACCGGTTCCCGAAATACACACTTCTCTGCTCATCGAAAACGGACAAGGAAGCCGAACTGGTTGATGGAATGGAAATCACCGGGGATTCCCTGAAGATAACGATAAAATCCAAGAAGAACCTGGGTTTCAGTGTGCGTAAGAATGACGCGTGGACCTCGACCTACTGCAGAGGGATTACTACTCACTTCAAGAAAGTCGGAGACAAGCAGCTCATTGGATTCTACATCACTGGAAAACATAAGTTTGAGAACAAGAAGGTCGTTTCCGGCGAGTATGTCGACTTCAAGTGGATCAACATAACGCGTGTCGCCAAGAAGGAAGGAGACGAGGAAGAAACCCCCGAACGGAAGGTCGATACATCACCCGGAGTCGTGGTTACCGGTGTTTTTTACGGCCAGCTCAAAACCAACACGCGCAGGGAGGGGATGATGCTATTCATCGTGGACCCGACAGAGAAGATCGTACTCCGCACCGCGGCGAAGATCCTGAGTGAGAAGAAGGACTCCTTCGGTAATGTCACCGAGACGACGTTCCGATTCCAGAGAGGTCTGGGAAGTCCCGCGATTCGCCCGGGCCAATGGAAAGTCTGTGCCGGTCCCCGTGTTGGAAAGTGGCGCGCACGATCGAAAGTGTTTACCGCGGGCAAGTCCGGGAACGTCACCGTAACGGTGGGCACGCCGCCGCCGAAACTATAGGCGCACCGGACGTGGAGAATCAGCCTTTGATCTTGCTGATTCGCACGCGGAGATATCGCTGACGATGGCCCTTCTTGGTGCGAGAGGCCTTGCGGCGGCGCAGATGATATATGTGGACCTTCTTGCCTTTGAACTCCGGATCGACCACTTCAGCAACCACTTTGGCGCCGGTAACCAGGGGCGTACCGATTTTGACGTCGTCTTCGTCGCTGACCAGCAGAACTCGATCGAAGGTGACTTCTGTGGCGTCGTCGGCCAGGTCTCGCAGGTCCACGTCAAGCACGTCGCCCTGGGAAACCCGAAACTGTTGGCCGCTGTCTTCTATTACTGCGTACATCGTTATTACTCCTGCAATTCCAAACTTCTTTCAGTCGTGAATCGGAAGATTATCGACATTTCCCGGAAATTGTCAAGCGTTCATTTCCGCCGATCGGTCAATAAGTGTTTCAGATTCAAATGGGCGCGTGTATTATGGTTTCAACGTTCTGTGTGCGACACTGATAATGTCGGTTTTTTCCGGTAAAGATGGAACTTGTGGCGCCCGCGCGCATCTAACCAATTGACTATTGGTGAAAATAAAGGAGACAGAAATGTCCAAAACTCTTGTAACCGCGTTAGTTATCGTATCGATTGCTTCGAGCCTGT
>CAZSLS010000098.1:0-22390 GCA_964607575.1 uncultured Planctomycetaceae bacterium | reverse complement strand
TCCCGATCGACACCGAACGGTTCAGGCCCCACGGGGCGCCCATCGCCATCACGAAATCACCCTCAACCAACCGGTCAGAATCGCCGAATTTGGCGAACACCTGCGGCTTGGCGCCTTTGGGAAGCTTCATCTGCAGAAGCGCCAGGTCGGTATCCTTGTCCTTACCGACGACCTTGGCGTCCATCGCCTTGCCCTCGAAGGTCAGGCATCGCACCTCGGTGGCCTTGTCGACCACGTGCCAGTTGGTCATGACCTCGCCTGAAGCCGATATGATCACACCGCTACCGGAAACTTCCTGGGTTATCTTCTTTCCGGACTCGTGGCTTTCGCTGAGGCACCTGACGTAAACGACCGCCGGGAAGACTTTGGCCTTGGCCTTGCGAACCACTGCCCGGAAGTCCATACCGCGCACCTTGTCGAACACGGGCCTGGCCTCCTGGGCCCCTACCGCGCCGATCGCACAGAACATCATCACAACGCCCGCCAGATATATCGCAATACGCTTTCTCGTCATCACTCTTCCTTTTCTCGTTAGCGGTCAGTTGTCAACCGTCGACCGACCCAAATCAGATATCCAGTATCATTGGCCTTTGGGCTTATGTCGTCAAATCCAAAATCCAAAATCCAAAACCATCGCCCGCCCGCATCATATCCATCTTTCGCCCGCAAGCGACGCATCCAAGGCCCGGCATGCCGGTTCGAGACACGTGGCGATTTTTCCCGCGGACGCAAGGTCTTCGGCCCGCTGCTGCACGCGATCCATCTCTTCCTGCGTCCTTCCGCGGCAGGCCTCGATCCCGTCGCGATCGAGATCGGCGGGCACGATAATCGGACTACCGATCACACAAACCGCCCGTCGGAACGGACGCGGTAGCGCCATCTTGTCCCAACTGCCCGCCCGCCGGCATCCGTCGAACGCAAACCCAGCCGGCACGAGCGGCATACCGGTCCGGCTGGCCAGGAAGACCGCCCCGTTCTGAACGATCCGCCGCGGACCGCGAGGCCCGTCGGGCGTGATCCCCAGATGCCTGGAGGATTGGTTGCGCATCATCCCAAGCAGCCCGGACACCGCTCCGCGCGACGTCGATCCTCGCACGGTCTTCCCTTGGAACATACGCATGATCTGGGTGACAAGTTCGCCATCGCGATGACGGGAGACCAGAATCGAGAAATCCGGACCGCAGTACGTCACCAGCGGAAACAGCATCACCTCGTGCCAGAACAGATAAATATTCCTCCGATCCGTCCAGTACGGATCGGCTTGCGGGTCCTCGATGCAGAACCAGTAATCCTGCGTACGCAACCACAGTTTCAGGACCCAGGATCCCAACAAAGATGCGGTCTTGATAGCGATTGGATGCGATATTTTCATTGTTCTGACACAAGCCGGCAAAAATTCCAGATTCCAAATCCCGAATCAGATGGTATTGTAGCGAACGAACAAGCGATTCGACAGCTTCCGGATGTGAAGTTCCGCCGGTTATGCAAACGTTCGCGAAAAACTGAGAAGGAGCCTTCAATGGACATCGCAAGACAGATCGCAATCCAGATTCCAACACTCATCGCATCTGTTGTTCTCCTGATCGCGGCCATTGGCAAAGCGGGAAGGGAGAAAGGGGCGATCCTGCTTCTGTCAGGCGCCATCCTCCTGTGTTTGCTGGCAGTTGCAGGTCCCCTGCTCTATGCAGTAATCATGCCCAGGGTACTTGACGCTATAGGTAGTGATAACGTACACGACATCTACATGACTCTCGGATTTGTACTCAATATACTCTGGGCCGCCGCGATTGTCCTGATTGCTGTTGGTATCATGTCGCGACCGCCCGCGGTCTCCGGACATAGACCCTTGCACGCTTATTACCCGGGCCAGGAAGTTCCACCTTACCCGGGCCAACAAGACACCGCACCCAAACCCTGACCAACACCTGTTATCGCTGTTACATCACCGTCACGGCGCCGTACAACCGTCGGGGAGATCACTCTTGACAGAGTTCGGCTAGATATTCGCGGGCGCTCTTGCCCCACTTACCGTTTGGGTCGAGTTCGATTACCTTCTCGTAAGCGGCGATGGCTTCGGCTTTCCGCCCGAGCTCCCGGCAGCAGTTGCCCAGAGTTGTTTGCGCTTCGAGATGATTCGGCTCGAGAGCGACGGCTTTCTTGAAGCAGGCAATGGCTTCCTCGTCGCGTCCGGCAGCGATATGCCTCGAACCGGCTATGAGGTAGCCTTCAGCGTCACTGAGTTCGCCACCGGACCGAACGTTACCTCGCGCGCCGCGGTTCGGCCGCTCCGCACAAGTCGGATGCCACCCGAACAAGAAAGCCAACAGCACGACACCTGAAACGCCCGCCCAGGAACACAGGATCCATTTGCGTGTCTTTTTGGACATATCTACTCCTTACTCTGTAGTTTCATCCCGCGGGGATAGCGGCAGTTGGCCGGGTGACATGACCCCAACCACCCTTTGCACCATTGATGATATGATATGATTATGGTCAGCGACTGGCAGTTGGCAATGGAAAATCGGCGACGACGAATCAATCATCCTCGCCGTCGTCGGGCAATTTTTTCATGACCGCGTGCAGTTGTCGGCCCGTGAAGTTGGCGCGCCAGTTACAGTGAGGACAATAGAAGCAAAGCGACTCAGCCATGGCGGACGTTGATTTTTCGCATCCCGGGCAGTATACAATCGGGCGATACCCGCCTTCGGGTTTTCGCTTAAAAAGTGCGCCTTCGTGTGCAATGAATTCGCCGTCCATAATTGCATTATACGATATAATAACGATATTGCAGTTGGCAATTGGCGACAACTTGAAAGCTGATAGCTGATAACCGCCGTCTATTCTTCGCGTCCGTAGGCTTCGACCTCTATGTAGTGGTTCATCTCCCCGCCCATGGAGCCCCGGCTGTAAAGGCGCACGTATCTGCCGCGGGCGCCTTTGGCGGGTATGAGGCGCCCTTCGTTGGTCTCGAAGTACTCCTTGTCTTCGCCCTTGCCCAGCTCCGCTGAATTGTCGTGGTCGGCGTTGTACACCACCTTCACGTCCCCGGCGAACGTCGGGTCGTCGCTGATCTGGACGATCACGTCGCGGTAGATCCGCGCCTGGCGGTGGAAGTGCCACAGCACAATCGCGTAGATCGCGTAGCTCTTGCCCAGGTCGATCTGCGCCCACTGCAGCCCCGGGCCCAGTTCGACATACGTTCCTTCCTCCGCCTCGGCGTCACCGTCGGTTATCTGGGCCAGTTCGCCGATAATCGGCGCAGAATCGCTGCTGGTTACCGTCTTGCCCAGCGCCACGTTCGACAGGCCGGGGGGGACCATCAGCGCCGGTCGCGGACCGTGGGCGCGCGCCGCTTCGAGATTATCGCTGGTTATGTTCTTCGGCGTACCCACAAAGTGCGCCTTGGGCAGCTTGAAGACAAGCGGCTCGACCGGTTCGCTCTTGGGCCAGTAGACGGCGCTCAGGATCGCCACGGCAACCGACAGTATACACATTACAATCGCTAGATTTCGCATCTGGATTCTCTCCGTCTCGTCACGCCAGCTTCCACGGGGCCCGCATCGGACGGGACAGCAGCTTGTTGGCCTCGTCATCGCCAACGAACAGTTCTTTCTTCGGGTCGAACTTCAGCTTGCGCTTCAGGCGGCAGGCGATCTCGCCGAGGAATCCCACCGCCGATGACCGATGGGCCGCCTCGACCGGCGAGCAGGTGGGCTTGCGGGACTTGACGCACTGGAGGAAGTTGAAATTATCGTCGCCCTTGCCCGTATCGTAGAGGCGGACGTCCTTGTCGGTGATCTTCGAGGCGAGGATCTTGACGTCGCTCGCCGACGTCGCCCCGCCGTAGTGCATCTGGATCCACCCCTTGTCGCCCTCGAACTTGATACCGTTGCTCTTGGGGAACTTCGATCCGTCGACGAAAGTCATCGTCATTCCGCCGGCGTACGTGTAATCCACCTTCCAACTCACCGGAGCGTCGCACAGATCTCCGGCTGGAGCGTACGCCGCCGCGCCCTCGATCGCCACCGGTCCGGTGTTGTCGAGGTCCAGGGCCCAGTGGAAGATGTCGTGATGGTGAATGCCCCAACCGGCCATAAAACCGCTGGGGCAGTAGTCGGTCATGTGCCAGTGGAACCTCGTGCTGATCCGGCGCGGATCGTAGTCCCGTTTGGGCGACGGTCCGGTGTACATGTCGAAGTCGAGCCAGTCAGGCACGGGCGAAATCTTCGGCGGACCAGCCTTGGCTCCGCCCGGACAGGCGGTGGTGACCTTCGTGACCTTACCGATCCGACCGTTGCGGACCAGTTCGCAGACGCGACGGACAGAGGCCATCGATCGCTGCTCCGTACCGTGCATGAATATCCGATCGGTCTTCTTGACCGCATCGACCAGGAACCGCCCCTCAGCCACCGTAACACCCAGCGGCTTCTCGACATAGATGTCCTTCTTGGCTTTCAAAGCCTCCAGCGCCACCAACACGTGCCAGTGGTCGTTGGTCGCCACCAGCACCGCGTCGATATCCTTGCGGGCGACGGTCTTGCGGTAGTCGCCGCCGCACGCCGAAGCCGCCACCTTGTATCGCTTGGCGGCGCGGTCGAGATGCTTCTTGTTAACGTCGCACAACGCCGCAATCTGACCGCCGTGACGCACCAGACGGGAGGCGTCGTAATTCCCGCGTCCCCCGCAACCGACCCAACCGAGCGCCACCCGATCGCTAGCCGCGGGCGTGCCCTTCTCCTTACCAAGTGCCCGGCCTGGGATGATCCACGGCAGGGCGAGGGGCGCGGCCGAGGCGGCCTTGATGAAACTGCGACGCGAGAGTGTCTTGTCGGTACCAGCATTCATGACGTATTCCTTTCACAAGCAGCCCATCCGGGCCGCCTATCATATTAGAATATGGAGAGCAGCATGGCAATTGGCAATTGGCGACGGCGTAGGGCGGTCCTGCCGCAGAATGCGACAGGCTTTGTCATTGTGTCTTCAGCGTGCGTTTCCTTCGCTCGCTCAATGGTTGGCAACTGGCGACGGTAACGCCCAGTTGACAGCTTCACTACAGGCGGCTTGAAATGTCCGTGTGTTCCGTGGTAGAAAAGAGTGCGATGATGAGAGAATGTGTTGTTATATCCGTGCTTGCGTTTATTGTTGTCGGCTGCGGCGTGGAGGGTGAGCCTGCCGGAAAGGGCTGGTGGGATGTGCCTGACAACGAGAAATGGCGTGAAGGGGATAAGTATGAATATCATCCGAAGATGACCGAATCGTACAATATGTCTCTGGAAGGGCGGAGAATGGCGGCCGCCGAGATCGAGCGCCCGAAACTTCGAGCGTACTTCAATAGCAAGTCCGCAGAAGAACTGATACCGCTTCTCTGCACGAAGTTCCTCTCTTTCGGCGTCGGATACCACGTTGCACACAATGGCAATCAGGACATCATCTCCGAATTGAGATCGCGCGGAGAATCTGTTCGTGATGTATTGCGCAAGCACAAGGACGATAACTCCTGGATCTTTACGGACGGAGAGTTCAGGGACGCCGCGCCGGTGAAAATCGGGCAGATGTGCCGCAACCTGTTGAAGGAATTGGATTCCGCCGCTGCGGGCCAATAGACTGACGGGGCTTTCGTCTTCGTCTTTTAGACTACGTCGTGACAAGTCGTCGCGGCAGGTGTGGCAACTGGTCCCGCGAACTATTTCACGGATGCTGTCATTTTGCCGCAGGATTTTCCTTGACATATTCCAGTACCGGGATACAATACACGGTGGATGGTCGCGTCTGAGCCACGCGAACAGTCTTACTAGAGGGATCTGCCCTGAGGGGCAGGTCATGTAGGGAGTATCTTAATTAAGGAGTCACAAGATGAAACGCAGTATATCTACCGTTTGCGTACTCGGTGCAGTTTCAGTTCTGTCGGTCGTACTGTGCCTGCCCCCCACAGCCACCGCCGCACCGATACAACCGCCACAACCGGGCATTGTGTTGACCCTGATAGGGGGCACCTTCGAAGCCCCCAGAATGTCGGGGTACGAGTTCCGCGTAAATGACGACATCGCAGTGACCCATCTGGGCGTATACGACCACGGGGCCAACGGACTGGCCGTATCCCACGAGGTGGGACTCTGGACTCTCAATGGACAGCTCCTGGCCTCAGCGACGGTGCAAGCCGGAACGGTGGAAACCCTGACGAGTTCCTTCCGCTTTCAAGCGATCCCACTCGTTCACCTGAGTGAGGGCGTGGAATATGTTGTCGCATCCACCACACCCATAGGCGATCCAATAGCGTTTAGCTCGACGTACGTGAATCCTGAGGAGGTTACCTGGATCAGAGCGCGCACCAGGGAGGGAGACTCATTCCACTTCGCGGGTGGGACCAATGTAAACCGCGGGTACTTCGGAGGCAACTTCATGTTCGTGCCCGAGCCATGCACGATAGTCCTGATGGCCTCAGGCATGGTTGCTCTCGTCAGGAGACGCGCAAAGAGGCGAAGCTAGCCTGAGTTAATCGGGATCAAGAACCTGGAATATCAAATAAGGGTTTGTGCCCTTATTTTCAGGGGTTTTCAATCACCCTCCGTTCGGAGGGCTCTGGGATAATGGGATTATGGGATTATGGTTCCCAGGGCTCACCTTCGGATCGCACTTGGGCTACGATCAGTCACCCTTCGACGGGGCTCAGGGCTCCGCGGCGGACGGCGGGCAATAAACAAGAACGGCGATTCATATCGGAATTGTCCGGGATTGACGTAGTAAGTAGACGGGAAATATGGGATAAAAGCAATCGTGAACCGGCAACCACGGACATTCGACGCCCGGCCGCTCGCCTGCGCCCAATCATGTTTCCTGTCAGCATGGGGGCCGAATCGCTTTACTTTTTTCAGGAGTGAACCATGACCGAAACAACATATCTTGCCCCGGAACCGCTCGCGCCGCCGGCGATTGGCAAGGAGCACTTCTCTGAGAACTCCGCATGGCGGGTGAAGTCGCTGCTCGTCTGGAACGCGTTTGTGCTGCTGATCCTGGTGGCGGTCTGCGCCTGCGGGCTGGTATCCGTGCGACAGCTCTTTTCGTCTCCGTCGGTGATGAACATGCTGGCCAGGATCTTACCGCTGTTGCTGCTGGTGGCGCCGATGGTGATGATCGCCTCCGCGGGCGGCCTGGACCTGTCCATCGGGGCAACCGCCGCGCTGGTCGCGATCGTCATGGCGACGATGCTCAATGAAGGGTTTAATGTCGGTTTGAGCTTCATAATCGCCATGCTTCCGGCGTTGGCTATTGGGTTGATCAATGCCGGTCTGGTCGGTCTGCTGCGAATTCACGGTGCGCTGGTGACCATCGCGATGGCGGCGGTGCTTGGCGGGCTATCGCGCCTGTTTACCGGTGGCATGACGATGGTCGTCAGGCCCGGCGATAAGCTGGGATTCCTCAGGAAATACGTGTACGAATCGATCCCGATCTGGATCGTTGTAGTAATCTTCCTGCTGTCGTGTGTTGCCCTGGTGCAGTTGACCCCGCTGGGCCGGCGCCGCCGCCCCGCGCGCCAGTTGGAAGAGCCATTGGGCCGGCGGTTCGTGTTCACGGGCCTGCCTTACGTGTTGTCGAGCCTGATGGCCGGCGTTGCAGGTGCATTGTGGCTCGGTAGGGTGGGGGCGGCCCGGTCGACCCAGGACTTCGGTATGGAGTTTGGGATAATCTTCGCGGTTGTTCTGGGCGGACTCTGTCTGCGAGGCGGGTTCGGATCGGTGGTCGGATCGGTCCTGGCGCTGATGGTGCTGGTAATCGCCCAGACGATCATGTTGATGCAGGGCCTCCACTGGGAGGTGATTCAGTTGATCACGGGCGCCATGCTTCTGCTTGCCCTGCTGCTCAGCCAGCTATATTACTTGATTGTGTCCGCTATGTATCGGCCCGGTGTGCGCACGGAGCCATTGCCCATCCCGCGGTAGCTCGCTTGAGGCGGGATCATAGTTCCGGCGGACCGCCTGGCTGGTTTGGGTAGGGGTGATAAGGTTTGTGCTGGACGGCTGGCGTGGGGCGCTGAAACGTTCCGATGGCAATCAGGAGAATCGGGACGGACCACAATATATTGACCGCCAATCCGAGGACCAGGTAGATGTTCGATATGTTAGAGCTCCCCGCGATGTCAATTAATCTGGGCATGATTACTCCATAGAGCAAGGGACCTGCAACCGACATCACACACATACCGATAGCACCCATCACAATCAGGATCGCCCCCCTCTCCTTTCCCGCCTTGCCCGCGGCGGCTATCAGGAGGGTAACGCTTACGATAACTATCGGAATCTGGATTGCGAGCTGTCTTGCGAGGTCCATGAAAATCTCCTTCCCGCTGTTTGGATAACGTATGGTCTATCGGCGCCGACAAAGTGTAACCGAATTCCCGGGCGGGTGCATGGGGTAAAGCATACCCCGTCTTCGTGACAAGCTGACGGCTCGTCGGCGTTGCCGGTGACGTACCATATTCGGCGGTTTGGGGGCGGGCGCCCCTTGCGGCCGCGAATGCAACCGGCTACCACACAACACGTTCCAACAACATTACCTTCCGCACACGGGCGGTGGATTAGAGTTATTCCGATTACGGCAGGCATTCAGGCGCGTGTCAACCTGTGAACCATATTAGGCATTTCCCGACAGCAGCGACGCATTTCCCAGGACGAGCGGAAAACCGGCTCGCGCGAGAAACGTGGTGAAGTGTGCGAGGGTGCTCTTGACGGAAAACAATCTCGCATGCGTATGGCAAGTTTTTCTGTAAACACTTGCAAGCGGTCGCCTGCGTCTGGATAATGCGCCAATCAGAAATTCGGGAGTCTTCAATAAGGAACCCCTGCCATGAAAGCCACTATCAAAACGGGTAAATGGATCTTACCGCTGCTTCTGGCGGCGTGCATAGTCGCGGTCGGATGCGATGCCAGACCGTCACCGGTTCGCCGAGGATTCAAGCAGGGATTCGAGGTTGTAGACACCCTTGCGGTCACTCCGGGCGATGCGGCGGAAGCCAAAGCCGTCACCGCCGCCGAATCGGCACGGGTGCAATATCGCTACCGCCTCACTGTTTTGCGGGGATACTGCAACAGCATCGGCGACGCGGACCGCTACAACTGGTCGGGCAAGGAGCTTGAGAATCTCGACGAGGCCCAGTGGTTCAAGTGGACCGGTATACCCGAAGTGGTCCCGCCGAAAGGCGAATCGCTCACCAATGCCGACCCGCGACTGTTGGTGGAGTTCGTACTCGCGGCGAGGGCGGCTTACAAGCAGGCCATGGGAGATCTCGAGAAATTCTACTCCGACCGCCTCAGCCTCGAAAAGGTCAAGTTCGTGAGCCTCGTCCGCACGAGGTTCGATCCGGTTCGTACGTACGTGTATTTTTTCAGCGCCGAGGCCCCGCCGGAGAACATGAAACCGGTGAAAGTCATCCCCGCCGCGGAGGAACTCTACAGCAAGGCCCTTTCGATGTACAAGCGAGCCAGCTTCGTGCCCCTGTTCCCCAACTACAACAAGCAGCGGCAGGCGTTGAGGCTGTTCCTGACGATCACCGAGCAGCACCCCACCAGCACGAGGAGCCCGCTGGCGGCGTTTTACATCGGGCACATCTACAGGGAATACTTCAACGAAAATGTCCGCGCGGTCATGTGGTATCAACGTGCATGGAAGTGGGACCCGCGCATCCAGATCGGTGCCAGATTCCAGGCCGCGGTCGTATGGGATTACCGGCTCCAGAACCACACGCGGGCCTTGGAACTCTACCAAGCCGTCCTGGAACACGAATTCGACGACCTGACCAACCGCGATTTCGCCAGGAACAGAATCAGCGAACTGAACGAACGGGGCATCGGAACACCTGATCCGCTCATCCAACGCGGCGCCCGTCCGGTACCACCGGCGCCCGGTAAGTAAGCCCGCGGCGCGGATATTGCAACGCTGCACCAGCTTCTTTTCTGCGAAAAATGGAAGCCTTCGGGGGATTTCGCGTTATACTTATTGGTGTAGCGGTCCGTCTGGAAGTCCGATATTTGTGGTAGCAAAGACTGACTCGCCACCGAAAGGAATCGTGCTATGAATACCTCCGTGACCAAGGCGTGCGCGCTGCTTCTGGCGGTGTTGATCCTGGGCGGTTTGGCCGGACCGGTTTCGGCGGAATGGAAGAATCCCAAGGCCCAGCCTCACCCCAAGGCCAAGCCCCAGCGCCGCACGGCCGCTGAATCCCTACCACCGCTCCCCCTTCCGGCGACACCCCTGCGACGCTCCGAACGCAAGCGCCAACCATCTCCGCCCAACCTGGTGGGCATGGTCAACTTCTCGGAGAGGAGATTCGTCCAGAAGAACGGTAAGCGGGTCGCCGCCAGCGCCTTTCCGACCACGGTTATCGATATCGAACGCCTGATCAGCTACGCCAACAGCCGCCTGAATATTCGCTACCGTTACGTCCCGATCCAACTGGCGAAGTTCTCCTGGGACCCCCGGACCCTGCCCCTTCTGTACGTCACCGGCTGGACGCCGATGCCAAAACTCTCGAACGAGACGATCGTAAGCCTCCAGCGGTACCTCTACGACGGCGGGACGCTGGTCGTTCACGCGCAGTGCGGGCGGGAAGAATTCCGCACCACCGCGGTCCGCGAGATAAAACGTATCTTCCCCAATCGCCAACTGTCCGCCATCGACACCGACTCGCCCCTGTTCAGTGCATACTACCCGATCAAGAAAATGCGGTTCCGCAAGGACTCCAAACCGTTCCAGAGCATGAAACCGTATCTCGAGGCGATCTATCTGGGCTGCCGCCCGGCGATCATCTTCTCGCCGATCGACCTTAACTGCGGGTGGGACGTCGCCAAGAGACCTATCGAAGGCGGCGTGCTATATCACCAAGACGATGCGATAAAGCTCGGAGTGAACATCATCACCAGCGTACTGGCCAACATGCAGTACGCCAGGGCATGGGGCGTCGGGAAGATCTACCACCAGCAGGGCAAGCCCAGCGGCGATCAACTGGTCATCGGACAGGTGGTGCACAACGGCGACTGGGACCCCACGAATCACGGCCTGCCCAACCTGATGAAGTACATCGCCAAGAACACGACGCTCAAGGTCCAGTTCAAGCGACAGCCCGTCGAACTCGGCTCGGAGAAGCTGTTCAAGTATCCCGTACTCTACATGACCGGTCTGCGCGACTTCAAACTCACCAAGGCCGAAGTCGCCCGGCTGCGCAAATTCCTCCTCGGCGGCGGCGTTCTGATCGCCGATTCCGCCGCGGGACGAAAGGCCTTCGACGTCGCGTTCCGGCGCGAACTGAAACGCGCCATGCCCAACCACAAGCTCGCCCGCATCGCCGCCGACTCGCAACTCTACCAGATGCCATACGCCATCCAGACCGTTACCTACAGCGACATGGTGAAGGCGACTTCCCCGTCACTGAACGCCCCGACACTCGAAGGCGTCAAGATAGACGGACAGTTGGGCGTAATCTACTCGTCACTGGGCCTGGGCAACGGATGGGAACAGTTGGGATTCGCATACAATCGCGGATATGCCGACGCCGATGCAATCCGTATCGGCGTCAACGCACTTGCGTACGCCATGACCCACTGATCCGCATACAACCACGCATCTTAAAAAACGAGCCCACGTGCAGCATCACGTGGGCCCGTCTAATCGGCGGATACATTCCACTCCATATTGCACCCGCTTACAGCATACGACATGCGACTCGGACGGTACGAATCGGCCGACAGTGGAAAGGAGAACGTAAAACACTGCCGGCCGCACTCGAAGCTCCAGGGCACGAGCCCCTTCGCTGACTCAATACTATCATCGGAAAAACAATGCGACGGCTTTCTTAGAATTCCGTTTTTTCTGAGTATTTTCCCGTTTCGTCCGATTGGCTCTCTACAAGCATCTATCACCACTGTACTACCGCTCTACGGGCCTCGCCGACACAGCGTATCTTCGGATCACCTCAACGGAATCCAAGCGACTATCACGTGCAGCCAGCCGTGACGTACTCCACTGCATCGTATTGCTACTACAGATGTTATACAATTGCCAAGCCTCCAGGTTTCGACGGAGCAAGAAACCGGCCGACGAGGGAAAGGAGGGGGAAGACCTCGCCGGCCGGAAGGGGCACCCAATTAGGTAGCCCCACGCTCGCTCACTTATAGTATAGACACCGAGGACACAAAAAATCAAGGGGTTTTCGGATTTTTATGAGTATTTTCTCCCAGCCAGCTATCAGTTGTCAGCTACGACCCGAGGGGGTTAAGGCTTCATCCATCTGGAGACCAGTAATAGCTAGTAGCCGACCGCCAGCAACGCTGCTTCCGCCAGGATGTCAGCCAGCAGATCGTCGCCCGGAGCGCCCGCCTCCGGGGCGTCACTCAGCGGGCGGAGATCATACGCGGTTGTCGCCGCACGCTGAAGCGTCGTCGCTGACGAACGAAATGCTATCGCCTGAGGTTCGGAGATGTAATCGGCCGCTGATGGCAATTCCATCAGCAGGTCGAGCGGCTGGCTGACAACTGGAACCCCCGTCGCCGCGGCCGCTGCAATCGGTTCGCCGGGGTCGGGGTCAATCGTGCCGAACGTACCGACAACCGTCCCCGCCGGATTGTTCTCGGCGGGCGGGGCGCTGGCGATGGCCGGGCCCGCGGGCTGTGCGCTGTGAGTGTAATCGTCGATGACCAGCCCGCCGCGGTTGATAAAGCGGAAGTTGACGGCGTCGGGGGAGGCGTCGACCACCATGGCGCCGAAGTCGTCGGTGTAGCGCACCTGGCTGCCGCCGATCGGGATGTCGAAGGGGTAGCGGCTGCTACCGCCCAGACCGTTGACGAAATAGACGATCCCGTCGGCCTCGATCCGTTCGTAGTCGTGATCGTGCCCGCTCATCACGAAATCGGCGCCCCAGTCAGCATAGGGCCATTGCATCTCGATGCTCGAACCGTGCATGCCTGACGAATAAGGTGGATGGTGCATATAGACGACCTGCCAGGGCGTGGTCGATACCGCCAGTTGGGTCTGCAACCAATCCTGCTGGTCTGCCATGTCGGCGGGGTCTGTCAGCGCCTCCTCGCTGTCCAGGGCGAAGAAGTGGAGCGGTCCCTGGATGAAATCGTAATACCGTTCGGAGCCCGAGGTGTCGCTACTGTCCACGCCCGCGCCCGGAAGTGTGAAGTAGTCCAGGTATTCGTCGATGCTGCCCCCATCCCAATAGTCGTGGTTGCCGGTGGATGGGAAAAATGCGTTGGTCGGGCTGTCGCCTCCCGAGCAGTACGCCCCGCTGCCGGCGTCTGTCAGAAACGAGCAATAATACTGCCCCACAACCTCGTCGAAAGTCGTGAAACCATAACGGTTATCGCCGGTCGTCACGACGAAATCGGGATTCAGACTCGTAACCAGATCGGCGACATCGGCTTCGTCGATCGAACCGCTGCCGTAATCGCCAATGACGGCGAAACGAATGGTCTGATCGGCAGGGTCCGCCGGGATGGTCGGCACCAACACGGAATTGCCGAAGCTGCCTCGCATGATCGCGAAATCGGTCAGATCGACTCGACAATCACCATTCAGGTCAGCCGCCAGCGCAGCGACCCCGCCGCGCTGTCCGAACTCGCCGACGAGTATCCCGTAGTCACTGCCCCCAACCTGACCATCGCCATCGCAGTCGCCGACGAGATTGGCAAAGTAGAACACATCATCCTGGGCCAAACCCAGCCCACCGCCATTCGCATCCGACAGTACAGTCACCTCGACCCACTGATTGAGAATCGCCCCATCAGCCCAGATCAACGTCACGCGATCGGATCCGCCAACACCCGCATCCGGCCGGACACTGACGTTTGGCGCCGGACCGGCGGACCACGTGTCCGGGTCGGTCGCTTCGTTGACCCTGATGCCAAAATCCCCAGCCGTCGGTGTACCCGGCAGATCGCCGATATCCACCATGATGCCGTTGATACCGCGCGAGTAGCTGGTGTAGTTGGCAGACGTAACCGTCTGCCCCGGCAGAAGCGCCTGCTTGCTCGGGTCGATAGCATCATCATCGGGAGGGCCGGCCGCAGGATTGCTACCGTCCATCGCCGAGTTGTTATAGAAGATATGGCGGCCGGCGACCTCGAACGGAGCCGGATCCACCGTCACAGCAACTGGTGTGCCGGTCCAGTTGATTACGCCCCAATCCATCGCGCCCACACCCCAGTCGAGAAGCTGCCAGTCCTCGCCTCGATGATTTCGGAGTTCGGCGTCGCCATCGAACAAGCCCTGGCCCTTGTAGAGGAGGTCGTTCTGGTTGCCACACGTATTGATTCCGGTAGGATAGCCGCCGTAAGCCCCCGACCAATCAGGAACGGAGCCCGCAGACTCCTGTTCTATATTGTCCCAAACATGGACTACTCCCGAGTCGTAGATTCGGCATCCGGCATCGGTGGTAACCCAGCCGTTGAAGTCCATCGCCGCATACTGCCCACCGGTGCCTTCATCGTCCTCCATGAGGTACTCGGTGTAAAATCCTTCCGTATCGTAGCCTCGCCGGGACTTGTAGGAATTGCCTTCTCCTATCGTGTCCAGGGGGTAACGCCCAAACGGGCTTTCGTACTCGACAGTCGCCAATGACTCTTCGATGGCCTGCATGTTCTCGAACTGCGGATTGGCGAGGCCCGGCGGCATAGGCGAGAAGTCGTGCCCAAGCGTGAAAGTGACCTCGCCCATTTCCGTGGACAGCATTTCAACCCAGCCGAGGCGAACCCACTGTGTCACTCCCTCCAGGGTGCTGAGTGTTCCACCACCCAGATTGTCGATCAGGCCCTGTGTTTCATGAATCGCTCCCGAAGGCAGGGCTGTGTAGACTCCGCCATTGCTGATGGCGATAACATCCGCGTAGGCGGTCGTATATGTGATGTCCACTGTTCCGCTTATGATTCCGTGACCCGTACTGATATCTCGGAGCCAGACTTCAGCGTAATAGCTACTTCCGGTACTAACGTTGGGAATAGAACTGTAGGATGTGAAGTCAGCATCCGACATATGATCATCGCCGTGGAGACCATCAACGACGCGGAGTTCAACGTCCAGTGCATAGCCATCGTCGTTCAGGATAATGCCCACGCCCCGGCTATCGGCAATCGCCGCATTTGTCGCTCCGCCCAGGTAAACGAAGTACTGCTCATTAGCTTCGCTAGTGGTATCACCGGTAACTAGGATGCTGATCGTCTTGTCCGTCTGGCCAGGAATGAAGATCAGCGTCCCGCTGACTGCTACGTAGTCAGCTGCGGCTGTGGCTGTATCGTTCACCGTTTCGTAGTTCACGCTAACCGTATCGCTACTGAATGCCGAAAGTGTGACTGTGAAGTTGAAATTCTTCGTCCCGCTGTCGCCCTCGGTCAGAGAGACGTCGTTGATCTGAAGCGTCGGGTGCGGATCGTCGTCGATATTCGTGACGTGGATAGCGAATGTTTCGCTGTAAGTCAGGTTTCCGTCACTCGTCTGTACAGTCACATCATGGGTGGTCGCCGACTCGTAGTCCAGCATGCTGCCATCTGCAACGACAAGGACATTCCCGACGAGACCAAATCGTCGGTCGGCATTGTCGGTTAGACTGAACGTCAAGGTGTCACCGTCAGGATCAACTCCACTGAAAGTCCCGATGATGGTCACGTTGGGTGCGCTCTCCTCAACCGAATCGCCGGTGAGCGAAATATCCGTGGGTGCTTCATTCCAGTCCATCACATAGATGGTGAGCGTCTCGCCGTAAGAAAACTCCCCGTCGTATGCTCCCACAACCAAGTCATGACTCGTAGCCACGTCATAGTCCAGCAGGCTGCCATCGGCGACCATCAAGAGCGCTCCCTCGATTTTGAACCTTCCGCCGGCATCGTCCTGAAGGCTGAACGTCAGCGCGTTGCCTTCCGGATCGAGGCCGCTCAATGTGCCAATCACGATACCATTGGGTGCGTTCTCGAGAACCGAATCGCTACTCAGAGAGATGTCTGTTGGTGATTCATTGACATCCGTCACGTTGATCGTGAATGTCTCAGTGTGCGTGTACTCCCCGTCGCTAGCCTGGATCGTCACAACGTGGCTCGTGGCCGTCTCGTAGTCCAGAAGAGTACCGTTCGCAATCTCAAGTTCCGTGCCGCTGACGGCAAAACGCCCGCCCGCATCGTCAGTCAGGCTGAATACCAAAGCTCCTTCATCCAAATCACTACCGCTCAAAGTACCGACCAGCGTACCGTTGGGCGAGTGCTCTGAGACAACTGTGCTGCTGAGCGAGATATCGGTCGGAGGAAACTCGTTGACGTTCAAAATGTTGATCGTGAACACCTCGCTGCGAGTGAATTCACCGTCGCTTGCCTCGACCGTCACGTCATGACTGGTCGCCGACTCGTAGTCCAGCATGCTACCATCGGCAACGACCAGAACACTCCCGACGAGCCCGAAGCGTCCACCGGCGTTGTCGGTCAGGGTGAACGTTAAGGTATCTCCATCCGGATCAACGCCGGTTACCGTCCCGATAACTGTGATGTTGGGTGCATTCTCGGGAACGGAGTCTCCAGTGAGCAATATCCCAGTGGGCGCTCTGTTCCCGCCCTCCGGGAAGTTCCCGAAGTCCTTATCCGCAGCCACATCGCCACTCATCAGAGATACCGAATAGACCCCCGGGTCCGGACACGTTTGCACCCATCCGTCCTGAAGTACTTCCCGCAGTTCGTAATCACCTGGCGTGAGGCCCGAAAACGAGTAGAACCCGCCACCGGCGGTTGTTCGGGCGGCAATCACGTTGCCGGTCGCAGGATCGACCAGTTCAATGACCCATCCGTCCAGAACGGCTTCGCCGATGTCCCTGATACCATTGCCGTCGAGATCCTCGAACTTCTGGCCGAAAATCGAAACGGCCCGATAGTTGCCAAAATGCACATCGTCCAGCGTCTCGCCGGGAGAAATATCCACGGTGTGGCCGGAGGGATCCGGCATGGAGGGTATCCAACCATTCCGCACAATCTCTCGCACGATGTAACTTCCGTACATCAGTTCGCCAAACGAATACGTCCCACCGCCAAAGGTCACTCGCGTGTCAATCACGAGACCGCTTGAAGGATCGACAAGTTCGATCGTCCAGCCATCAAGGCCCGGTTCCCCGGCGTCGCGCACAGAGTTGGCATTCACATCCTCGAACTTCCGACCGGAAATGGCGCCCGAAAGTGGCTGGTTGCCAAAGTCCTTGTCCGTGACGTGCTGGCCATACGCCAGCGATGTGGTATAGATGGATGTGGCTGGCAAGGTCTGTACCCATCCGATCTTCTGAACCTCACGTACCTCGTAGTTCCCAATCACCAGGTCCACAAAGGAGTACAACCCTCCTCCGCTGGTGAGTTGCGAGTCAAGCACCACCGCGGTATCCGCATCGACTAACTCGATAGTCCATCCGTCCAAGCCCAACTCGTCGGTATCCTTGATACCGTCACCATTGAGGTCCTCGAACTTCTGACCGCTGATCGAACCGACCCAGGCATTACCGAAGTCCTTGTCCGTTATCGCTTCGCCACTGATCAGCGTCGGCGAATAGGGGCCGGCCCCAGGATATGTCTGTGCCCAACCGTCCTGGAGTACTTCCCGCAGTTCGTAATCACCGGGAATGAGGTCTTCAAACGAGTACAAGCCCATTTCCGTTTCCGGATCAATCGCCCCGCTCTCGTCAACGTCCAGACTAGCCGTAACCTGTGTTTCGATTACATCGCCGGTTGCAGGGTCAACCAATTCGATAGTCCAGCCGTCGAGGCCCAACTCGCCGGTGTCCTTCACACCGTCGCCGTCGAGGTCTTCGAACTTCTGCCCGGAAATCGACGCTAGTTGATAGTTACCGAAGTCCTTTCCCGGGATGGACTGGCCATACTCTAAACCGACTCCATAGCGTTGACCTGCGGGAAAAGACTGCACCCATCCCGGCTGGTTGACCTCGCGAATGATGTAGTTAAGCAGAACTCCTTCAATATGGACCGCATCTGCAAATGCAAACGGTATCTCGTCGACGGGAAGACCGGAGGGAACGCCTTGGGGCCCATGGATTTCGACCGCCAATCTCCTCTCGACTACATGGGTGCCCAGGCTCTTCCACCATACTCCATCGGCCTGCAGGTCGGTCGGTAGCTCGGTTTGATCTGCGACGAACGTACCTTTCGAGGTACCCGCCTGGTATTTGCCTGATACTACTGTACCGCCCTCATAAACCACGTAGGGAACATCAGACCATGCAGGCAAGGTCGGCGTGCCCCACGAGGTCCATACTTGATACGACCCTGCGGGCAGGTCCTCAAATACCCACCAGGCATTGTACAACGTGCCCCTATAGCGGTGAGCGGTGCCGTTGTACGCATCGTCCACCGACCCGGTTGACAGCCACTTGGCGTGACCGCGGTAGAATCCGGTTCCGAGAATGTTGTCAATGGTCGACGTGTACGATTCGACCGGTACTGGAACGGGATTCAGCACCGTAAACGAATACAGTCCCGATTCGGACTCGGGGTCAATATCGCCGGACTCATCGAGATCGATACTGGTCGTCACTGCCGTGTCCACGACCAGGCCCGTCGTGGCATCGACGAGTTCGATAGTACAGCCGTCCAGCCCCGGTTCGCCGGGGTCTCGCAGGCCGTTGGCATTGAAGTCATCGAATTTCTGACCGGAAACCGAGGCCGGCCTTGTATTGCCGAAATCCCTGTCCGCCAAGTCATCACCCCCGGACAGAGTCAGAGAGTACGTCGATGTTGCAGGAAAGGTCTGCACCCATCCAGCCTGGGCGATCTCGCGAACCTCGTAGTCGCCGGGTATCACGTCAGTAAATACATACTCACCGTCTACGGCGTCGGTGGCGGTAACGGCCGTATTGATAACCAGACCGCTTGAACTGTCCACCAGTTCGATAGTCCAGCCGTTCAGGCCAGGTTCGCCCGCATCTTTGACACCGTCGCCATCGAGGTCATCGAACTTCACACCGGAAATCGAACCCGGTTGAACGTTACCGAAATCAATACCCAACGCATCGTCAATCAGTTCGATGGCATGGTATGATGGCCCGGTCGGGTGAATCCGAACCCATCCAGACTGGTCGATCTGGCGTACTTCGTAGTTGCCGGGCGGGAGAGCGTCGAAGGAATACAGGCCCCCGTCTGCCGTAGCGGTTGTCGTCGTGGCGCCGTCCGCCAGATCGGTAAGCTCGATAATCCAGTCGTTCAGGCCCGATTCGCTGGCGTCATTGACCCCGTCAGCGTCAAAATCGTTCCACAGTTGACCCGCAATCGTGCCATCCAGCAGCAGGCGCGGTTCCAGGGCCTCGAAGATCGGCATGTGGCCGGATTCATCTATTATCTTGCCCATAAGACCCATCTACCTCACTCGCGAGACGATGCATCCAAACCGGGAAGGGAGAACACCACTCCTGGCCCTCTCGAAGAGAATCTACAGTATACCACACATCCCCATATCTCAAAGGACTTTTCGTAAAGACGTGGCAACTGGTGACTGGCAACTGGCAACTGGCGACGGCAACTGGCGGATGGCGTCCCGCCGGAGGCGGGAATATGGCCGACGTGCCGTAGGCCGCTAATCGGAGGGACGGCGGCGACAAGTGCAAAACAACAACGTTAGCAGTACAAGGACAAAGCCCGCCGCATTCTGCGACGAGATCACCCGTTCACATGCTCACCGTTCACACAGGCGGTCCGGCGGCGGGGGGTTGTCCGGGGGCTTGCTGGCCTTGCTGCTGACCGGAGATGTGCTGCACCATTTGTACGAACATCATCTGGATCTGGTAGGAGGCCTCTTCCAGGAGCTTCTTCTCCTCGTCGTCGATATTGCCCTTTGTCTTCTCTTCGAGGACCTTAAGCGTATCGATGTGGTGCTTGGCCAATTCGAGGTCGACCATGACCTTGTCGCTGTTGGGGTCCTTGAATCCCCCCAGCGCCATCATCGCCTGAGTGGCTAGCGAACTGACAAGCGTGGTGAAACTTGCCGGAGGCAGTTGACGCTCTTGCCCTTCTGGCCCCTGGCCGGGGGCCTGCTGGTCGGCGGGCTGGGCTTCGGGGTCGCCCGGCGGGGTCTCGTCGGTCTTGGCCTGCTCGGCGAGTTTCTCTTTCTCGGCCTGTGCCTGCTGTTTCCAGTCATCGTCGACGATGATTTTGGGCTCTTCTTCGGGGTTTGTGGCGTCTGCTTTCTGTTCGTCTGTCATGAGTACAAATCCTTTGTTTGTTATTAGCTGTCAGCTTGCGACTAACGGCGTGCTAAACCGTACTACTCTGCGAAGTAGCTTCGCTACGAAGCACGAGCAAGCGGTTGAAGCGGCGCCGGTGCGCTTACCTGATTACTGGTTACTGGTTACTGATAACTGATCGCTCTGCTTTCTTTCTATCGCCGCTTGCACCAGACCCTTGAACATTGGTTGGGGGCGTAGTGGGCGGCTGGTGAGTTCGGGGTGGAACTGTGCGGCCAGGAAGTACGGGTGGACGTCGCGGGGCAGTTCGAGAATCTGCATTATCTCGTGCTCACCGTGCCTTCCCGAGAAGATCAGTCCGCCGGCTTCGAGTTGCTCGATGTAGTCCGGGTCGACTTCGAATCGGTGTCGGAAGCGTTGACGGATGTGCCGGGCCCCGTCGAACAGTTCCGCCGCCAGGGTACCCGGCGTGATCACGACGTCCTGTCCGCCGAGGCGCATGTTCCCGCCGAGCCCCTCGATTTCCTTCTGCTCGGGCAGTATGCTTATCACGGGCGTTTTGGTGTCCGGATCGATTTCGGTGCTGTCGGCATCTGCCAGGCCGCAGACATTTCGGGCGTACTCGATCACCGCCATCTGGAAACCCAGACAGATACCAAGATACGGCAGCATATTTTCGCGTGCGTATTTTACGCATGTGATCTTGCCAGCCGTCCCGCGAACGCCGAACCCGCCCGGTACGATAATACCGTCGACCTTCGCCAGGACCTCGGGCACGCTGTCAACCTCGAGATCCGTAGTGTCGATCCACTCGATATTGACCTTCGCATCATTGGCTACTTCGGAATGCTCGAGGGCCTTGATGATGCTGGCGTAGCTGTCGCGGAGGGCGGTGTACTTGCCCGTGACGCCAATGGTGACTTCGTGGGAGAACTTACCGATTCTGGAGGCGAATCTGTGCCATGCCTGGGCGTTTCGCGCATCTTCAGCCGAGTTGATCAGCCCGCCTAGATTGAGCAGTTGTACCACTTCGCTGTCGAGCCCTTCTTCCCGCATTATTTGCGGCAGGAGATAGATGCTTGGCAGGTCGTGCATACTGAAGACGCGCGAGATCGGAACGTTGGTGTAGATCGATATTTTCTGGCGGACCTTGTCGGTAACGCGCTCCTCGGCGCGGCAGGCTATCAGGTGCGGATGGATACCGAACTCCATGAGGCGCTTGATACCGAGTTGGGCGGCTTTGGACTTCTGCTCGCCGAGAGTCGGGGGGCTCAGCACGTAAGTCAGCGCCACGAACAGGACCGAACCCTCGCCTTCCTCGTAGCTCAACTCGCGGAGCGCCTCGATGTAGAAGGCGTTTTCGATATCGCCGACGGTACCGCCGACCTCGATGAAGACCACGTCGGCCTCAGACGTCATCGCCAGCTCACGCAGGCGCATCTTCACCTCGCCGGTGACGTGCGGGATCATCTGCACGTCGCGTCCGAGGTAGCTGCCGGCGCGCTCTTTGTTCAACACGGCGGTGAAGATCTGCCCGCTGGTGGCGAAGTTGGCGCCGACAAGGTCCTGGTCGAGCATGCGCTCGTAAGTGCCCAGGTCCATATCGGTTTCCATCCCGTCGTCCAGGACAAACACTTCACCGTGGCGGAAGGGATTCAGGGTGCCTGAGTCCACGTTGAGATAGCCCTCGAGCTTGATGGGGGCGACCTTCAAACCTTTGTCTTTGAGGAGCTTGGCGAGACTGGAAGAGAATATCCCCTTCCCCAGACCGCTCATGACGGTACCGAAAACCGCCACGTATTTCGTCTGCCCAAGTTCGTATCCCTCGGGCAGTGGTGTGTAGAATTCCGTGTCGTCGGTACTGTCCTTGACGGACCTCATCAAATCCATGGCATCGCTCATGGAGTCGTACTCTAGCAACTGACCCGCCGCGGGTCAACCCACAACCGCATGAAGTTGATGTTTTGCCTTGCTGGCGGGCGATTTGGATTTCGACACAGAGACTCAGAGGCTCCCAGAGAGACAGAGAACGGCGAAAGACAGAAACTTTTGTTTTGTCTTCCCTTTGTCTTCCTCTGTTTCTCTCGCCGTTGTCGCCGTTGCCGTAACCAAAAAAGGCTTTTGTCGTTGCCGTTCTCTGAGCCTCTGAGTCTCAGCTATTTTCATAATTATGGCTGCGTGAATAAGAAT
>CAZSLS010000097.1:0-22868 GCA_964607575.1 uncultured Planctomycetaceae bacterium | reverse complement strand
CCGTTTTCGCCGACCAGGCAATGAACGGTATTCTTGAGGACATTGAAACTGACATCATCAACTGCTCGTACGCCTGGAAACTCTTTGGTCAGATTGTTCATTTCCAGTACGACAGGGTTCATCATTCCGCTCCTCATAAATCCAGAAAAGATCTACGCCCAGCCAGCGGGCTTTTCTCCGATCCGCCTATTGGAGATTGGTTTGCATCAGTGATTGTGATGCGATTTGTGCTGCTGTTAGTATTTGGGCATTGTCACAGTGGCGTTATATTGTTCGTTGTACCATTTCACGGCGTCATCCGGCTTCATGTTCCAATATCCGATAAGAGAATTCGGGATAAAAATCGCTTTCTTGTTGGCCTCATCGACCTGCTTGATCTTACCTTCTTTGATCGCGAACAGATTATCGATTCTACCCATACCGGTTTCTCTCGGCGGTATGCCCATTGACATCTTCAGTGAAGAGTTCGGATCGTAGATTTCGAACAGTTCGTTCTCCGGGCAGTCGGTGCTGACGACGATTTCGGTCAGGGGAACGCCGTCTTTCATTTTTCCTCTACCGATCGCCCTCAAACCGGGCATCGTACCGTCGGTCAGGTTGGACGCTTCAGAGTAGATCAGGCACAAGCCCCGATTGGCGTTGACAAGATCCTGAATGGTTTTCTTGGCGACATCCGGGCCTCTGCTGCAATCGTAGCAACCGAGGTCTTTGGCGTTCGGAGCCACTGATTTGACGCCTTTGACAAAAGGAACCGTGCGACCTTCGGCGACGGCTTCATTATCCGGCCAGCCCAGTTGAACCATCACGATCGGTTTGTCCGGATGGGCCTTCATCCACTGCTCGGCCGAGATCTTGCCCATTTGAAAGGAGACCTCAGCTTCACCGGGCCTGACAATCGGAATGTTGATGGGCATTCTATCGAAGTAGCTGGCGAGGATGATTCCCTTTTTGAGGGCTTCTTCAAGACCGGGCTTGGCAGAGTCTCCCTGCCAGATGTGAAGTGTAGCCATGTCCATGCCCTGGGCGATCATCTGGTCAACGTTTGCGGTCATGGTGGCGACATCGGACTTCCCGTCGAATACCTGGACATCGGCTCCGTATTTTTCCTTGGCGTATTTTTTGGCCCAGTATGACTGCGCCTGGTGGAACCCGTTCTTAAAGTCGGAGACGAAATACGCGATCTTTACAGAATCGCCTGAGCCCTGGTCATCGTTATTACTGCAGGATGTGCAGAACACGCCGATCAGCAGCGCCGCCGCGGCGAGAACAAGTGTCGTGACTGTGGTATTTGTTTTCATATTCTGTGCCCAAATAGATGTTTATGATGACGTCGTGATGTATGACAGTACCTGATCGGTTTGCGGTAGTCCAACGATCTTTGGGTATTACTGGATCTCCAGGGTACCGATTATTTCGGTGATGCTGCTGTGCCCGTGGCGCTGGAGGTAATCGACAATTCCATCTCGGATGCTACTCAGGCACGCGGGGTCTACAAATAACGCCGTCCCGACCGCAAGACCGGTGGCGCCGGCCAGCAGGAACTCCAGGGCGTCGGTAGCGTACTGGATCCCGCCCATGGCGATAATCGGCACGCCGGCGCCGGCTGCGACGTTACGGTAGACGCTGTGGACCATATGGACCGCCACCGGGCGGATCGCCGGACCGCTCAGACCGCCGGTAACGTTGGCGAGAACCGGACGCCGCGTTTCGGTGTCGATGGCCATTCCGGTAAGTGTATTTATCATGCTGAGGGCGTCGGCGCCGGCGTCGACGACGGCGGCGGCTATTGACGATATGTCAGTAACGTTAGGCGAGAGTTTCACGATCAGGATGTTATTGCGGCAGACTTCCCTGATATGTTTGGTTATCTCGGACGCCTGGGCGGGGTCCGTACCGAACTGGATACCGCCGGCCTTGACGTTCGGGCAGGAGATGTTCAACTCGATCCCGCGAACGATCGACACGTCGTCCAAAGCGGCAGCGACCGCGACGTAATCATCGATAGTCGTCCCGGCGACGTTCACGAACACGGGCAGGGCAAGTTCCTCCAGCAGGGGGACCTTCTCGGCCAGGAACACATCGAGCCCCACGTTGGCCAGCCCGATCGCATTGAGCATTCCCGCGCGCGTCTCGACGACACGTTCGTAATCGTTGCCCTGGCGGGGCTCGAGAGTTATCGACTTGGTGACGAAAGCACCGAGCGTGGTAAGGTCCACGAAATCGGAGTACTCGTCAGCGTATCCGCACGTACCGCTTGCGGTCATCAGCGGATTGGCCAGGGAAACGCCCGCAATGTCTACGCTCAGGTCGATATCCAATTCTCTGTTTCCGGTTCTTGTAATTTCGCAGTTATCCCAGCGCCGCAACCGCTCGGGCCACTTCACCGGCATTGGTGTCGTCGAATATATCCACCTGTCCGATCGCGGTGGGAAGTACCATTCGCACCCGCCCGCCGCGGGCCTTCTTGTCTCGCTGCATCACTTCCCATATCTGCCCGGCATCCAGACCGCTGTAAGTTGTGGGCAATTCGATGGCCTCCAACGCCTGTCGCACGCGCCCGGCGTCGGACGCGGAGATCAGCCCGCGCGAAACAGCCATCTCGTTGGCGGCTATCATACCCAGCGACACCGCGCCGCCATGGGAGATCGTTCCGTAACCGACGATGGTCTCGATCGCGTGTCCGACGGTATGCCCGAAGTTCAGGTGCGCCCGCTTGCCTGATTCACGCTCGTCACCGGCGACCACGGCAGCTTTTATCGCGACGTTGCGGGCGATCAGGTCGCACATCACGTCGCTCTGGCAATCGAGTATCGCGGGGGTATTCTCGGCGATGAAGTCAAGCAGCGTCGCATCGCGGATTACCGCATGCTTTACGCACTCTGCCAATCCGCTCCTGAGATCATCGGCGGGGAGGGTTCTGAGTGTTTCGACGTCGATCAGCACGCCGGAAGGCTGGTAGAACGCGCCGATGAGGTTCTTGCCCGAGGCGTGGTTGATTCCGGTCTTACCGCCTACTGAAGCATCCACGTCGGCCAGAAGGGAAGTGGGACATTGTATCCACCGCACGCCCCTTAGCGTACTGGCTGCCACGTATCCGGTGATGTCGCCGGTTACCCCTCCGCCGCAGGCAACTATCAGCAGGTCGCGATCTATGGCGGGAGTTATCGCGAAAACCGCGTCGATCAATGTCGAAAAACTCGCGAGGGTCTTGTTGGCTTCTCCAAACGGGAATTCAAACATCGCCGCCGCAATCCCGGCGCCCTCGAGCGAGCGGACCGCCTGCCGCCCGTAACTTGAGGCGATGTTCGAATCGGCGACAACCGCCGCCTGGCGAACCGAGCCCAATGCATCGGCAGCGGCGCCAAGGGAATCCAGCAGGCCCGCGCCGACGCGGACGTCGTAGCTGCGGGCGCCAAGTTCAACTCTTATCGTCTGTTCCATCAGTCTGTTTTCTCTTGCTCTCGAATGCTTTAACCGCATTCACCAGGTCGGGGTCTACCGGTCCGGTTTCCTGCTGGTCGGGCGGAAGGTCGTCGTCTTCGGTGTTGCGCAGGGGAGTATATTGTACCGTGCCGGGGCGAGCAGTACCGAGGGGAGCAGATTTCGCGCGTCGGGCCTGCTTGCGAACGATATACAGAGCCACTGCCATCACGATTATCACAACAAATATTATGCTGCTCAAACCGCCTATCGGTGACGTGGTGCTCTCGACGGTTTTGGCGGGCTTCAGATAGTACGCCAGCATGAGAGGGTAGTCCCTGAATTGACGATCGGATGGTTTGGATTGGATCGTCTCCTGCCTGAACGTTTTGTAGTATACGCCCGCTATCTCCAGAGACCTGCCCTGATCGCTGTAGAATTGCTCACCGGAAGTGGTCGTGCCACTTGGCGTACCCAGCAACTTCGTGGGATCAACCACGGAGTAGACCACGAGGTCTTCTGCCTTCTTGCTGTCTTCAGGGATGTGCCACCCTGCAAGATACCACACTTTGGAACCACTGGGCCAGTCGGGGTAGGCATCCCAGTGTTTCGATCCGCTCACGAGTTCTCGCGATTTGAAAACCCGCATGGTCACACGAATCTTCTGGGCCCGGTATCGCTTGGGGTAGTCGGTCAGGTAACCGACGGCCGGGGATTCCAGGGATGAATATTCCTTGGCGGCGGCTTCGGGATCGACCAGTTCAGCGGTCCTGGCAAGCATCATGAAGAAGGCTGTCTCTCGCCAATCCTGCCCGTCTCGCACAGCCGACAGCGCTGCCTTCTGTCGATCGGTCAACTTGATGGCGGCTTCGGAGATGTTGTCCGGTCTGTAGGGTCGCGTAGTTGGGGAATCGTCCGGTGCGCTGGTCGGCCTGGTGGTCGGTTCGACCCCTCCGGTTTGAAGTGGAGCGATGCAAACGACCATGACCAGCACCACCGCCGTCAGGGCGAATCTCAATGGTTTTGATTCTGCTGCTGTCTTCATATCTGCGATTCTAAACAAATCACCGTCGATTGCAACTGCGCGCCCGGTATCGGTATCTTCATTATTCTCTCGTCGGTTCCTTCAGATCAGTGCGAAGATCATTCCGCTCAGCGTCGCCATAACTACCACCAGTGAAATGTAAGTAAGCGTTTTTCGCGTACCCATCACCGCGCGTATCACCAGCATGTTCGGCAGCGACAACGCTGGGCCCGCCAGCAGCAGCGACAGCGCCGGTCCCTTGCCCATCCCCGCACGCAGGAGTCCCTCGATGATAGGCACTTCGGTCAGGGTCGCGAAGTACATGAACGCTGCGCAGATGGCGGCGAAGAAGTTCGTCCAGAGCGGCCAGGTTGTCCTGAAGAATCCATCGGCCCAACTACCCGCGAGCCCCGTGGCGCCCAGGAACGCATCGGGACTCTCGCCGACAAGCATCTGAACCCAGTGGGCGGGGATCAGGCCCTCGTGCCCCGAGCCTCGACCAAGCAGAAGCCCCGCCACCATGACGCCTATCAAGAGCAGCGGGAGTATCTGTTTTGCGAATCCCCATGTCGATGAGCCCCACTGGCCCAGTTCGGATGGTTTGAACCAATTCTTCAGCATCAGCGCCAGGGCCAATAGGAAGCATCCTGCGATGTAGAACCTGGCCCGGTGAATGCCCGCATATATGGGGTTTTCGATGCGATCCTGCCATCGCAGCAGATCGCGTTCGATCTTTATGACGTCTTCGTCGGCTCGCCGGACGGTCAGGGAACCGGCGTTTTCGTCAAGCACCTCGCCCTGAACCTCGTTGATAGTCCTGGCGTCGGGTCCGGGGCAGCATGCCACGCCAAAGAGGAACTGCCCCGAAACCGCCCAGTTACCGAACACCAGCACCGCTACCATAACTCCGAGCACGGCCGTGTTCTGCCACAGCCCGCGCGTCGCCGGTTCATCGGGCAGTTCGGCGGCGGCTAGTGCCCTGGCGCGTTCTTCCTTGCGATAGATAAGGTGCATCGCTATTCCGATGAATACCGAAAACACGACAGCCCCAACCGCCCGCGCGATGCCCAGTTCGAGCCCCAGCACGCGTGCGGTCAGGATAATCGCCAGGACGTTGATCGCGGGTCCGGCGTATAGAAATGCGCACGCCGGTCCGATACCCGCTCCCATCTTGTAGATCCCCGCAAACAGCGGAAGGACGGTACACGAGCAGACGGCCAGGACCGCCCCCGAGACGCTCGCCACCGCATACGCCAGAGCCTTGTGGGCCTTGGCGCCAAGGTACTTCATTACGGAAGCGGAACTGATGAAGGTCGCAATCCCACCGGCGATGAAGAAGGCGGGCACCAGACAGAGCAATACGTGCTGGCGGGCATAGTCCCGGACCAGTGCGAGCATTTCGGTCAGCGGTCCGGTGAGCGGTAGGGCGGTAAGCGGCAGGAAGTAGCAGCCCAGAAACACAGCCGCGATCACCGCGAATTTTGCGATCTCTTTCTTGTTCATCTCAGTCCCTGCATTTGCAGTATATTCATCGTCGCCCCGGAGCGGTATGTTATAATTACATGGGACTTGAGCGGTTGTTTGCCGATAGAAACCTAGAAGGAGACGTAAAATGAAACGATTCAAGAGTTATCTTCTGGTAGTTGGCATCCTTTCCTCTTCGTTTGCCGGCGGGGCGGTTTCGCACTGGGTTTTGTCGGGGACATCCAGCGCCGAGGCCGCCGGCAAGTCCCGCACCAAGCAGACCGAGGAAGCGATGAGGTGGTCCTTCGCCAAGCCTGTCTTCACGCGAAAGCTCACCGTGGGCGAACCGAAGACCAAGGCCTCAGCGACAATAGACGGCACGGGCATGAAGCTTTTCAGTTCGGGCGGGAAGGTGCGCATTCGCCTGGAAAGCGCCAGTGGAAACATGGCCCTGTCCGACGGCAGCGGGAAAGATCGCGTCAAGTTTGGAGTGATCAAGGGCGGGGATACCGGGATGGCGTTGCTGGACAGATCAGGCCGGCCGCGCATCCAACTTGATTCGCGCGGGATGAAGATATTCAACACTTCCGGCAAGGAAGTGGGCAGTTTCGGATTTCAGAGTGACGGGACGATGGGCGTTTCGGTCGCCGACAAAAGCGGCAAGCTCAAGCGAATCGATATCGAAAAGAAAGACCCGAAGTAAGCTCCCCCGAACACCGCCGACAGGGACGCCTGCGAAACCAAAACTCGCATTATTCTGTTGGAAGCCTTGCGGTAAACGTCTATTATAACCACCTCGCTGGCAGGCGGTGTATTTGAGCCTGCTATGACTGATTCGGTGATCGCGAAAGGATATCATGGTTCTAGCCGACATAGCCAAGCAAACCAACTTCAGCACCCTTGATTGGGTAATCGTGATTCTGTACCCGCTGATTTCGGTGGGTATCGGACTGTACGTTCGCAAGTATGTCCGGAACATGAAGGACTTCGTAGTGGCCGGGCGGGGGATGGGACTGTGGTTGGGTATTGCGACCATCACGGGAACGGAACTGGGCCTGATCACCGTCATGTACAGTTCGCAGAAGGGTTTCACCGGCGGATTTGCGGCGTTTCACATCGCGCTTGCCGCGGGGATCGTAACCTTTGTCGTCGGGGCGACCGGGTTCCTGGTCTATCGCCTCCGGAAGTTGGAGGTGATGACGATCCCCGAATTCTACGAGAAGCGATTCGACCGCAAGACTCGCATTCTCGGAGGAATCATGATGGCCTTGGGCGGAATACTCAACATGGGGCTCTTCCTCAAGGTCGGCTCGATGTTCCTCGTTGGAATTACCGGCCTGTCGGCTGCCAGTTGGGCGTTGCCCGCGGTGATGGTCTTCCTGATCGTGCTGGTCCTGATCTATACGTGCCTGGGTGGAATGATTTCCGTCGTCATCGCTGACTACGTCCAGTTTGTCGTGTTGTCAATAGGACTGCTTCTAACGTGCTATCTGGCGGTGGACTATCTTGGGTGGGATAACATCGTTTCGACAGTCAAACAGCAGATGGGTCCGAAAGGCTTCGATCCAACCATTACCGATCCCAAGAGTCCCTTCGGGTGGCAGTACATGATCTGGATGGGTTTTCTGGGACTGGTCAGTTGCGGTATCTGGCCGACCTCCGTGGCGCGTGCATTGGCTATGAAGAGCCCGAAGGTGGTCAAGCGCCAATTCATGTTCGCGTCGGTATCCTACATGATCCGCTTCCTGATACCCTACTTCTGGGGCATCTGTGCGTTCGTATTCATCATGCAGAATATGGACCTGAAGGAGCTGTTCTTCCCGGGGGGCTATCCTGCGCCGGAAGGTGTTAAGGGTTACGATAATCTCTACAGCATGCCAATCTTCCTGGGGCGAATCCTGCCGGCGGGTCTGATTGGCATAATTACCGCGGGAATGGTCGCCGCGTTCATGTCCACCCACGACAGCTACCTGCTGTGCTGGTCTTCAGTGCTGACCCAGGATGTGGTCGCACCGATCAGCAAGAGCTTCGGTAAGGAGATCAGCCCCAAGGGGCGCGTCACGCTTTCACGAGTGTTCATCATCACCATTGGCGCCTACGTGCTGTATTGGGGATTGATCTACAAGGGACGCGATGACATATGGGACTACATGGCCGTTACGGGCGCCATCTACTTCAGTGGCGCCTTTGCCCTGTTGTTGTGCGGGCTGTACTGGAAGGGAGCCAGTTCCACCGGAGCGTTCCTGGCCCTGCTGACAGGTCTGGGCGCCATCCTGGGATTGGGCCCCGTGCAGAAAATGTTTGGTGTCGAGTGGCCCAGCGCCAATGTCGGACTCTGCTCGATAGGGGCGACAACGCTTGTGATGATCTTCGGGTCATTACTGTTCCCCGATCGCAAGAACAACCAGCCCGCTACCACAACTGAAGGAGCTGCCTGATGTCTATAGATGCCTGGATGACTCTCTGGAAGATCGTGTTGATCGGTGGGATTGGCCTGTTCGCCGTGCTGGCGGTTGTGGTGACTATTGGCGGATTCTTCGACGTGATCAAGCTGCTTGCGAACCTGCGAAAAGACGCCCAAGAAGCCGATAGCTGATCTGCCTGGCGCGTCTATTCGTCGAGCCCGTGGGCGAAAAACGCTGCCGGTCCGGGGTTTGTGGAAAAGAAACTTGCCGCCTTACTTTCTGTGGGGAATGCTTCGGCGTAACGTTGCGACCATTCGGCGCTGAACGCCTCCGCCGCGTCTCGCCGCACCAGCGCCCAGACCGCACCCCCGAACCCCGCTCCAAACGATGAAGCCGCCGCGGCGCCAAGTTCGCGGGCTGCGCTTGCGAGGAATACGGTTTGGGGGATCTGGTTGCCCAGGAACGTGTGGGCCATTTCCTGCGAACGGTCCACCTGGACGCCGAACTCCTCGATATCTCCGCACGCCAGGGCTTTGCAGGCGTTGGGGATGATTACGAAATTCTCGGCGCCGAACTGCTCGAAACGGTCGATCAGTTCCTCGCCCGTCAGATCTCCGCTCCCGCCGGACAGAATTTCCGCGAAACGCTCGGGCGCGTCGGGGGCGCTTGCGATCGCGGCCGCCAGGTGCGGATCGTCGCGACCGGTCTGCTCCCTCCAGAGTTCCAACCCCGCCGACGCCCGTCTCGACACGCGATTGTACTTCTCCAGAGCGGATCCGGTTTTCGGGGCCGACACGCCACTGCACGCGATCGAGAAAACATACTCGTCGCCCAAGTGCAGGTTCTCGTGGAGTTTGACCGGGAAGTACGAGTATCGCCCCAACCATCCCGGCAGGGCGTTTAGAATCGCGGTGTGATCTTCGCTACCGCCCCTGGTCCCCACACCGCTCGAACCGATCAGTGACCCGAAGTCGCTTCCGTTTTCAACCGAGCCCAGATACGCCGCCAGCGATCTGCGATCGGTAATGTTATCGATGTATTCGCCGCGAGACTCCAGAGAGTTCGTTTCCGAAATCACGAGGAATACCCCGGTGAGCACTGCGCTGGAACTGCTCATCCCCGAATCGGGCGGAAGGTCTCCGCAGTATGCGATCGACGCGCCGCGAAGGGCGCCCGGGAAGTTCCTTGCCACGCGCCGTGCAACGGTCATTGGATAATTCGACCAGTGTCCAACGGAGGGAACGATATCCGCGGAAAGTGCAAATTCGCAAGCGTCGTCGAGGTCAGGCGCCAGTGCGCGGACAACTGCATCGTCGCGCCGAACGGCCGCGAAGCATATTCCTCGCTCGGCGGCCGCCACCAGGCTGTGACCGCCGCAGTAATCGGTATGCTTTCCGAGTACTTCGATGCGCCCGGGCACGTAAAGTGCGATCACCGGAGCCTCGGCCTCCAAACCGTCGCCCAGCAGGGCGTTTGCGGTCCGGGCGAACTGTTTGGCCTTGGCGGCTGCAGCCGGGGCGCTCAAACCGCCTTCGACCAAACGCTCGGTCATTCCGGCTTCGTCGAGCAGTGTTTCGATCCGCGCCGCAGTCAAAGGTCCAGTTTCTCCAGATCCATGCTCACGAAAGCTTCCAACGCTTCGTACTCCGCCAACCCGAGTTTGTCGTACTGGTTGGCGAGTGTGCGGTTTCGCCCCTGTGCTCTCTGCCAAAACTCCCGCTGATCGCGCCCGGGGAACAGCGCCCGGTCCTTCTGCGATTCGTGTTTAAAGATAGCGTTTCGTTTGCGGGCGAGTTCTCCGGGCGAGAGAGGGACCGCCATTTCGATCTCCGCGAGAGGCCATTCCTGCCACGCTCCGCGGTACAACCATATTTCGCACTCGGCGAACCACGGGTCATCCGCAACCTGCTCGACCAGAGCCCGCTTGAGTGCGGTAAGACACATGCGGTGAGTTCCGTGCGGGTCGGACAGGTCGCCGGCCGCGTAGATCTGGTGCGGCTTGACATCCCTGAGAACGTTGGCGACCAGATCGATATCCTCGGCGACCAGATCGTTCTTTCGCACCCGTCCGGTTTCGTAGAAGGGCATGTTCAGGAAGTGCATGTTTTCCTGGGGCAGCCCGCAATATCGCCCAGCCGCACGCGCTTCGCTGCAGCGGATCAGCGTTTTGAGGTCCAACACCTCCTTGCTGTCGACCTGCCCGGGCTGCTTGTTTCGAAGGAATTCCCCGATCTTCTCTTCGAGATGGGCGGTATCATCGATGTCGATCTCGAACTCGCGATTGAAGTCCGCGACGAATTCGGCGTACCGGCTCGCGTCGTGATCGAACACCGCGATCGCGCCCGATGTCTGGTAGGCTACGTGTACGTCGTGCCCGTGGTCGACGAGCCGAAGCAATGTCCCGCCCATCGAGATAACATCGTCGTCGGGGTGCGGGGAGAACACAACGATCCGCTTGGGGAATACATCGTCTCTCGATCGTTCTATGTCGCCGGGCTGACGCTCTTCGGCGGGTTTCCCGCCGGGCCAGCCCGTTATAGTCTCCTGAAGTTTGCGGAATACCTTCAAGCTTGTCTTGTACGCCGAGCCTTTACTGGCCAGAAGATCCTGGAGGTGATTTTCGTTGTAGTCCTCGTCGGTGAGTTTGAGGACGGGCTTGCCGGCTTCCCTCGCCAGCCATGTGACGGCCTTTCGGACGAGATGGTCCTCCCATTCGACGGGTCCCAGCACCCACGGACACTTGAATCGCGTCAGATCGGCGGCCGCCGCCTCGTCAAGCATGACTGTCGCATCGGAGTGTTCCTGGAGGAAGCTGGCGGCGACTGCTTCGGTTACGGGGCCTTCAACGGCCCGTGCGATGACAGGGGCCTTGTTCTCACCGAACGCCATCATGATAACGCGGCGTGCGTCCAGCGCCGTGCCCACACCCATCGTAATCGCGCGGGTGGGAACGTTTTCCAGACCGAAGAAGTCGCTCGACGCATCGAGACGCGTCAGGAAGTCCAGCGCGATCAGTCGCGTTATGCTGTTCCGCGCGGAGCCCGGTTCGTTGAAGCCGATGTGTCCCGTGCGCCCGATGCCCAGCAGTTGCAGATCGATTCCGCCGGCGTTGGCGATCGCCTCTTCGTAGCCCAGGCAGTACGCGTGAACCGCATCTTCGTCCAGCGTCCCGTCGGGGATATGTACGTTGGCCGGGTCGATATCCACGTGATCGAAGAGATATTCGGCCATGAAGAGTCTGTAACTCTGCAGTGCCTGGGGGCACATCGGGTAGTATTCGTCGAGATTGAACGTGATCACGTTAGCCAGCGAGAGTCCTTCTTCACGATGCATGCGGACCAGTTCGTCGTATACTCCCACGGGCGTTGCCCCGGTGGCCAGACCGAGTACGCACATCAGGCCCCGCCGGGCTTTTTCTCGGATGAGTTCGCCTATTTCGGTAGCGACCGCCGCGCTAACGTCCGCGGGCAGTTTGAAGACGCGGGTCTCAATTCGCTCCGGTCCGCTTGGTGTCTGTTGTTCTGCCATCTCTCTGCATCGTCCTGTTGTTGGAGGAATTCGCCGCTGCAAGTGCGGTTCATTGGGAATCTGCGGGCTGCGAGGCCGGTTGTGAAGTTGGTTGTGAAGTTGCCCGCTCTAGTGCATCGGATATCGCTTTGCGGATATCGAGGTACGGTTGCGTAGCGCGGTGCAGCTCGATGGCGCGATCGATATCCTCCAGGGCTGCGGGTAGTTTGCCCAGTGTCAACCGGACCTCCGCACGCCGTCGCAGTGTGTGATGAGCGCGCGGATTGAATCGCATCGCCGCGGAGAAGAATTCTTCGGCCCGCTCGAACTTCTTGTCCTTGCAGGCGCGCTCGCCCATTTTTTGACAGTACTCGTGGATACGGCTGTCAGAGTTGGGCATATAGTGGGTGGCGGAGTTAACCGCGAATTTGAACACGGGCTGTAGAGCCCCGGTTTGCATAAGGAACATGATAGCGATGATGAATATCCAGATCCCTTTCGAACCGAATGACGGTTTGAGGCCCGGGATCAGGCAAGGCCAGATCTTCGATCCGTCCAGCGGCGGGATCGGGAGGAGGTTGATCGTCGCCAGGACTGTGTTGATCGATGCGGTGAACATCAGAATCTGGTGGGTCAGTGCAATGTATGGCTGGGCGGAAGCTCCATAGTTGTAGTCGTGCCTGGTCACCTGCGATATGGCGATGCAGAAGATCACGACGACAACGTTTGCCAGCGGTCCGGCGAGGCTGGTTATCAGGTAATCTCGCTTGGGATTCTTGAAGTTGTAGAGATTGACCTGAACGGGCTTGCCCCATCCAATCGGAAGGATGAAGATCGCCAGCGTACCCAGGATCGACAGATGCCTCACTGGGTTGATGCTCACCCGACCCTGCCTGCGAGCAAAGTTGTCCCCCAGCAGGCTCGCGGACCATGCGTGGGCGAATTCGTGCAGGGAAAGCCCCACTACCAGTCCCGGAAGCAGGAACATTGCCGTTTCCAGGTTCATTTTCTCCCCCTTACCGCATTCACCTGGTGAGTTGCATACTCCGCCAGTGAAGCATTGAAATCGCTGAGTTGCTGTAGGGCTGCGCGTGCCTCCAACTCGTCCCCGATCCCGCAGGCTGAAAGGAAGAGGTAGTAATGCAGTTCGGCTGGGGGCAGCTTGGCCTGCTCGATGTGGCGTGAGGCCCCAATCTCATTACCGTGGTGTCTCGCCAGCGCCGATAACGCCACGTGCGCCGGGGGCGCATCGCCTACCGAGAGCATATAGTCCGCACGGCGCCGGGCCTCATCGAGGCGCCCGCAAAGCATGGCGTCCCAGAGCAGTTCGGTGTGTATCATTCCGCTGACCGAGGGGGACAGATCGCTGCGGTTCTCCAGGCGGCGGGCACAGTCAGCGGCGGTCCCGATCGGCTCGAATCGTTTGGAGATCGTAAACTCGAGAAGCTCGGTCAGACCGAGGCTGTCGGTGGGGAACTGCTGGGACACGACCAGCATGTTGCGGGCAATGTCCGCCAAGCCCGCGCCGGCAGCGAGAAGCCCGGCGTAGGCGGCAAGTTCCACCCGCGGGTACGTCTCCATCCACGCCACGGCGCAACCGATGGCTTCAGCAGGCTCGCGGAGTTTGGTTATCGCCTGCAGCGCCTTGAGCCCCATCTGCCCGTCAGCAGAAATCCACCAGGCAGCTCGCAAGAGCTGTATGGAGATGGGCAACTGGAAGATGCCCGTCAACTGCCCGCCCCACAGAAATGGCAGCGACAGTAGCGTTCGAATGAAACGTATCAAGAACATTTATGGGACCCAGTTTAGACAACGAATCCCAAACGGGCCAAATAATTCTTCAATTGAGCCGTTAATTCGAATATAATAACTTCGTATATTCTGGAACACCCCCCAACGCAAACTGGAGCAAGGAATCCCACTATGAAAACGAAGTACTTCTCGACGTGCAGACGACACAAGGCCGTATTGTCCATCCTGGTAGTTGCCGGTTTGCTCGCGACACTGTTGGCGGCCCCGGCTGCAGCGGCGACCAAAAGCCAGCTCGCAAATATCAAACGTTCGGTCAAACTCGGTCCGTGGTACACCAGCGTGGAGTTAAAGTGCAAGCTGACCACACCGGAGTTTGCCGAGAAGGGTATCGACCTGAAAGCCAAGGCCGCCGGGGGAAAGGCCCTCTGGAAGACCATGTCCCGAGTGAAGGACGGCGCCAAGTACGGACTCAGGATGGGAGGCGACAGCTCGCGGTATTTCTATCGCACGATAACCGCTAAAACCCCGGTCACCGTAACCGGCGGTTTCGGAGCCGACGACAGTTGTGCGGTCTGGCTTAACGGTAAGAAGATACCGCTGGCCAAGGCGAAGCGCGGACCGGCGGGGGAGGCTTACACCTCAAAGCTTCAGTTGAACAAGGGCGCCAACGAGTTGCTGATCAAGGTCTATAACATCAGCGGGGGTGCGCACATATACTTCCGCGTCCAGGAACTGACCAAAGCCAGTTCGGCAAGACGCTCCAGTCGCCGCTCGAGCCCGCCCAAGCAAAGCGGGCCGGACTTCACCGTCGAATCGCTCGAACGCGCAATCGTGGACCTCTCCAAGAGCTACCCCAAGAAGTACGCCAAGGGCCCCGGGTTTCTCGCACGCCTGACGAAACTCAAAGCGGCGCCCGACACCGCGAAACTCACGAGCCTTGCTTACGAGGCGCTGCTGGCTAATCCGGTGCTCGATTTCGACAAGCTCCTGCTGGTAAAGCGGGCCTCGGGAAACAAGTTCCTGGTCAACAACTGGCTGAGCAACACGGCGATCCCGAAAACCGGTCACACCAACGAGATCGCTGTTCTCTCGCCAATAAGCCCCGAAGGCAAGATCACCACGATATACAAGCCCGCCAATAAGGCATTCGTCGGCGACGTGGACCTGCACTTCGACGGTACGAAGATGCTTTTTTCGATGCCCAACGCCAAGAACCATTGGCACATATTTGAGGTGGGCGTCGACGGGAAGAATCTCAGGCAGGTCACGCCGTCGGAGCACAATGACGTGAGCAACTACGATCCCTGCTACCTGCCCGACGGGAATGTAATGTTTACCTCGACGGCAAACATGCAAGGCGTGCCCTGCATCGGCGGCGGCAGCCACGTAGCCAACATGGCGCTGTATAACCCTAAAACCAGCAAGACCCGCATGCTCGCCTTCGAGCAGGACCACGACTGGTGCCCGACGATCATGCCCAACGGACGGGTGATGTACCTCCGCTGGGAATACACCGACACGCCGCATTACTTTACGCGCGTGATGATGACAATGAACCCCGACGGGACGAACCAGGTGGCGTATTACGGCAGCAATTCGTTCTGGCCAAACTCGCTGTTCTTCTCTCGGCCGATTCCGGGCAGTTCGACAAAATTCGTCGGGATTGTCGGCGGGCACCACGGTATTCCGCGAATGGGCGAGATGGTTGTTTTCGATACCGGAAAGGGCACGCACGAGGCTGACGGTGTTGTCCAGCGGATCCCCGGCTACGGTAAGCCCGTCAAACCGATCATTCGCGATGCGCTGGTTAACGGCAGTTGGCCTCTGTTTATTCACCCGTTCCCACTGGACGAGAAGTATTACTTCGCCTCGCGCCCGATCAAGCGGGGCAGCAAGGACTGGGGCATCTTCCTGGTCGACGTATGGGACAACATGCTGCTGGTGAAAACGATTCCGGGTAATTCGCTGGTCGAACCGGTTCCGCTTCGAGCCACGAAGAGCCCGGCTGCAATTCCCAGCAAACTCAACCCCGACATGAAAGACGCGATCCTGTACGTCCAGAGCGTTTACAACGGTCCCGGACTCAAGGGCGTTCCCAAGGGAACCGTCAAGTCAATGCGGGTGTTTACCTACACCTACGGTTACCGCGGAATGGGCGGGCACACCTGCTTTGGCACCGAGAGCGGATGGGACGCCAAACGGATACTCGGTACGGTCCCGGTCCATGCCGACGGTTCGGCGATGTTCCGCGTACCCGCCAACACGCCGATCTCCCTGCAACCGCTCGACGAAAACGGCGCATCCCTGCAGCTTATGCGAAGTTGGCTGACCGCGATGCCCGGCGAGGCGCTGTCGTGCGTGGGTTGTCACGAGGCGTCCAAAGAGGCCCCGTCTCCGACGCGCACAATGGCCGGTCTGAAGCCTCCGACAAAGATCACGCCCTGGAACGGTCCGGCGCGCGGTTTCGGGTACAGGCGTGAGGTCCAGCCGGTTATCCAGAAATATTGCCTGGGTTGCCATGACGGCAAAGAGAAGGGACGCCCCAACCTCGCCGCCAAGCGGGGAGGATACGATACGCTCCAGCTTTACGTGCGAAGGCCCGGGCCAGAGAGCGACTACCACATGTTCCGCCCGATGGAGTATCACTCGTCGACCAGCGAACTGGTGCAAATGTTCACCAAGGGACACAACAACGTCAAGCTACCGCCCGAGGCGATGAATCGCCTGCGCACGTGGATCGATCTGAACGCCCCGTACCACGCTTCGTGGACTGAGTCCCGCGGCCAGAAGAGGGTCGCCGGGATCTCCAAACGGTATCGCGAGCTTCAAAAACTCTACGCATTCGTAGATGTGGACCCGGAATTCATGGGCGACCCGCCCCCGACGGGAATCAAGCCGATCGTGCCGAAGAAACTCGAGTTGCCTAAGATTACCGTCCCGAAAGTGACCGGGTGGCCTTTCGATGCTGCCGCCGCCGCCAAGAAGCAAACCGCCGCCGGCAAGGAAACTACGCAGACAATCGAACTTGCTGACGGTGTGAAGATGGAACTGCGTCTTGTCCCGGCAGGTGAATTTGTCATGGGCGACTCAAATGGTGACCTCGACGAACGCCAGGTGAGGCACGTGAGGGTCGGAAAATCGTTCTGGATGGGCACGTGCGAGGTAACCAACAAGCAGTACGCCGCCTTCGACGCCGAGCACGACAGCCGGTTCATCGACCGTGCGGGCAAGGACCAGGGCGACCCGGGCTGGCCTGCAAACGGACCCGAGCAGCCCGTCATTCGCATCAGTTGGGACGAGGCCAACGCGTTCTGCGCCTGGTTGAGCAAGAAATCCGGTAAGAAGATCTCTCTACCGACCGAAGCCCAGTGGGAATGGGCCTGCCGCGCCGGGACGAACACGGCGATGTCATGCGGCGCCGTTGACAGCGATTACGGTAAGTTCGCCAACCTCGCCGACGCCAGCGCCGCTAAGCGACTTGGTACGGGCAGAGGCAATCTCACTCCGTTCATCACCGACAAGACCTTCAACGACGGGCAGATGATCGTGACAAATGTCGGCAAGTACACCCCCAACGCCTGGGGCCTGAAGGACATGCACGGGAACGTCGCCGAGTGGACGCGTTCGGCGTTCAAGGCATACCCGTACAATGGTGCTGACGGGCGAAACGACACATCCGCCAAGGGCGCCAAGGTCGTCCGAGGCGGGTCGTGGCACGATCGGGCCAAGCGGTCGACATCGTCATACCGCATGCCTTACCAGTCGCACCAGAAGGTCTACAGCGTCGGTTTCCGCGTAATCTGCGAGGCAAAATAAGCGATAATGAAAATACCAGCGACGGTCTCGAGCGTTCGATCTAATTCTGCGTTGCGGTGTTCGTTGCTGGCGGTGGTATTACTGCTTACCGCCACCCATACCGCCGCGACCACGATCTACGTCAGCCCAAATGGCAATGACAAGTGGTCCGGGCGAATCGCCGAGCCAAACGCCCGCAAGACCGACGGGCCGCTGGCGTCGCTGGTCGCAGCTCGGGATGCTTTACGTAAACTCAAAGGCAATTCGCCGACAACGGTTATCGTAGCAGCGGGGCGGTACGAGATGACCGAGACACTCGTCCTGACGAGCCAGGACAGCGGAACGGGAAAGTGCCCGATTGTCTACCGCGCCGCACAAGGCGCCAAACCGGTGTTCTCTGGCGGACGGAGGATTACCGGATTCAAACGCGGCGCCGACGGTATCTGGACAACGAAGATATCAGGCAAGCTGCGGTTCGAGCAATTGTTTGTTGACGGTAAGCGAGCGGCCCGCGCCAAGACGCCCAATGGCAGGGCGTGGATGTCGTTCCTGGACGTTAAGGAAGAGGCGCTCAAGAAGACCAAAACCGGCGCCACGCACCGACAGACGGTAAAACTGCGCCCCGAAAACATCAAATCACTGGCCGGTCTCAAGCAGCCCGAACTGGGCAACGTGAACCTGATGGTCTTCCACAAGTGGGACAATACGCGACGGTTCATCGGCTCTGTCGATGCGAAGGCGGGGACGATCATCACCGACGGCAAGCGTATGAAGCCGTGGAACAGGTGGCGTAAGGGCACGCGATTCCACCTGGAGAATTACATTGGCGCCCTCGACGCGCCGGGTGAGTGGTTTCTCAGCCGCGATGGCGTGCTGTCGTACAAACCTCTGGCCAAACAGGACATGGCCCGCGCCGAAGTAGTCGCTCCGGTGCTGGAGAAGTTCATCGTCATCGCCGGCGATCCGGCGGATGGAAAGCTCGTGCAGCACGTTACCATCAAGGGCCTTACGTTCCGCCACGCGGGATATCTCACTCCGCCGGGAGGGTTCGAAGCCGCCCAGGCGGCCTCGCCGATCGACGCGGTCGTCCTCGCCGACGGGGCCTGCAACGTAACCATCGAAGACTGCGAGATCGCGCACATCGGCACGTATGCGGTGTGGTTCCGCAAGGGCTGCAAGAACTCTACGATCCGCAGGACGTTCATCCACGACATGGGCGCCGGCGGGATACGTATCGGCGAAACCCGAATCGCAAAGAACCTCGCCGAGCGTACGAGCCACATCACGGCCGACAACAACATTATCCACTCGACCGGTCATATATTCCCGTGTGCGGTCGGCGTATGGATCGGGCAGAGCAGCGATAACAAAGTTACGCACAACGATATCGGGCGACTCTACTACACGGGCATATCGGTCGGTTGGCGGTGGGGGTACGCCCAGTCGCTGGCCAAACACAACCGCATCGACTTCAACCACATCCACCACATCGGATACGGCGTGCTAAGCGACATGGGGGCGGTCTACACGCTCGGACCGAGCCAGGGCACGACCGTCAACAACAACGTCATCCACGACGTCTGGTCGTACTCCTACGGCGGGTGGGGGCTCTACACCGACGAGGGCTCAACTGGCATCGAGATGGCCAACAACCTCGTCTACAACGTCAAGGACGGGTCCTTCCACCAGCATTACGGACGCGAGAACGTGATCCGCAACAACATCCTCGCGTTCAGCAAGCTCTGCCAAATCCGCGCCACCCGCGTCGAGAAGCACCTGTCGTTCACTCTGAAGAACAACATTGTATTTTACCGCACCGCAAAGCTGCTGCACGGGCCCTGGACGAAGATCAAGGTCAAGATGTCCAAGAATCTCTACTTCAATTGCGCCGGTAAGCCCGTGACGTTTCCGGGCGGGGGGCTCAAGGCCTGGCAGGCGCGCGGACACGACGCGGGTTCGATAATCGCCGACCCGCAATTCGTCGACCCCGACAAGTTCGACTTCCACTTCCGCAAAGGCGCCTCGGCGGCAGCCAAGATCGGTTTCAAACCGTTCGACTACACCAAGGCCGGCGTCTATGGCTCTGACAACTGGACGAAACTCGCGAGAGAGCTTCCATGCCCCGCGGTAGTACCCGCGGACAAGTAGGCTGTCCGGCGAATTTCCGCTTGACCGCAACACGTCGGGCTGTGACAATGAGGTCATCTGTTTGCTCATTCGGGCAGGGCAATCTTCGTTGATTCGGGAGTGGGATGACATGTTGAATCGGAATATTGCATTTACATTAGCACTCGCCATGGCGATAGCTATGACCTGCAGCACCGCCGAAGGCGACCCCGCCGCCGACTACGAGACCCTCTTCGGCGACGAGGCCCGGAAGGTTGCCGCCTCCGGAAGCAAGAGCGATGACGCCGCCTTTGCGGCGAAGCTTGTCGCGCTCGCTAAAGACATGACCGACGCGCCGGCGGCGCAGGTGTATTTCTGCGAGAAGGCGGTCGAGTTCGGGGCTGCAGGTTCCGCCGGTTACAAGACCGCCCTGGACGCCATTGCATTTCTCCAAAAGGCAGCGCCCAAGAGGAAAGCTCTCTGGCTCGACAAAAAGCTTAAGATCGCCAAGCTCCAGTACACCAAAACTTACGGGGTGATGAAGAAGGCGGCCGCTCCGGCATACATGGAGGCCCTCGAGGCCGTCGCCGATGCCAAGGTGATCGACTGCAAAGCCTCCGAAGCCAAGTTGCTCTACGACAGGGCGATAATCGTAGCGACATACCTGGGGTCCGATCGGATCGCATCCATTCGCGACAAGAAGAAGCGCGTGGACGCCATTGTCGGACAGGAACTCCAGTTCAAGTCATTGCACGCCAAACTCGCCAAGGACCCCAAGGACTCCGCTACGCGAGAGCAGCTCGTTATCCTTCACATTGTCGCCCGGGACGCCCCGCTCCAAGCCGCCAAGTTGCTGTCTGACGATCTTGACGAGGCTTTGCGAACATACGTCGCCCTGGCGGCGAAGGGGCTCGACACGCTGAACGAGACTGCCTGCATGGACATGGGCAACTGGTACTCCAAAACGCTATACGCCAAGGCCGCCGGCAAATCTGTCGTCCTGGTGCGGGCAAAGGGCTATTACGAACGTTTTCTCTCGCTCCACACGAAGTCCGACGTGCAGGCGATTCGCGTGAAGATGTCGCTGCGGAAGATCGACGCGGAACTCAAGAAGCTGGGCACGCCGGTGGTTTCCAGGCCCAAGACGCTGACCAGGTCCAGAACGCTGGATTTGGGCAAGGGCGTGAAGATGAAGTTCGTGCTTATCGCTGCGGGCAAGTTCCAGATGGGCAGCCCCAAGTCGACGAGACACAGCACCTACGGCGAAACGCCGCAACATGAAGTTACCATAAGCAAGCCCTTCTACATGGGTGTCACGGAAGTTACCCAGGAGCAGTACGAAACTCTGACGGGCAGTAACCCGGGCAGATACAAGGACCCCAAGAACCCCGTCGAGAGCATCTCGTGGAAGGATGCCGTCGCATTCTGCGAGGCGCTGTCGAAGAAAACTCGCGCACAGGTGTACTTGCCCACCGAGGCCCAATGGGAGTATGCCTGCCGTGCCGGGTCCACCACCGCATACTCATTTGGAGACTCGCTGGAGAAACTTGGCGACTATGCGTGGTTCCGGGATACCAGCGATCGTACTACACACCCAGTTGCCAAGAAGAAACCAAACGCTTTCGGGCTGTACGATATGCACGGTAATGTGTGGGAATGGTGCAGCGACGTGTTCAGCACGAGTTTCTATACCGAGGCGAAGGTAGTTGACCCCGAGAACAGACCCCGGACCACTTCGACGTACATTTCCCGTTCACTGCGAGGCGGTTGCTTCAGGGACTCTTCGTCTTACATCGGCTCGGCCAAACGCCGCGGGTACAGTTCGTCGTCAAAATCATACAGACACGGATTTCGCGTGGTTATCCTGACGGCGCCCCGCAAGGGCGTCCTGACGCCCGCCCAGGCGGCAGCGAGGCTCGTCGGGAGAATCGGTATCGGAGGAATCAAGGGAACCGAGATATCCTACAAGGACCCGACCGTGACACAATCGGGGAGAACCCTCTTCGGCGGGTCGTCGAGCGAATTGAACCGCATGGGCAAGCGCAAAGAACCTGGGAGCAACGTTGAGTACAGCATTTTTGGGTCCACGATGTGGTCGGACTACACTTTACGCTTCAAGGCTATGAAGAAAAGGGGGCCCGATGGTTTCTTTGTCAGGTTCGCTGATAACGGGAGGGGTGACTACTACGTGTGGAACATCGGCGGAAAGGGGAACCGGAGGTTTTCGATCGAACGGGTTTCGGGGGGCAAGACGCGGCGAATACTCAAGACGATCTCGGGAAGAGTCTCGACCAACAGGCTGTACGCGATCCAGGTCGAGTTAGATGGTTCGACCGTCAGTTGTTCCCTCGACAACAGACTCATATTCAAGCTGGACATGTCCAAGATCCCAAAGTAGTGAGGCCCGTGCGCAATCCGCGGCGAGACCGGTCATAAAGCTGGAGAGGCACGTCGTTTCGGTCCGATGAATACACCATACTGGACCCCAGGGAGAAATCAGATGGACGACAATGCCCATATCGAGAAGCGCAAGAGTCCACGGATCGAGTCCACCGCGCCGGTGGAGTTCGTTATAGACGCAAGTACGGTTGACGGCGTGACGCTCGACGTGTCCGCCACAGGCGTTCGCATGACCACTCCCATTCCGCTCGAGGTCGATCTTCAGACGGGACCCGACGAGGCACGCCGGGCAACGCTCGTCTGGGCCTGCCAGAGAGATGACGGTAGCTGCATGTACGGGTTCAAATACGCCAATACCTGATACGCCGGCGGTGTTACCGGTTCGCCGTCATGGCAGGGGGGAGGGGCTTTTCACGCCGGTGGGGCGGTCGCGGAGGTATTTTGGTCTTTTTTCGCCCAAATCCCTATTTTTGGGCGTATTGGGCTTGACAAATTCTCGTTTTTAGATAGAATAAAGATAATCGGTTCAGATAACGTCTATCTGACCGGTTGAAGCTCATCGCTCTTTGCCGTATGGGCTGCGTTGGCTGAGGGGCCGATAGCAGAAGTCTCCTCGCTTTTGGAGGAGCGAACGACTTGGCCGCCAAGCGGCTGGGCTGGTCCATGTTGCAGCGATGCAGTGTGGCCAGGGCAGTCGCTGGGCGGCGCCATTTTTTTTTACCTACTCCGCATACCACACCCGCTCACGATCGGCAGATGGCGTGCAAACGGACCTTCCTGAAGCGCGTGTGAAACAAAACAATGGCGGGTAAGTCCGCGGCGACGGATTTTGCCACAGAGGACACAGAGATCACAGAGAACGGCAACGGCGGAAGTTTTGTTACGGAAACGGCAACGACTACGGCAAGGACACAGAGACGGCAAGAGCCAAACTTATTACCGTACCTATCCGTATTCTCCGCAGTTAAATCCGTTGCCGTTACCGTCCTCTGTGT
>CAZSLS010000096.1:0-23191 GCA_964607575.1 uncultured Planctomycetaceae bacterium | reverse complement strand
CCAGCAACTTTGGGACATGCACGTTGAGTTTTGTGATCAGTTTAGACGGGATCACGTGGAGCGCGTTGACCTGCAGCAATGGACAATCATCACCCAGGAGTTGTTTCAACTCGCGCCAGTGCGGATTATCCTTCGGTTGATCGCCGGTGAACTCGGTCGAACTGGCGGTCGCACGACGGCGTGACTTCGCAGTTCGATCTGATTTCCCAGCTATCGCTCGCTGTTTCGACTTCTTTGCTTGTTTGCCCATCTGCCTCGCCTGGATGCACTGATCCCTCAAGAACCAGCCTTACCAGATGATTATACTTCATTCGTCCGACCCTGGCGAGACGCCTCGCTGGTTTCGCAACCAGCGTCTGGCCAGGAGTTGCCCAATAAGTTGCGCGAGTTCCTCACGATCCCGTGCGATGTCCCGTTCATCGCGCGGGGCGATGTCACCCGCCCCGCGACGATTCCGTTTGGTCTGATCTGCATCATTTTGCATTTTCCACCTCATCTTCCTACAGGTTGCATTTTACAAACACCGCTGTCTGCTTCCGTCGACACTGACATCTCGACCAACACATCTTGAATTCCCAGCGGCATCAGATCCGGACGAATGTGAAAACGCCTGGCGCTATGCTTGTGCGTCACGCCGAGAATCGGCGGATCACCTCCGTCAGTGCTGTCCACATAAAACTGCTCTGGGCCGATCATCAGCGCTTCCTGCAAAGCCATATCCTTACGGCGATACAGGCCTCGGCGATGCTGCGGAGGACAACTCTTCGCTCGACGGTTGAATTCGCCCGCTGCGTCTAAGGCTCTGACCACGGCGATAACGTCTCTATCTCGTATTATTGTGTTCATAAGGGAAGTCCTTTCTGTTACGCCCTATCGAGGCGCATAAACAACCGGCCGGTCGGGGCGGCAATGCCCTGACCGACCGGCTGTGTTTTCTTGTTTTGTGATTGTAGATCAGCGATGGTTGCGGCGACGATACTGGCGGACGAATGTCATCCCGCCGCGAGGCTTGCCTCGCTTGTGACTTCTAACGCGATGCCTGCCGACAGCAACACCGCTGCGGCGCGAGCGGCCGCTGAAAGCCGACATAAGTGTTTTCAAACTCGAAGACATTTCGACCTCCTTCCGAAAAATTAGTTGATTGCGAATAGTTCGTGCATATTGAAAAACTCGCCGGGGCCTTGGCGGTCATCTGCGCCGTCGCGGTGACGGCGCAGATCTGTCCGTTAGGACGGCCCCGACTGGCTTGATGTTTGGATCGACTAGAGAACTGTTGTTAAAGGATGCTTAGTTCATCAGCCAGGAGATTCAACGTCAGGTCCCGGCTGGCGGGCAATTCTCGAAGCCAGCGACTGAACTGCGAGATCAGTATTCCGGCGGCAATATTCCCCGTAAAAACGGTCATCCGCGATGTGCAATCGCCGGCGTACGCCTCGGCCTGCGGGAAGAGTGTCGATCCGTAATGCTGTCGACTGTCGGCATCGGACGCTGTCAGGATACGGATCACCTCGGCGGTCATCCGGCCGTCGCCAAAGAAGGACGCATCGCCCTTTACCGAATCCCAGATAATCTTTCTGGCGTCGATTTTATCCACGCAAGCGAACACGACGTTGCCTACGTCCATGCTCCGTCGAAACCGATCGTTGCTCTCGATGATTTCGACGCGGCTGTTGATCCGACGGCACTGCTCGGCGGTGGCTTGGACTTTCGGTCTGCCCAAGTCCGCTTCCAGATATCCTTGACTGGCAAGGTTGCTTTGCTCAACGACATCAAAATCGATCAGCATCATTCGCGGCGCCCCCACGGCGGCAAGCTGCAACGCAACCTGCCGGCCCAGGGCACCCACGCCAACGATTGCGATATTGCATTCGGCCAGCCGCTCGGCTGGGACAACGTCCCGCTGTCGGCTGAATCGTTCGGTTTCAATCATGGTAGGGTTCCTTAATAGTTGGGTAATCAACGATCAATCTTCGTTTGGAAGCATGATCGTGATGACGGGCTGGCCATCATCACCAGGGCCGCAGACAGCCTTGAATCTCGCCGTAATACGCCTATGAGGCGACTGCAGAAAGAGCGTTTCAAAGTCGATGCGATCTCCGCTGCCGCGCCGTACCGCACACAGCAGCATCCACAACAGATCGTGCGCCCGGCCGCGTTCGGATTGGCCAAGCAGACGAAGATCTTCGTTCGGCGCTACGTAATCATTCCACACCGCGGTCGTGCAGGCCAATGGATAGCGGAAGCCGGTTTCTTTGGCCCACTCGGTAAGATCGATCAGTACGCCATCTTCGATCGCCTGGGCTCGCGTGTAGCTGAAGATCACCGGCATGTCGCTGAACGGATTGTCTGTATTGAGGTCACACATAGGAGCCCTCCCTGTCCCACAGGTCCGGTCGATCATGCAGTTCGGCCAGCACGGCCTGGCGTTCGTCAGGCTCCATATCCTGCAAGTCTTCAAGCCATTGGTCGTCAAAGCACAAGCCGTCAGTGTCGCCAGCCCAACGATCCCGCCCGAAGTAAAACGGAACGCCTGTGACTCGAATATTCCGCTCATACTCGATACGCCATGCCTCGTGATCGCTACCTGTGAATTCGGCAGAATAATCAACTTCCACGGGAATGATGATCCGACCGCCGGGGCCGGTGTTGTGCTGCAGTCTCGCAAAGTTCTTGCCGCCGCGGGCAAGGATGAACATGACGGCCCAATCGGAGGCGCCGAACACGCGTCCAAAACACTCCTCGTCCACGCTGCTGGGCTGCGGGCAATCGCCAGGATGCGTGTGCGCCCATATCCGACAGAACTGTTCAGGTCGGCGGCCGAGATCTATCTGGCTGTCGAAGAAATCGGCAACGCTTTCATCATTGAACACGATGGATACGGAACTCACATCCTGCTTAACTGTGACAAAGTCCGTAACAAGCAGCAAATCATCGCCGCCACAAACGCCGAATCCGCCAATCTCGCAATCCCCTCGGTCGCAAAAGAACTGGAGCTTCGCCCACGCACTCGGCGCGAAGCTAAGCACAGGCTCCAACTGGGCATCGCTATGCCGCCTCGACTCGAACGGGCCCGTCGATTGCGACGCCGGGCTTTTTGACACTGTCTTCTTCTTGGTCGTCTTCATTTTCTCGCTCTCTTTCTTCAATGCACGGGCATTGCATATCTTCAAGGCAGGCAGAACAGATCGTCTCCCCGCAGTCTGGACAAGCTGTGATGCATCCGGCGCAGTAACGATCCTCGCACACGGGGCATTCATTCAAGCATCCGCCGCATGTGATCTCGCCGCATCCGCTGCAAGACGAAGCACACTCGTCGCAAAAGTCATACTCGCAACTGCTGCACCAGAATACATTATCCTCGGCCACAACGAAGCCGCAGTCATGGCATGACCGTCCGTACCAATTGTCCAACGCGATGTATGGCGAATCGGGATTGTAAGTCTCCAACACGCTGCGTATCAGGCAGAACAGATCGCTCAACCGCCCGCCTTCCACCGCCGATTTGATTGGCAGCAACGCATCGCCGCAACACATTTGCTCGTCTGACACATGTGGATGCACCACCGAATTATTTGACGAAGCCGGATGCGGATCCAGGGCTATGACATCAAATGAACTTTGCGGATTCTCCGAAGCAATCCGGTCAATATGCAGCCGGATCTCGAACGGCCCGAGGTGGACGCCGTCAAGTTCGATCGCCCCGGTCACAGCCGAAAGCGTTCGGTTTTTCAGGCTATAGTCCACTTCGGAGAACTCGTCTTCGAGTTGGATGATTTCCTCGACAATCTCCCGAAGCGTTGGGATCCGGCAGGCATTGGTTTCGATCGCACGCTGAACACAGCCTACATGATGCGGCATGTCCAGCAATGCGGCCTTGATGTTGCGAACAGTTATTCTCGCCGCGGCCGGCCATCCGCGCAGCAAGCAAGTCACCAGCTTCTGTCGACCAATCCTAATCCTGTCGGCCTGGCCGAGCAGGATTCCGGCCTGCTGATGAACATCGCCAATCCGGCGGCGCTGCAGCTGCTGCAGTTGCTCTCTGATCTTTCGGGCTATACGCACATGCGTCTTGCCCGCTGGTTTGGTATTCATGTTATGCTCCTCCCGGAACAGAGGCGCCCGTCCGGCGGCTAATGACCAGCCAGCCCGGACGGGCGCCTGTTGTCGAAAACGAGTTTTGCTAGATGCCGATCGCGGGACGCGCGGCGCCTTGGATTTTTGTCGGTGTCGCGCTGACGCGATCGCCCTCCTTCAGCACATAGTTGCGCGGCACGGGCTGGCGATCGACGCGGATCAGCAGGTCGTCGGCCTGATGGGCGGGCAGCCGTTCGGAGATGAACTTGTCGATAGTCGTGCCGTCAGCCACATCGACGTAATCCGCGAATCCGGCGCCGGAATTATTGATGAACAATACTTGCATAGGTTGCTCCTGTAAGACAGACAGTGTGATAGTTACGCCAGCGCCCCGCTGGCGCCGGCCGAGTATGGAAGTGACGAGTCAAGAGATCAAACAGCTACGCCGCCCTGCCGTCAGTGGCCGGACATACAAGTTCGCCCACGGCCTCACCGTGGACAGCCAGACTACGATTGACGGCCGCCAGTTCGCCCTGGCCATCGTTCGCGACGGCATGCACGACATTTTCGCCAAGCATCTGCAATTCTTCCGGCATAAGCTTGGCTGCTTCAACAATACTGCTCATGGACATACTCCTTGTCCCTATGGGACGGTTAATTAAACAGGAACGCGAAAGGGAAACATGCGTAATCGCCGACACACAACGATTTGCACGTTGAAATGAACGGATATCCCCCGACGAGAGAAGAAACAAACACCTAACCCATCGGCATATATTTATAGCTGATTTCTGCCCCAAATTAAGCAGCCGCCGTTTACAGACATGCTCACCAACCGGCCACACCACAAGCCCTCCGGGGTTCAAACCGCTGTGCACGATATAAAGCGACAACCCCGGCGGACCTGCGGCGCCATTGGCGACTCACAGCTCGCGATAGACGCTAATCGCAATCCAGGTAAACAAACAAGCCATCACAACGTCGAACAAACTCCCCGTCGCCAACACGGCCAACACCCCCATCCCCAGGCCAAGTACGGCGACAGCTTCGGTATCTCTTCTGATAAGCACCACCTCCTTTCGCGGTAGTTCAAAGTGTGAATCCGATCCCCTCCATACGATCGAACGGCTGGCAATCCAAACAAGCACGCTGGAAAACCAACAAGACAGACAAGAAGAAATGCTAAATCCTCTTCGCTTGTTTATAGCTCTTTTGGGGGCAAAATTAAGCTACCACAAGCACGCCCGGCCACTGACCACACTATGGACATCAGAATAGCATTGGCTTCGAGTCGAGTGAAATCCCATAGCACAATCATGCCCCAACAACGAACGCCCGATAGGATCACTTGCCACCACGACTTCGTTGACAAACCCATATACGCACGGATAATAACACTTACCTCCCCGTAACCGTTATGGGCGTATGCCATGTTGAAGATGGGCGGATGGTATTATAGAAGGAGAATGAGCGTGAAGTGGGACAAAGACTTGACGGGACCGCACCTGGCCATTGCTAGAACGGATGACACTCCACTACGCGTAGTGGCTGGTCCTGGAACCGGAAAGACGTTCGCGCTCATGCGTCGAGTCACACGGCTGCTCGAAACAGGATCCGTGAACCCAAACGCCTGCTCGTCTGCACCTTCACGCGGACTGCGGCATCTGATCTCGCTGGCGAAATCGCAGGGCTCGGTGTCCCTGGCGCGGAAAATATCTGGGCCGGAACACTCCACGCCTACTGCTTTGGACTTCTGTCGCGTGGCGAAGTGCTACAAACCACCGGCCGCGTACCCCGACCTCTGTTGGACTTTGAATCGCGTTTCATGCTTCAGGACTTGCAACACGAGGGCATGGGAGGAATAAGGAAGTGCAAAAAGTCCCTTCAAGCCTTCAACGCCGCTTGGGCACGACTTCAAACCGATGATCCTGGATGGCCTCACGAAGAAACCGACCGCACCTTCCAGAACGGGCTACTATCTTGGCTGCGTTTCCACAGATGCATGCTAATCGGGGAACTGGTGCCGGAAGCAGTCCGTTACCTTCGCGACAATCCCGAGTCCCAGGACCGACACGCCTTCGACCACGTCCTCGTCGATGAATACCAAGATCTGAACAGGGCTGAGCAGATAATTCTGGACCTACTGACCGGTGATGGTGACCTAACGATTGTAGGCGACGAGGATCAGTCTATCTACTCCTTCAAATTCGCGCATCCCGAAGGGATCGCCGAGTTCCCAACGACCCACCCAGGGACCCACGACCAAGATCTTCTCGAATGCCGACGGTGCCCCCAGATCATTGTGGACATGGCTAACTCGCTCATTGCACACAACGCAATCCGATCGCCACGTACCCTCACATGCCACAAAGGGTGTCCAGAAGGCGAAGTAGCCGTTGTGCAGTGGCGAGACATGAAGCAGGAAGCCGTCGGGATCGCCCTTACTATCCACGAACGAGTTAAGCGAGGGGATGTGGCGCCTGGCCGCGTCCTGATACTCGCGCCTCGCAGACAGATAGGCTATGCAGTACGCGATGCCCTCAACGAATTCGGAACACCCGCACACAGCTTCTTCAACGAGGAGGTCTTCGATGGTAGGCCGCAAGATCTGGGCGCCAGCAGATCGCAACAGGCGTTCACGCTACTGAACCTCCTTGCCAGTCCCGAAGACGTAGTGTCCCTCCGCTGCTGGTGTGGTTTCGGCACTAACTCTCTCCAGTCGCCGGCATGGACTCGCCTTCGATCGCACTGCCTTAGCAATAATGTGGAGCCGCACGAAGCCCTTGGCCAACTAGTTGCCGGGAAGATCAGAATCCCTCACACTACGCCTCTTGCCTCCCGCTACGCCGACCTGCAGACCCGGCTTATCGAGTTAGCTGATGTCTGTGGGCAAGAACTCATCGACGCGCTGTTTCCGGAGAGTGAGGCTTGGGCTGAACCCTTCCGACAGGCACAGGCGGAAGATGAAGATGGCGATCCGATCGATCCGAAGAGCCTACTCGCCGACTTGCGAACGCGGGCAATTCAACCGGAACTGCCAACGGATGTAGAGTACGTGCGTGTCATAAGTCTCCACAAATCTAAGGGATTAACGGCCGACATGGTCGTCGTTCTTGGTTGCACTAGGGGCATGATTCCCGCGATCATCCCTGACCACCTTAGCCCCGTCGAGCAGCAGCGATTCATTGAGGAGCAGAGGCGTCTCTTCTTCGTCGCCCTGACTAGAAGCCGCGGAGTCCTAATCCTATCAAACTTCGCCAACATGCCGCGAGACGTGGCCCATAGGATGCGGGTTCCCGTTCGCGGTGGAACACCCACAGACGCCCAAACCTTCGCTTCGGCCTTTCTCGGGGAGTTGGGGCATTCACGCCCCGAAACGTTGAAGGGCAGGGCCTTTCTTGATTCCATGGGCATTGACATAGGTGGCTAGTGCCGATTAAGTGAGATGGCAAGTTCGCAGACCGACAAACCACCAAGCCGTAACGACTTGATTAGAAGGATGTTGCAAAACGCTATGCACTATGCGCCGTATCGTTTGAATTGCCATTGCTGGAATCCGGCAGCATGTTCAAAACAAATCAACTCGCCACATCGCAGCGTGCTTTTTGGTGTAACAATGACCTCTGAAGAGGATTCCACATATTATTAGGTAAATGTGTTGAGTATGGGGGACCCCGCCTACTATGCCACATTCCGAAATACAACCCAGAATGAGTAACATGGCCAAGAACTCGCACACGAGCATTGTACATATAAGATGTTTAAAGGTGTTACTTGCCCAGGAACAGCCACACGTTGTGTTTGCTCCCATCCGAGATCCCGACCAGCAGGTCGAGTTTGCCATCGTTGTTCCAATCCGTAACATCGATCCTACGGTAGCTTTTCATCGGTAAGCCCTTGCCCTTGGCTGGCGTAGCTACGAGCTTGGCATCGGCGAGTTTGGGTTCCTTGGCCGAGCCTGAAGTGCGGAGCATCCTAGCGGGCATCTATCGCTGTATGTACTGGCGTGAAGATAAACAACGATGGGATCTCGACAAGAAGGTCAGCGGCTCCGACACCGTCCAGTTGCTCTGCGAACTAATGCCGGGCGGGCGTGCGTCACTGATAGGAAATTTGATTCCGCGCGGGCGTGCGTCGGAGGCCCGGGGGTGAGGGGTCTTCGCCCTTTCGGCTTGCTCGGTTTTGCGGTATCGGATAGTCTCTGAGTGCGTTTTTGGTGGAACTTAAGGGCGAAAGGGCTCGATTATGCAATTCCATTTACGGTGTAGGATTCTGTTGGTTGGCGCCTTGATTACCGTCTGTGGCGCCCAGGCTGCGACGGTCGGTTTGCAGAAGCAGTTGCTGGTTGACGATTACGTTATTGAATCGAAAGAGAACGTCACGCGCGAGTTGGGCAAGGTTAAGAAAGTCGGGATAGTGCTCAAACCGTCTCTGGACACGGACTTTCATCCTTCCTGGAAAAAGCCCGACCGCACGCCGGTGGGGTTGGATTTCGGGTACTACACGAGCGTGTTTCGCAACGAGAAGACGGGCAAGTTTCAGATGTGGTACATGGCTTACCGATTCAGCGGAGTCGGCTACGCGGAGTCCAAAGACGGAATCCACTGGACCAAGCCGCTGGTGGGAAAAGGTGGGAAGAACAACATCGTCCACCTCAGCCAGGGCTTCAGTTGCACCGTCGATCCGACGCTTCGGTGGGGACATGCCGAGAAGTACAAGGGCGCCGCCGACTTCGCCGACCGCGGTTGTCGTGTCGCGATCTGCTATTCGTCCGACGGTATTCATTGGTCTAACTACAATGGCGGTAAACCCGTCTCTCATCGAGCTGCGGATACTCATAACCAACTCCTGTGGGACCCGATCTCCAAATCCTATCGTTTGCTGACCCGTACGGACCTGGGCGGAGTGGCCGGGGTGAGCGAGAGTCGCTCGACGCGCATAATGACCCACACTGCCGGAGGCGACCTGAAGAAACATCCCACGGCGTGGAAGACCGTTATCGACAAGATATGCGTGGATGATCCCAGGAAGGAGAAAAACCGCTGGGGCAAGCCTCGCCTGCAGCTCAACGGGATGACAATGTGGATTTACGAAGGAGTCTACTTCGGGCTTATGGATGTTTACACGATGGACCAATCGGAGTCCTTCGACGGGTTCGACTACAAGACACGCCACGATGAAGATTATATGGATTTCTACATTGGCGTCAGTCGCGACGGAATGAACTTCGACAAGAGCTGGATATACGCTCGCAAGGCGCTCGTGCCGCGCGGACCGGCCGGGAGTTTCGACAAGGACGGAGTCAAGCCGCCTGCGCAGATCATCACCTGGAAAGATGAGCATTGGATTTACTACGGCGGTATGGACGAGCGTCACTATAGCAAAGGGCGCCACCTGAACATCGGACTGGCCAAGCTGCGGCTGGACGGGTTTGTGTGTCTGTCGGCCGGAGAGAAGAACGGAACGATCGTTACTAAACCGTTCAAACTCGAAGGCGACAGGCCGGAAGTGAATGTTGATGCTAAAGACGGTTGGGTGCGGGTTGAACTGCTCGATGAAAGCGGTGAGGCGATCACTGGTTTCTCATCGACATCCAAGGGCGTCGACGAGTTGCGGTTGACGCCGAAATGGGATATGTCGAAACTCAAAGGGAAAACGGTCAAGCTGAAGTTCACGCTCCGCAGCGCGAAGCTTTATGCGTTTGATTTCGAGTTGGTGGAAAAGCGAACATGAATCACCGAGCTTGGCGCCACTGGGGTCTTGTTCTGATCGCTATCATACTACCAGAAGTGAGCTTGGGGACGGTCCCCGGGCCTCAACGAACGGGCGAAACGGGCCAAACAGATGCTCTAGGTGGTGAACAGGGCTGACGCGGGGCGCCAAGCGAGCGCCGAAAGCTCCGACTCTCCCCAAACCCCTCACCCCCGGGCCTCCGACGCACGGTCACGCGGAATCAAATTTCCTATCAGTGTGGAAACGGAGCATGGTCAGGCCAGTGAGACACCGACAATCGAAAGAGTCGGCCAACGGATATGCCAACCTAAACCACCGCGCCACATCTCGACTCCACCGGAATTTGTTCAGTTTTCCGCGCGGCGTTCTTTGCGGTATTGGCTTGGCGAGACCCCTTCGTTGCTGATGAACGCCCGGTCGAAACTCCGCCGGCTGTTGAAGCCCGAATCAGCAGCTACCTGCTTCAATGGTTCGTCGGTCTCGGCAAGCCGTCGCTTGGACCGCTCCAATCGCATGTAGAGAAGCTCCTGACCGATCGTTCGCTGCATTATCTTCTGAAAGCGCCGTTCCAACGAGCGTCGGGTCATCACCGCCGCCCTGGCTATATCGTCAACCGTGATCGGTTCGTGCCCGTGCTCTGAAATGAAACGTAGGGCCCGGGCCACTACCGGATCGTCCACGGCGTACGAATCGGTCGATTCACGCTGGATCAATCCCGCCGGCGGGACCAGAATCGGCTGATCCGGCGGCGCGGCGCCGTCCATCAAGCGGTCCAACAGCGCCGCGGCCTGATAGCCGAGTTGCACGTAGCCCGGGTTGATGCTCGTAATCGACGGTGACGCGGACTCACAGACGACCCTATTGTCGCCCACGCCGATCAGCGAGACGTCCCGCGGCACGTGCAGGCCCTTGGAGCGGCAGATATGTATAAGGTAGTGACAACCGAGATCCAGAATGCTGAAGATACCGATGGGCGTCGACCAGGTATCGACCCACTCGGACAGACCGCTGGTCAGCGCCCGCCAGTTTTGCTCACGGCCCAAATTGTGCATTTTGAACCGACGCACCGAGCAGGACAGCCCAGAAGTCTTGAGTTCCGAACGAAACCCCTTTAGCATCAGTCGCGTAGCCGCCTCGGCCGACGAGCCCAAGAATCCTAACTGGCGACAACCGCGGCCGATCAGGTGCCTGGCGCCCATCACGCCAATCGCCTCGAAGTCGGGAAAGACGCTCGGGAAAGTGTTACTCGGCAGGTTCAGCCGGAGGTTGACCACCGGCACGCTGAGGCGACCCGGGTCGTAGATCACATCGGACTTCGCACGCCCAATAATCCCATCATAAGGCTTGGCGCCCCGGCACATCTGCATCGTGCGCGCCGCAAACGGGTCGATGGTGCAATCCCATCCGGCCTGGGCGGCGTATTCCTGAGTGCCCTCGTAGGTATTCACCTTTTCCCAATACACGTCCAACATCACCGCCACTCGCCGTCGCTTGGTGCTCTTCATGTCTTGCCTTTCTCCGGGCGCCTGCCTGTAGATTGCAATAATTGATTGTCGACTTTAGGGTTATACCCGACCCTACCCCACACTATAGCCCAATAGCGGATAAAACACAAGGTCATGTTGTCGTCTAAAGTCCACATATTGTCGGACCGTGTCTATATTATATTTGATGACATGGGGCTGGTTTGCTGTACAATATTACCACGCTGATAGATATTTGAGTTGCTGTAGTTTAGTTCATCGGAGAGATACTTGGAGGCTTGTATCCGTCAGGTTGGACACGAAGTCGTCTTTAGAACATGGCAGAAGACAAATGTGTCGGAGAGAGCCTTGTTGGCTTTTCTCTTTAAAACCAACGGTTACAGTTTTTTTCAATTTCTTCAATTAGTTTTAGTCGGATCACGGCTCAGGGACGTTCCCTGGGCGATAACGAATTCCCGAGAGGAGGCAGGCCGAAGTCACATGGAAACAAGCAAGCAAGACAGTGTCGAATGTTTTACCTTTTTCTCCAGGTTTGGTGCCTGGATGGGTTATTGAGCCGTTAACTAGAGTAGGAAAGGGACGAAAATGAAGAATGCAACAGTAATAATGTTAGTAGTAGGCCTGGCGATGGCAGCACCGGCCTTCGCCGACTTTAGCGGATCGAAAACCGTGTTATCTGGCGAAACCTGGGATGAGGACGGTGATATCGCCAAAAACGGAAATACTGATATTACAATAAATGTCGGAGGAACAATGACGGGTGGTGAATTCATGGCGGCGGATGAATGGGGTTACACTTTTGATATGAATATCTATGGAACTGCTAATATCGAGCAGTTCAAGATATACGGCGACGGTGCCTGTACAGTCGTTGTAGGTAATGGCACAGACGCTGCTGCCCTAAATGTGGATGAAGGCTTTCTTGGTAAGGCTGGCGATTCTACTATTACAATCAACAGCGGCAGTTCTATGACAGTCGATGCAAGTGCTAACGCATGGGCCGGCGAATTTGAAATTAGAACGGATTTCACGTCCTCTATCAACCTTGTTGGTACTGGTACGCTTAGACTGATAAACGATGGCACATATGCCGCCGATTTGTGGAACGCTAACTTGGTCATTGGTAATGGTGGAGCCAACCCCGTAACCTCTGCACAAGTCGGTGATTATGTTGTCTATTCAACTACCCCCGAACCGGCGACGATGAGTCTGCTGGCACTTGGCGGACTGGCGATGCTTCGCCGCCGCAGGAATCGTTAAACGTTAAAAGTTAAGAGACGACTCCTTGAGTACGCCGGTCAGCAACGGCTGGCCGGCGCACTTTTTGCTTTTAAGATGACTCGCGGGAGTTGGCGTTGGATCTGTTTTGCGCTGGTGGTGTAAGAACTGATAATGCGTTCAAGGGGGAATCGCATCAATGACTGACATGAACAAGAAAACAACGAAGTCGAACACGAAGCAGCCGGGCGGGCGACGATTTTTGTCATGCTGGCCGCAGGCCTTCCTGCATTGTTGAAGCGAAGGCGACGTAAGTAGCTGAAACCTGCCTACCGGCAGGCAGGTCCCGAGCTCGCCTCGGGGCTGACGATCGGCGGATTGGCGATGCTTCGCCGCCGCAGAACAAGCACTGTATAGTTCATTGATCTTCGACGTGTTCTACGACTTTTCAGACGAAGCCGGAAGCCTGTGACCCAACAGGAAGCCGATTGGCGAACCACGGACAGGTTTTTGCCGGCAAATTGAGACAACTTGACGCCGCAGCCCCTGAAAGGGTCCGTGGCGAGTGTTTGGCCTTCTTCTCCAGGCTTAGTGCCTGGAGGGTTATCGGGCCGTTAGCGAGTAAGTAGGAAAGGACCGAAAATGAAGAATGCAACAGTAATAATGTTAGTAGTAGGCCTGGCATTGGCAGCACCGGCCTTCGGTGATACTTTTTCACTAAGTAGTGGAGAGACCCAGACTTGGACTGGAGACAACGGCTTTACACAAGACACTTACGAAGCAGAAGAGATGACGAACATACACCTTACTGTAAACGGTGGTGGCTTCCTTCGGATCGGTGCGTTGAAGGTTGAGGATGGTGATAGCGGTTCATCAACTCTCGACATTGCTAATGGTACAGTGAGTCTAAACCAATTGGTAGGTGGTAAAGACGGCCCGATGGTCACCACAATCGGAGATGGTGGCGTGTTAAGAATCGACCCGACGGGAACAACATACGATCAGTGGTGCCAATATGGCACAGACGATGCGGGGTCCAGTATAAACCTTGTAGGATCTGGTATGTTTGTCATTAAGCGTGTAGATGATCTTGTCACGATAGATCCCTTAGATGAGGCAAAAATCTTTGGTCTTGGCGGCCTGAATCTAGCTGGCGGCGGTGTAACAAGACTTGATGCTGGAGGATTTACGACCTATACCGTCGCACCACCCGACACGGCGACGATAGTCAGCATAGCCGGGGGCGATTGGAACGATCTGGCATCATGGGACACCAACGCAGTTCCCATCGACACCTCCGACGTCACAATCTCGCATACAATCACTCTCCAGCCCCCCACCGCAGCCCCCGGAGTAGCGTACACTCTCGCCATCGACGGCGCTGGAACGCTGAACGTCAATAACGAACTTACCATCACCGAAGAAATCACCATCGCTGGCGCCCTGCACATCGGCGCCACCGGAATCGTAAACGCAGCCGCTGCATCGACCGCGAATATGACCTTCGAGCTCCCCGGAATAACTAAACCGACTCTTAACGTCGGCGATCTGACCATTGAAACTGCAATCAATATGGACAACGTCAACGTCGCTATTGCCTCTAACAACATTACAATCGCCTCGGGCGGCGAACTGTCAATGGGCGCTGCTGCTGCGCCTTACGTCTCGACGGGCGACCTCAACGTTCAAGGCACGCTGACCAACGCGACCGACATCACCGTCAAGAACATTACAATGGCCGCCCCATACGCCATTGGAAGCGGACGCACACTGTCGGCAGCCAGCGGAACGCTCGCCGCGATCAACACAGCAGGCATCGCAACAATCGACGCCCGCGGCGCATCCGGTGAGATCACGGCAACGAATCTCTCAATCGCAAACGGCGGAACGCTGGTCAAAGACGGCTCCGGTAAGCTCAGCTTCAGCGGAACAAGCACAATAGGCACAGGCGTAGTCATTGATGTCAACGCCGGTCACATCGCACTGGCCTCAGCGCCCACGGGCCTGGATACAATCCAGCTCGATGGCGCAACCTTCGAGACCACCGGCGTAGTAACCGCGGGCTTCGCGCCCGGCCTGCTGGGCGCGCATCTGGACGGCAACAACTTCGACGGCGTTAACGATGGTAACCTCGGCATAGTTATGGGCCCGCTGGGCGGCCGCAGTAACGGCGAACACTGGAACGATGAAACAGGCAATCACACCAGTCAACTTGTTTACGAGGGCCAGATCTACCTGGACGGAGGCCCGACCACTTTCGTCGAGTCCGTCGACGACGGAACGAGGCTTATCATTGACGGCCAGACGGTGCTCGACAACGGCACATGGAACGACACTACGCACGGCACGATTGACAGGCTTGCGGGCTGGTACGATGTGGAAATCCGTTTCCGCAACGGCGACGGCGGATACGGGCCTGGCGGCTGGGACGGATGGAACTACAACCTTACAGGCTTCGGGTTCGGCATGGACATTAACGGAAACGACAACGAGGACGAAGCGAATTTCGTGTTCCCGCTCGACCCTGGCACGGGTTCGGGAACGCTGTTCAGGGTTGCCTCTTCTTCCACTGGCGAGATCGTCATGGACACCACTGACGTTGTCGTCACCGCCGACTCCAGCCTCATCGCCAACACCGACTCAACGGCTACCTTCGGATCGTTGAACTTCAACGCCCCGGCAACACTGACAACCAGCGGAGCCAACGACGCCATTATTTTCGCCGACACCACGGTGACTGACGGCGTAAACGGGTTCAACACCGAAAGCAACACTAAGGCAGGCGGACTCATCGTAGGCGCTGCCAATGCAACGATCGTCAAGACCGGCGCCGCGGATCTGATCCTCGATCCCAGCGCCCCGACGATCGGAGCCGGATCGCTCGCGTTTGACGTCCGCGCTGGACGCCTGATCGCACAATCCGGATCGAACCCGCTGGGCGTCGACTCCGCGATCGGAATCAACGGAGGCGAGGTTGTGCTGAGCAGCAGTGCACCGGCAACGGCTGCAACGTTTGACAATCCAATCACCTCAACCGGCGGAACGCTGACTGTGGGAGCCGGCGGCGGAGCCAACATCGGACCGCTGACGGTGACCCTCGGCAATGCAACAACCAACGACGTTACGCTTACAAGCGGAACGACGCTCCTTGTGCAGGCCACAGACGATTACACACTGAATATCGCCGGCAATATAACTGGTGGCGGTAATGTGACCATTGGCGCCGACACACCGGTGATTACCCAGGGCGCGATCAACGCCGGAGTTGTTACAATCAACGGAAGCCTGGAAACCAACGGTGCGGCGACTGTCAGCGACCTGCAGGTAATCGGCGGTCAGTTGGATCTGACCGGTGGAAACATGGCGACCACGACTGTAACGGTCAACGATGGCGGGATCGACACCAAGACCAACGCACTGGTCGTCTCAAGCGAAGCTACGCTTGGTGTACTGGAGATCACCGCCACCACCAACGCTTTCGAGCTGTCCGGCGCCAACCTGAACGTCGACACGGCCAGAACCCTCACGCTTACCGGCGGAACGGTGACCATAGAGGCTGGCTACGACGCGGGCATCTCGTCGGCCCCAGCGGCCCCGTCGGCCCCGTCGGCGGCACCGACCGATGGCATTATATTCTCTGTGGACCACAATAACCTGCCTGCCGTGGGCGAATCCGTGACTGCATGGGACGGCTTCTCACGGAAGGGCGGAGATCCGACGGTCGTGGAAATGGGCGGAGAAAAATGGATGCAGAATCTGCGCGACACGAGCGACCGCCTGAGGCAGGACGCCGGCGGGTATGGTGATACGCCAATCTCGATCGATGGCGCAACGATCGTGACGGCGATCAATCCCATACGGCACGCCAGCGGCAATCCGTGGACCTCGATTGTGGATATTTTCTACGATCAGTTGTGCATAGGCGTGCTGAATGAAACCGGGCAGATCAAAGTCAAGGTCAGCGGCGCCAACGGAGCCAACCCCATTTGGACTAGTGCTGCGGATAAAATCTTACCCGAAGAACCAGGAGTGTTGAGCCTTTCGGTCGATAATACGGGCGCTTTCGAGGTCTTCTGGCGCGGCGTAAGTGATGAGGCGGCGGTATCGATGGGGACAGGAAACGGCAATCTGGCGGGCGCCGCTTACAATGCGTTATACCCGAGTGCCAACGGCAGGGGTTACGCCCAGTACATGAACATCGGCGGCAATGACCCCGATCCTTGGCCGACCTACAACGGGCTTATCGGTGATACGTATGTATACAACAACCAGCTATCCTCAACGGACCTTGCGGCGTTGCAGGACGAGGTTAGGACGGCCATGGGACTCGATTCGAGCCCCGTCAACTTGCCCGGCACTACCGTCGTTGCGACGGAGACTTCCACCCTGCTGCTGGCAAATGTCCCAGGCTCCGTTACGCTTGGCGGTATCGAAGTAGCCGCCTCTAAGACACTAACCATCGCCAGCCCGTCGACCGACATCCAACTGACCAACCTTACCCTCGGCGCCGATTCGCAAATCCTGGCCAGTGAAACCAGGTATGTTGAAGGCGTCAATGAATCGCCCCAGATAGTTACGATCACGGTCGCAGGAACGCTAACCGCAGGCGGCGGGATTTCAGAGGTCGGCGATTGGGACGAAGACACTGAGTTAACCAACCTGACTCTGGCCGACGGAGCCGTATTCGACTGGACCTTCGGCGTGGGAGACAACGGAATCATAGTGAGCGGCGACATCACGTTTGGCGACACGCTGACGATTAACGTTATCGACGGCGGCGGTTCGGCGCTCACTGGCGCGGATATAGCACTGTTTGATATCAGTCAGCACAGCGACGACGGTGTGGCGTTGCCCACCATCATTGTCAATGGACCCGACGGATGGACGTTTGGAACAGACTTGCTGCACGATGGTTTCCTGGTGTCGCTCAACGTGACGACCTCAGGCGTTGTAGTCTCGACCCCCGGCGACGCGACCGGCGATCATATCGTTGACGACGCGGATCTGGCGATCTTCACCAACCAGTTCGGAGTTGTCGGCGCCGGCCAGTCAGCCGACTTCGACGATGACGGCGATGTAGACCTTGACGACTTTGGGATCATGCGAGGCAACTGGGGCTTTGGCACGGGCGGATCGCCGCTGGCGCCGGAGTTCACTCCCACACCCGAACCGGCGACGATGAGCCTCTTGACCCTTGGCGGACTGGCGATACTTCGCCGTCGTCGCCGCAGGTCGTAACTGAACACTGAAACTTGGTAATTTGCGGTTGCAAAAAGGTCTCTTCTCCAGGTTTGATGGTGCGGAGCTTGTTGCTTCGATCGGTTTAGTTAACCGTTGGTTTCATTAACGTGATTGTCAGCCAATACCGCCAAGCCGAATATACCCGGCCGCCGGTTCTGTACAACCGACGGTAAGACCACGCAGATTATCATTCTCGGGCGAGCACGGTAAAACGTGCTCGCCCGTGTTTTATGAGCATGGGAGCAGGCAACGGCTAGAACGAAAAACGGCGGCAGAAACTGCGGCCACAAGATCCGACTCATCCAAACTGACCATGGCGACGGGAACGCCGGTTGTGACAGGCGTGTGAGGGCCGTGCCATTCGACGGCGTAAGCCAACACCTCCACGGCATCGGTGGTGATCCGAACGATGACTTCCCCAGGGTCGCCCCCAGTCAACGTGACTGAATTGTCGTCGCCTTGCTCAACGGAACAAGGCTCGGGCATCCGTGCTATCCCTTCGACTTTGCTCCCTTCGACAAGCTCAGGATCTACGACAGGATCTACGACAGGATCTACGACAGGACAAGCAGTGGTGAAAACAGTCTTGGTCGTGGCCGTTATTGGTTGTTCTTGCGGCGATCTTTGATGTTTATATGTTGATATTACATATTAGCAGTTTGGCGGCGTGATGGGCTTTGATAGGCTCTATCTGGGCATATCGGCTCTAACTCGTTATATATACGCAACCTAAGGGCGTGTTGCAACACATCCACTCTTGGCATCATACCGTCATGTCTCGCTATGAATGGAACAGTCTGCATATGCTAGACTTACAGTGCCAGCGGGCTCACTGGACAGGATTGGCGGGTTGCAACATATTCACCTACTCACCGGCCGGCACTACCTGCGAGATTCTACACTTACATCACCTCGACTCCTGCTAAGCAATTGTTACATGTGTTGTAACAGATACTTACAACCGTCATGCGCAACTACGTTCGACATAACATCGCCCGGTCACACATCGGCGACAGGCAATGAAACATGGTTTTGTATTGCAGTTTGTGCCATGGTTAAAAACGGGAACGCGGCGCCCTGAATCTTCGTCGGCGTAGCACTGACGCGATCGCCTTCCTGCAGCACGTAGCCACGCGCCGGTGATGTGCCGGACCAGCGAGTTTTATGCCCGCACAACACCCAAACCAAGAGACGGTTTACTTCACTGTGACGATTCGCAGATCGAATACGCCGCCGGCTATTCCTTTCTTGGGCGCCTGGAAGCGAACCGTGACCTTCTTCTTGCCCGCAGTAAGCTCCCGACCGATCGGGTATTCCACGCCATGGTAATCCTTCTTGCCCCCCTCGAACTTCTGCGTGGCGATGACCTTACCATCAATCTGAATATCGAACTTCCGGCCGCGGTCCTGGCCCCAGTACACCGCGCGCAGCGACGCCTTGACGCCCTTGGGCGGTAGTTTCATCTCGTAGCTGAACCAGCCGCCGTCTTTGGCTTGACGCCAGTGTTTTCCCCTGCGACCGGCGCCGCTCTCGGATTTGGCGCTCTGGAGATTGTGATCGATCTCGGGCTGCTGCTCGCCGATACGCACGCGATCAACAGTACGAGCGTCGAGTTGGCGCTGAAGTTTCTCGGATTTTTCCAGCTCAAGTTTCTGTGCCTGCCAACTCTCGGCGTCGCTCAACTGCCAATAGATCGCATAGCTCTGAAAATGGAGGCCGAAGAAAGGCGACAATGTGACATCCCCGGGTTTCACCAGCCCCGATGTGCGGAAACTACATGCACGCCCGCGAACCGGCGCGATTCGAGACAGTATCTCCTGGTCGCTCTTGGCGATGAACACGGGCGCTTTGAACAGCGGCTGAAAGGCTGTGATCGGTGTGTATCGGCCGAAGTAGTCGCTCTGTTGCAGGCCCTGGCTGCCCAACTCTCCGGCCAGCATGATCGGGCCGTAGAAGATCGACACCCAACCGGCGCAGTTTTCTTGTCTCACGACGCGAAGCTTCATCGGCAATTCGACGCGCACCCGATCGCCGGGGGTCCACTTTCGATTCAATTCGGCGAAACCGCCCGGTTTCGATGCGGTCTCAATGGGTTTATCGTTGACGCGTATCACGAGCTTCTCCGCGCCCAGCCAGAACGGATGTCGAATCCGTATCTTCACGGGTTTGTCCGGCGCGGCGGTTATCAGCAGCGAAGTAGCGCTCTTGTAGGGGAAGCGGGTTTCCTGGCGCAACGCCAACCCGCGCTGGGGCCACTTCAATTCTGAAGCGACGAAGAGATTCACCCAAAGCCCCTGGTCATCATTCGAGTAGATCAGTTCGGGGTATCTGGCGTGGTTCTCCATACCCGTTCCGGTGCAGCACCAGAATGAGCGGAAGTCCGTCCCGTAACTGCGTGCGTATCCTGGTCGAAGGGGCGTATAGTAAACGAACCCCCCGGCTCCGACTAAGGGCGCCTGCGAAGCGAGAATGTGGTTGAACAGCGCGTTTTCGTAGTAGTCGAGATACGCGGCGGCCGGCTTGGCGCGATGCAGGGCGGTGGTTAATCGCAACATGTTGTAAGTGTTGCAGGTCTCCGGCCCCCCTTCCCTGGTGATGAGCTTACCCATGGACTTCGGGTCGGGAAAATGCTCGTGTATGCTGTTTGCGCCGTTGACCCAGGTGCGATTATCCGCAACTGTCTTCCAGAAGAACTTCGCTGCGGCTCCGAAACGATCATCGCCCGACAGCTCGTAAATCCTCTGAAAGCCGGTGAACTTGGGAACCTGGGTGTTGGCGTGCATGCCTGTGAGGTTGTCCTTGCCGTCGGCATGCGAGTCCAGGAGCTTGTGGTGCGAGTAGAAGCGGGCGTATTGGAGATGCTTCTTGTCACCGGTGATGGCGTAGACGTCGGCCAGCACTTCGGCCATCCCGCCGTGCTCCATCTTGAGCATACGCTGGCGTCGCTCGAGGGGCAGGTCCTTCAGCAGCGCCCCGCACCAGTCGGTAAGAGCTATCAGCACCTGGCGTGCTGTCTTGTCACCGCACATTACCCACGCATCGCGCAGTCCGGCAAGTTGCTTGTGTATCGTGTAGAACGGAGCCCAGTACTTGTCGATCGTCTCGACCTTACCGGCGCGGATATCGGCCGCCAGCTTTACCGAGAAAGGGAACGCCACCACCGACCCGTCGCCGCGTTTGTCCTGACAGGCTTTCAACTCTTTCGTAATGTATTCAATGCGGACCTTCATACGGTGGTCGTCGGTAAGGCGATGCATAAGGCTCAGCGCGCTGAGGTAGTGTCCGAGGCTGTGTCCGGCCAGAGACCATGTCTTTCCGGGCTGGGCCGCTCTTTCCCAACCGGCGTAGGGCTTGGCTTTGGGTTCCAGACCGGCCTCGACACGAAATAGCGCCAACAGCCGATCGGGCTCCAGGCGCATGAGATAGGCCTGGTCGACGTCCTGCATCGTCTTGAACGGTCCGTCAAGCAGGCGTACCTGGCCTTGGGGAAACAGTTGTTGTGCGTTACTGACGACCGGCTTGACTGCGTAATTTTTCACCTCGCCAACCATCCCGCGTACAACCGAACAAGCCACAATCAGACCAGCCAATATTTGCAGAGTAGAGATTCGTGCCACGACAACGACTCCTTTTCTATAGTTAATGTATTCGCTGATAGATAGTACGAGGAGCATCTGGCGTTATCAAGAATACGACGAGGCATTCCGGGGGGATCTACATAATCATCTCGTTTCACTCAAGCATGACGCACAGCCGTCTATTGTGCTTCCTCACGACATGGTTATCGGGAGGTTTCTTATCATCCTGCGATCTCCTTGCGTGGCGTCATTTTCCCGTCAGTTCAAAGCGGTAGCTTCCAGAGCCGACGTCGAAGGTGACCCAGTCGCCGTCCCGCATGGCGGCGGTGATTCCTTTTGTTCCTTTAACGTACGAACCGCCCTTCCAGACAACCTTCCGGCCTTCGGTAATTGTAAACTTCTTCAGACCGAGCGCAGGCACACTTACCCGGGCCGTTGCGTTGGCGGGTATCGTGACTTCCAGAGTAAGGGAAGCATCCGTCTTCTTCCAGCTCGATGATATGACGCCTCTGACAGTCTTTATCGAAGCGCTGGCGTACGTCAGGTCTCCGAGCACATGGGGCTTGATGCGAATATGACCGTAACCCGGTTTGAACTCTCGGGCGCCATAGAAACTGGGCTCCTGTATGCCGACGATACTGTCATAGAAGAATCTGCTGACACCGGCCAGAAAGATCATGCTCTCTTCGGCGTGATAGACGTGATTATTCCATTCTTCCACCTTCGTGCTTAGACTCCAGCCTTCCCACACCGTGGTCGCGCCCTTGGAAATCATGTAACCCCATCCGGGGAATTCGGTGGTGTTCACCGCTTTGTAGACCACATCGCCAAGACCGTGGTCAACCAGCGACTCCATGAAGCCGGGCAGGCCCACGTGCCCCACACGCATTCTACCGCCATTCTTGCTGATAGTTGCGGCAATGTTCTCGATGAGCTGCTGCTCGTTCTTTTGAGGAACAATATCGAGCCCAAGCGCCAAGATTTCGGAAGTTTGCGATTTTGTCGCATAGTGACCCGTCTTGGGATCAAGCCAGGTCTTGTTGATGACGGCATGGATATTCCGGGCCAGCTTCGCGTAACGTTCCTCTTGGGCCTTCTTGCCCAACACCCTGCTCATGTCAGCGAGCACCCTGGCGTTCTGATAATAATAGCAGGTCCAGATAAACTCCCTTGGCGTTACTTTGGTGGAGAAACTCCAGCCATGGACGCCTCCGCTCTTAGGCAGCATGTGCTCACCAAGCCAGCCTTTTTTTACGATATGAGCGGAATCGGCTAATTCCCGTCCTATGAAATCAACCCAGGCCTTTACCTTCCGGTAATGCTGCTCCAACAGTCGCTGGTCGCCATGGCATTCGTACAAATACCAGATTAGCATTGGATAAGAGGCGTTCTGGGAAACATCGCTCTTTCGCTTCATGCCCGGCAGAACGGGTACGATATCTGAAAGATCGCCGTTGTCTGAACTCCCGAGCTGAATATCACGGGCAAACCTGGTCCATAGCCCAGGCATGAATTTGCGTATTGCAAGGGTTCCGAAAATGCCGCACGGCTCATTGTAGGCGATGGGCTCCCTGTGCACGCAGTCGATAATGATGCCCTTCAGGGCGACCTTCAGTGAACGTTGAATGTTTCCGTGGATCCGGTTCAGAAGCTCGTTGGAGCAGGTGAACCGGCCGTGCATGTCGACATCGGTGTAGACCTCCCGACCCTGCAGCGTATCGAGCGAGGGTCTTCCTTCGAGCCCTTCCACGCGCACGTAGCGGACAGGGTGAAACGTGAAACGCGGTTCATACGTTTCACCTTCCCGGTCGCCTTTGAGGATATAGGTATCCTTCTCGCCCACCGTCCAGCCTGCGGCTATCG